>JAJQFQ010000004.1 GCA_021201035.1 Clostridiales bacterium
ACCTCCTATAATACTTCCGGCGCGAGAGATACGATTCTCATGAACTGTTTCTCATGAAGCTCTCTGGCAACCGGTCCAAAAATACGGGTTCCTCTCGGAGTCTTGTCATCCTTGATGATAACGGCCGCGTTCTCGTCAAAACGAATATAAGAACCGTCCTTACGCCGGATCTCTCTCTTTGTGCGGACAACGACAGCCTTCACAATATCACCTTTTTTAACAACTCCGCCTGGTGTTGCATCTTTTACCGTAGCAACGATTATATCGCCAACGTGCGCATATCTTCTTGTAGAACCGCCCATAACACGGATGCAAAGGATTTCTTTTGCGCCTGTGTTATCAGCCACTCTCAGTCTGCTCTCCTGCTGAATCATACTGGCAGCCTCCTTCCAAATAATTGTCCGGCTTTATTTAGCCTTCTCCATAATCTCAACCAGTCTCCATCTCTTCTCTTTGGAAAGAGGTCTGGTCTCCATCACTCTGACCTTATCGCCAATGCCGCATGCATTGTTCTCGTCATGAGCTTTTAATTTATAAGTTCTCTTTACAATCTTGCCGTAAAGCGGATGTCTGACTCTGTATTCCACAGCAACAACGATCGTCTTATCCATCTTATCGCTTACCACTTTGCCGACACGTGTTTTCCTAAGATTTCTTTCTTCCACGGGAATTCTCCTTTCAGGGTCTTAGCCGGAAACTACTCTGCCTTCTCAGCGATCACAGTTTTGATTCTGGCAATATTCTTCTTCACTTCTTTCAGTCTCGCCGTATTCTCAAGCTGATTCGTAGCATTCTGGAATCTGAGATTGAAAAGCTCTTTTTTTGCAGCGACCAGCTGATTATTCAGCTCAGCGGGACTCTGTGTTCTTAATTCTTCTAAATATTTTGCAGATTTCATTCTATTCACCGCCTTCTAACTCTTCGCGTGAAACGATCTTGCACTTGCAGGGCAGTTTATGCACGGCAAGGCGCAGCGCCTCACGGGAAACTTCTTCCGACACGCCGGCAACCTCAAAAAGGACACGGCCCGGCTTCACGACAGCTACCCAATATTCAAGAGAACCTTTACCTTTACCCATTCGGGTCTCAGCCGGCTGGGATGTAACCGGTTTATCAGGGAAGATTTTGATCCAGACTTTACCTCCACGCTTCATATGACGCGTCATCGCGATACGGGCTGCCTCAATCTGATTTGATTTAATCCAGCAGGGCTCCAGAGCAACAATACCATACTCGCCGTATGTGATCTTATTACCTTTGGTAGCCTTTCCTTTCATACTGCCCCGGAACTGTTTCCGATGCTTTGATCTCTTTGGCATTAACATTATTTATCTCTCCCTTCCACTGATTTTTTCGGAAGGACCTCACCTTTGTAGATCCAGACCTTCACACCAACCTTACCGTAAGTGGTATCTGCCTCTGCAAATCCATAATCAATATCCGCTCTCAGTGTCTGAAGCGGAATGGTACCTTCACTGTAAAACTCGGTACGCGCCATATCTGCTCCGCCGAGACGTCCTGCCACGGAAGCCTTGATGCCCAGCGCACCCGCTTTCATCGCACGGCCCATGCAGGATTTCATCGCACGCCGGAAAGAAATACGGTTCTCAAGCTGAGCGGCGATGTTCTCCGCCACAAGCTGCGCATCCTTATCCGGGCGTTTGATCTCTTTGATATCAACGATCAGCTTCTTATCTGTTAATTTCTGAAGCTCTTTCTTTACTTTCTCAATCTCAGCGCCGCCCTTACCGATCACGACACCTGGTTTCGCTGTATAGACAACGACCTTTACGCGATCTGCCGCTCTCTCAATCTCAATATTGGAAATGCCTGCGCTGTATAATTTTTTCTTTAAGAACTTTCGAATATTATAATCTTCTACCAGACAATCTGCAAAGTCTTTTTCCGCATACCATTTGGAACTCCAGTCCTTGATGATGCCGACTCTCAGTCCATGAGGATTTACTTTCTGTCCCATGCTCTAACCTCCTACCTTTCATTGAGAACGATCGTAATATGGCTCGTTCTCTTCTCGATTCTGTATGCTCTTCCCTGTGCCCGCGGACGAACACGCTTCATCGTAGGACCCTTGTTCGCATAACACTCTTCGATATAAAGGTTCTCTGCGCTGAGGCCCTGATTGTTTTCCGCATTCGCAATCGCGGATTTTAATAATTTCTCGATCACGCCGGAAGCGTATCTCGGATTATACATCAGGATGGCAAGCGCTGTATTGACGTCCTTGCCGCGAATCGCATCCAGTACGAAGCAGGCCTTCGTCACCGACATTCTCGCATAAGATAACTTAGCGGAAGGTCTGGTATCTTTCTGTGCATTTCTCTCACGTTTGATCTGTGATCTGTGTCCCTTTGCCATGGATAGTACCTCCTTTTCAATTATCTTACACGGGATTTTTTCTCATCTTTGCCATGGCCTCTGTAAGTTCTGGTGGGTACAAACTCACCGAGCTTATGGCCGACCATGTCCTCTGTAATATAGACAGGCACATGTTTTCTGCCGTCATGAACTGCTATTGTATGTCCGACCATCTGCGGAAAGATTGTGGAACGGCGAGACCATGTCTTGATGACGGACTTGTCTCCGGAAGCGTTCATTGCGTCAATCTTTTTCAGTAAACTCTCGTCTGCAAACGGTCCCTTTTTTAATGAACGTGACATTTTTTACCTCCTATTTGATCGCTTTGCCGTCTCTTCTTCTTACGATATATTTATTAGACTGCTTGTGTTTCTTTCTGGTCTTCAATCCCAGTGCCGGCTTGCCCCACGGAGTAACAGGACCCGGACGTCCGACAGGAGCTCTGCCCTCGCCGCCGCCGTGCGGATGGTCATTCGGGTTCATAACAGAACCGCGGACAGTCGGACGAACGCCCATGTGACGTTTCCGTCCCGCTTTGCCGAGGTTGATCAGGTTGTGGTCCGCACTTCCTACCACACCGATGGTTGCGCGGCAGTCAATCGGAACCATTCTCATCTCACCGGACGGGAGACGAAGAGTCGCAAAACGACCTTCCTTTGCCATAAGCTGTGCGCTCATGCCTGCAGCTCTGACCATCTGTCCGCCTTTGCCCGGATGCAGCTCAATATTGTGTACCTGAGTACCAACCGGAATATTTGCCAGCGGCAGGCAGTTGCCTACATGAATCTCAGCTTCCGGTCCGTTCATCACCTGCATACCATCCGTCAGCCCCTGCGGAGCGAGGATATATGCCTTCTGTCCGTCCGCATAGCAGATCAGCGCGATATTGGCCGTACGGTTCGGATCGTACTCGATACCAATTACCTTTGCCGGGATACCGTCTTTATTTCTCTTAAAATCGATAATTCTGTATTTTTTCTTGGCGCCGCCGCCATGATGTCTCACCGTAATCTTACCCTGATTATTTCTTCCGGAATGCTTCGGCATGGAAACAACGAGAGACTTTTCGGGAGTCTTTTTCGTGATCTCGGAAAAATCAGATCCCGTCATCTGCCTTCTGGAAGGTGTATATGGGTTATATGTTTTGATTCCCATGATGAATCTCCTTTCATATCAATCTAATACTGTTGCTTCGGGCGGATTCTTATAATCCCGCGAAAAGCTCGATATCCGCGCTCTCCGCTGTCAGCGTAACAATGGCCTTCTTGGTCTTCGCCGTCTTGCCATAGGTCATGCCGCGTCTCTTTGTCTTGCCCGGGCAGTTCATCGTTCTGACCTTTTCTACCTTGACGCCGTCGAACATCTTCTCGACAGCCTCTTTGATCATGGTCTTGTTTGATTCAGGATGAACCAGAAACGTATATTTCTTCTCAGCCATGAGATTCATGGACTTCTCTGTCACTACCGGTTTGAGAATGACGTTATAATACTGTACATTTGCCATTATGCATACACCTCCTCAATCTTTGCCACTCCGGCTTTCGTCGTGATCACGGTATCATATTTCAGGATATCGTAAACATTGATCGTGGATACAAGGGCTGTCCGGATATTCGGAACATTCGCCGCGGATTTCTCGATAACGAAATCCTTGTCATCCAGTACAACCAGCGCCTTGGAAACCTTCAGGTTGTTCAGCACCTTAACAAAATCCTTTGTTTTGATCGCGTCGAGCTTCAGCTCATCCAGAACGACGAAGTTATCATTCTGCACCCTGCTGGTAAGAGCCGATTTCAGAGCAGCTCTCTTTTCTTTTTTATTGATCTTAAAAGAATAATCTCTCGGCTTCGGCGCAAACACAACACCGCCGCCCGTCCACTGCGGAGATCTGGTAGAACCCTGTCTCGCATGACCGGTTCCCTTCTGTCTCCAGGGCTTTCTGCCGCCGCCGCGGACCTCAGAACGGGTCTTCGCGCTCTGTGTTCCCTGGCGGTTATTCGCCTGCTGCTGTACAACTGCCATATGCACCAGGTGCTCATTGATCTCTACACCGAAAACAGCGTCATTCAGCTCCAGAGAACCGACTTCACTGCCTTCCATATTATAAACAGATACATTAGCCATCTGTATGTCCTCCTTTCTCAAATCAGGTTAAGCTTTCACGGATTCTTTGATCGTCACTAAAGATTTCTTCGGACCCGGTACGGAGCCTTTGATCAGAAGCAGGTTGTTCTCCGCATCCACGCGAACCACTTCCAGATTCTGAACCGTAACTCTTACAGCGCCCATATGGCCCGGCATACCTTTGCCCTTGAACACCTTGCTCGGAGAGGAGCAGGCACCGTTGGAACCCTGATGACGGTGGAACTTGGAACCGTGTGTCATGGGACCCCTGTGCTGTCCGTATCTCTTGATTGCGCCCTGGAATCCCTTACCTTTGGAAATCGCGGTCGCGTCGATCTTGTCTCCCTCAGCGAAGATATCCGCCTTGATCTCGTCTGCCAGCTTGTAATCCTCCGCATTCTCAAACTTAAACTCACGGACATATCTCTTGCCGGAAACACCGGCCTTATCAAAATGACCTTTCTCGGGTTTGTTCACGCCATGTCTGTGTCTGATCTCTTTTTTGCCTGTCGCATCCCTGCTGACAGCCTTTTCCTTCTTGTCAACAAAGCCGACCTGAACGGCGCTGTAGCCGTCATTGTCAACAGTCTTGATCTGCGTCACGTAACACGGGCCGGCCTGCAGTACGGTTACGGGAACCAGCACACCGTTCGGATCGAAGATCTGCGTCATTCCGAGTTTGGTCGCCAAAATAGCTTTCTTCATTCTTTTTACCTCCTGTTTTTCCTACAGCGGAGCGCTCGCGCGCTCATTCTAGAAGCAGGATCGCTTCCATTTTTCAGCAATTCGCCATTTCAGCTCACTGCTATTTCATCTTTATATCAATGCTTACGCCTGCAGGCATCTCCAGTCTGCTCAGCGCGTCGACCGTCTTCTGGGTCGGTGCAATGATGTCGATGAGTCTCTTGTGGGTTCTCTGCTCGAACTGCTCGCGGGAATCCTTATACTTGTGGACGGCTCTGATGATCGTTACAACTTCCTTTTTTGTAGGAAGGGGTACCGGTCCGCTCACCTGGGATCCGTTTTTCTTGACAGTTTCGATGATTTTCTTTGCGGATGCATCCACCATTTCGTGGTCATACGCCTTCAGAATGATTCTCATGACCTGATTTGCCATAAAAAAGTCGCCTCCTTTTCGCACTTTTGATTCAGTACGACAAGCGGTGACTGTACACTCCCCCGTGTGTTTCATCTGGTTTCCACACGGCATTCGGCCTCTCGGCTTCCTTTCGTACAGTGACTTGTCGTCAGTTTCCTAACTTGACATTCGCTCCACGGAAAACCTGCCACGAAGGGCAGCAACCTCACGCTTCTCAGCTATCAATGTCACAGCAAGAATTAGTATAAGAGATTAAACGAATGATTGCAAGCGTTTTTTTCCATAACCGGAAGATTTTTTTGAAATTAATTGTATTTTTTTAATACAATCCTGTTTCCCGGGAAATTACCGAATATGATTGACGCGAAAAAAAGGTCATGCCTTATAATAAAGCGAAAAAGGCAGGTTATACATATGTGGATTGCAGACAGCTGGAACGATTATGAAGTCATCGACTGTTCCAAAGGAGAAAAACTGGAGCGCTGGGGAGCGTACACGCTGGTGCGCCCCGACCCGCAGGTGATCTGGAATACTCCAAGGACCCATGCGGGCTGGAAAAAGAGAAACGCGCATTACCACCGCAGCAGCAAAGGCGGCGGAGAATGGGAGTTTTTCGATCTGCCCGAGCAGTGGACCATCCGCTATCCGAATCTTAACCTCACGTTTCACCTCAAACCGTTCCGTTTTAAGCACACAGGTCTCTTTCCGGAGCAGGCTGTCAACTGGGACTGGTTCTCGGAGAAAATAAAACAGGCCGGGCGGCCTGTCAAAGTTCTGAATCTCTTCGCCTATACCGGCGGAGCCACGCTTGCCGCGGCAGCGGCCGGTGCGAGTGTCACACATGTGGATGCGTCAAAAGGCATGGTACAGTGGGCAAAGGAAAACGCAGTATCCTCCGGTCTGGCCGACGCGCCGGTCCGCTGGCTGGCTGACGACTGCGTAAAGTTTGTGGAACGGGAGATACGGCGCGGGAACACCTATGACGCCGTCATCATGGACCCTCCCTCCTACGGACGCGGACCGAAAGGTGAGATCTGGAAGATTGAGGATGCCATCCATCCTCTGGTAAAACTGTGTACACAGATTCTGTCGGAACAGCCGCTTTTCTTCCTGATCAATTCTTACACGACCGGGCTGCAGCCCGCCGTGCTCGCCTACATGCTCGGCACGGAGATGAAAAAATACGGCGGACGGATTGCTGCCGAAGAAATCGGTCTGCCGGTGTCGGAAAGCGGCCTCGTGCTGCCCTGCGGGGCGTCCGGGCGGTGGGAGAGCTGATCACTTCTCCCTCAGCGCCTTCCGGTACTCCATCGGGCTGACAGAATAAATCTGCTTAAAGGCGTCTACAAACCGGCGCACATTATTGTATCCTACCCGTTCCGCAATCTCATAGGTCTTGTCATCTGTCTCCCGAAGCAGCCGCAGCGCTTCTTCCATCCGAATAGAGGTCAGGTATGCCTTATAATTTTGTCCGGTTTCTTTCTTAAACATGGCGCTGAAATAATTCTGGCTGACACAGGCCACGTCAGCCAGTTCTTTGATCGACAGATCCTCCGTATAATGCTGTCGGATATAGTCTTTCACATCCTCAATCAGCACCTTCTCCTCGGATTTCCCCTTCTGATAAATCCGCCGCACCAGATCCGCATAATGATTGTGGATACAGTTTTTCAGGGCAGACACGGTAAACTGTTTTTCCGCTTTCCGTTGAAGTTCATCCTGCATCTCATAAAAATCAATATCAAGCAGATTATACTGGTTCAGCCTGGAACCGAGATCTCCAGTAAAATGCATCGTCCGCATAATAATAGCATTCCAGTTCCCATAATGAAGCGCTTCTATATCATTCATCACCTGGTCCAGCTTTTCAAGCACCTGTTCATCCTTGGCGATGATAGCGCGGAACGCCTGTTCTACATCCGCTTTATAATCATCATATGTAACATTATATTCCCAGTGTACGTCTGAAAAATCAACAATTTTCTCCTCAACAAAGTGATAGAGACCGAACGCGAATTTCGCGTCCTTATAGGACCGCAGCATGTCCGAAGGCTGCTCAACCGGCCGTCCGATGCCCATACAAAGCTCTACAGCACATTCAATCTCCACCTGTTTCCGGATAGGATCCACATATTTCTGAATGAAAACATCCCTGTCTTTCCCCGGAAAAACGCCCATGATGTGCAGAGCATCTTTATCCTTTTTCACAACAAATCCCAGCTTTCTCGAACTGAAAGCTCCTGTCAGGCGATTAAATGCGGAAAAACGGGTCAGATTAAACTGACCGAAAGACCTGGAGCTTAACTCCACCGCCGCGTCCGGACAAATGCCGGCACAGATCCCGGCATACATACAATCCGTGATATCAAGCTGTGCTTCCTGAAACATCTGGTAGAGATCTTCGTTCTCATAATTCCTGCCGTTATTAATATCTTCAAATAATTTCTGAAACTCATCTTTTTTGGTGTCAAAGATCTCCACGATATTCTGCTCCTGCAGAAGACGAATCGCTTTTTTCAGCGCTTCCTCGAGATTCTTCGCGCCCACCGGCTTAAGCAGATAATCCACCGCCCCGTTTTTCAACGCTTCCTGTGCATAGGAAAACTCCTGATAGCCGCTGACAAAAATAAACTTCGTCTTTCTCTTCTGTTCACGACTCCAGTGCAGGATCTCCAGGCCGGTCACATAAGGCATTATAATATCGGTCAGCACGATGTCCGGATCAAAAAATTCGATACTTTTCTTCAACTGCTCACCATTATAGGCTTCTCCCACTACCTCAATACCGAAAGATTCCCAGTTGATCATCTTTTTCAGGCCTTTTTCAATCACCCGCTCATCATCCGCGATCACCAGTTTCCACATATTCAGACCTCCTTCTGAAACATCCCGTCATCCGCTTCTTCCCAGATCGGCAGGCGGCAGGTCACGATTGTTCCCATCCCCTGTGCACTCTGAATCGTAAATCCGTACTCTGCTCCGCAGTTTAATTTGATTCTGTCATAAACATTCTTCGTACCGACGCTGACAAACTCATTCGGCTCATTCGTTCCGACAGGACTTTGCTCCAGATAAGCCTGCATCTTTGCCGCCTGCTCCTCATCCATCCCGATACCGTCATCCATCACAACGATTTCCAGATACTCTTCCTTCCGTTCCACGCGGATCGCCACAGCGCCAGGTCCTTCCTTTTCCCGGAGTCCGTGCCGAATGGAATTTTCCACCACCGGCTGCAGAATCATCTTCGGCACCAGCAGCATACCGTCATCATCGGCCAGATAGACCATCAGAGAAATCCTTCCCTCGTAACGAGCCCGCATCAGCACAAAATACTCGCGAATGGAATCCAGTTCATCCTTCAGATGCACGCGGTCCAACTGTTCTCCCATCACGTAGCGAAGCTGTTTCGCCAGACTTTCCAGAAGTTCAGCCGTCTTTTCATCATCCTGATCCAGCGCCGTCATCCGGATCACATCCAGCGTATTATACAGATAATGCGGCTGAATCTGCATCTTTAAAGCATTCAGTTCCGCGTCCTTTTTTGCGGTCTCCGCAACATAAACCCGATCTATATAATCCGACAGGCGTTCCGCCATTTTGTTAAATCCATCTGCCACATACTCCATCTCATCATTCGTCTGCAGATTCACCCTGACGTCCAGACGTCCCTGGCCGATTTCGTCCATCGCTTCTTTCAGCTTGCGGGTCGGCTCGCTCATACGGATAGAAAACGCCATATACAGAATCAGCAGAAATGCGCCTCCGAAACAGAGGATCAGTGTCAAAACCAGCCGGCTCTGGAAAAAGGCCGACATAATATCACGGTTTTCCAGTACAAGAACAGCATAGACATCCGCATCTTCTATTTTCTCATAGAAAACCCACTGATGCCCGATCTTCTCGTAACCGCTCCCGTCACCGAACAGATTTTCGCAGAAAGCCAGCGGATGACTCTCATCCGTGTAATCCTCCGTACTGGCACTGTAAATATAAGCGTCTGCCGCCACATGGTAGATGTAAAAATCTCCTTTACTGATTCTGGATTTATCAATGATATCCTCGATCTCCTGTACATTGACATCCGCATACAGAACAGCCAGACTTTTCGTATAAGCGGATTGTATGGAGGAGATATCCATATAATTCCGGGCCAGCCAGAAAATGTAATCCTCTGAATTCACGCAGATTTCCGACTCAGGAATCGTCCCGGATACCTTTAATCCCGTCGGGCTCTCTCCTTCGCCGAACAGATCAAATGAAGTAAAGGAAGCGGCATCATTTCGTATCGTCTTGTCCTGACTGTAATACAGGCTATAAATCGTTCCGTCCGCCACCGCCAGACGCAGAGAAGAAATATATTCACTCTGTGCCATGATGTTCTGAAGTGCTTCCTGAACAGCAAGTGCCTGATCAGTTGCACCGGATGAACGGTCAGCCAGTATATCCGCCAGTGTCTGTCCCTCGGCATTCTGATAATTATATAATTCCTCCATCGCATCATCTACGCTTGTCAGGACACCGCTCGCATTATCCGCCACATAATTCGTCATTGTAGAATAAGACGCAACCATATTCTCCCGTATCATCCCGCTGTAACGGACAAAAAACAACAGACTTAAGACCAGCAGCGGCACCAGACCGAATACCACAAAAGAAATCGTCATTTTGGAAAAGGTCGTGCGGTACCGCCGCAAATTCTCCGCATGTCCCTCATCGGAACTCTTCCGGAATCCCTGTAATCGACGAAAATGATTTCCCGGTCTCATGGCTCACCTCCTTCGGAGTGCTCCCAGATGTCCTGAATTTCCTGCAGTCCGTCCTCCGCCGACCGCGATCCGTTTAAGATCTCCTGTACCGTCTCCAGCATGGCTTTTTCAAAATCCTCCGGCGTATCCTCATTTCCGATATAAACGGAAACCTTTTCCTCTGCCGCACAAAAAGCCTCCCAGACCTCCTCCTGCACAGACCCCTCCTCATAATCCGGCTCCGTGTCCGTGAGCGGGAATGTACAGGCCGTTTCGCAGAAAGACAGATAAACCTCATCCGAGTAAAACCAGGTAAGGAACGTCATCGCCGCCTCATATTTTTCCTCATCAGCCGCGCACTCCGCCGTCACCGACCAATACGTATCCAGATTATCCGTCGCATAGACAGTCCCGGTTCTGTCTGGCACATAAAACCACCCAAGCTCCATGTCCGGATTCAGCTTCTCGATCGCCGCCGCGGTCCACGGTCCGGTATAAAGAAGCGCCACCTCCCCCTCGGACATCATATAAGAGAGGCTCGTGTCCGTCGCTGTCAGCCAGTTTTCATTGACATATCCCGCAGCAAACAAACTGGACAGATGGTTCATCATGGTCGTCGGCTCCGGATCCGTCCACGAAACATTCCCCAGACTGCACTGTTTCAGCCAGTCCGCATCGGCTGTCAGAACATCCGTGTGGAAAAAATGATTCACCCAGTACTCCATATGCCACAGATCAGAGCCGCCGACGCCGATGGGCGTGATTCCTTTCTTTTGCAGCGTCTGGCAGATCTCCAGAAAATCCGAATACGTCTCCGGCTCTTCCAACCCGTACTCTTCAAATAAAGATTTATTGTACAAAATCCCCCAGGTAGACTCTACGGCTCCCACAC
>JAJQFQ010000064.1 GCA_021201035.1 Clostridiales bacterium
AAGATCCTTACTGGCTGTAAGGTATCTAACCCATAAATACATTGTAGTAGGAGGCCATACTGATATGACAATCGGAAAAGTTGCTGAGCTATTAGACGCTGATGTATTGACCGCGTCCGCGGATCTGAACAAAGAGATTGAAACTATCTGCGGCTCGGATATGATGAGCGACGTGCTCGCTTTTATCAAAAAAAATGCCCTGCTTTTAACCGGGCTGACCAATCCGCAGGTGATCCGCACCGCCGAGATGCTGGATATCATCTGTATCGCATTTATCCGCGGGAAGAAACCGTCGGCGGAGATGATCGGGATGGCCGAGGACTGTGGCATCGTGATTCTCCAGTCAGACTCGCCCATGTATGAAGCCTGCGGAAAGCTTTATCATGAAAGGGGATTTTAAAACATGAACAGCATACATTACCAATATCAAGTGGACGGCACGGACTTTTCACGCGCAGGAGAAGCCAGCAGTCAGTTAAAACAGAACCTGAAGCGCATGAATTTTCCCCCAGATGTAATCCGGCGCTGTTCCATCGCCATTTACGAGGGTGAGATCAATATGGTCATTCACGCAAACGGCGGCGTCATTGATGTTGATATTTTTCCAGATAAAATCCTCATGGTTTTGAAGGATGTCGGTCCGGGGATCCCCGATATAGATCAGGCCATGCAGGAGGGATTTTCCACCGCGAATGACGAAATCAATTCCCTGGGCTTCGGCGCCGGAATGGGTTTGCCGAATATGAAACGATCCTCAGATGAGATGCAGATCGACACTGAGATCGGCGTCGGCACCACTGTCACCATGACCATCAATATCGCCTAATATACGGTATTTCGTTTTATTCGGGATATCGCTGATTGCAATTTTTTTTGCGGGGGATTTTACATGAACAAGTTTTATCATTCCGTTTATCTGGATGAGGATAAATGCGGCGGCTGTTTCACCTGCCTGAAACGATGTCCGACCCAGGCGATCCGCATCCGGGACAGAAGAGCTTTTATAATACCTGAGTTCTGCATCGACTGCGGCGAATGCGCCCGGCATTGTCCGCATCACGCGAAACGGTGCAGACGCGATTCGTTCACGTCCGCGCGCGAGGATTTTTCGTATCTGGTCGCACTGCCGGCACCGGCACTGTACAGCCAGTTTAATCATATGGATGATGTCAACATTATCCTATCCGCGATCCTGCTCACCGGATTTGATGATGTGTTTGAAGTAAGTGCCGGAGCCGAACTGGTCTCCGAAGCTTCACATAAATACATAGCGGATCATCCCGAGCAGTGGCCGCTGATCAGCACGGCATGCCCGACGATCGAGCGTCTGATCCGGGTACGTTTTCCGAACCTGATTCCGCATCTGCTTCCGATTCTCCCGCCTATGGAGGTCGCAGCAAAGCTTGCGCGAGACCGGGTGATTGCAAAGACGGGACTGCCGTCGGAACAGATCGGCATCGTGTTTATTTCTCCCTGTCCGTCAAAGGTGGCTTTTATCTCGGCACCGATGGGTCTGGCCAAAAGCAATGTTGACCGGGTGATCGCAATCAAGGACTACTATCCGCTTCTGCTCTCCCACATGAAGGATGCCGAACGGGACACGAAGCCGCTCTCAGCTTCCGGCAGTCTCGGCAAGGGATGGGCTGTCAGCGGCGGAGAAGCCGCCGGCATACATTCTAACGAATATCTGGCAGCAGACGGCATCGAGAATGTCATACGCGTACTTGAGGATATCGAAGATGAGAAGTTTGAACCGGGTCTTCAGTTTGTCGAGCTGAATTCCTGCAGTGCAGGCTGTGTCGGGGGCGTACTCACTGTCGAAAACGCTTACCTTTCCAAAACGAAAATGCTTCGCATCAACCGCGGAGAACCTTTCCTGAAAACGGACAGTTCTCAGTTGGAACATCATTCACTGGCTGATTTCGCCTGGTCGGAACCGGTGAAGTATGAACCGGTATACAGTCTCGGCGAGACCATTTTCGAGAGCATGGAAAACATGGAAAAAGTCAGTCAGATTACCGACGCACTGCCCGGTCTCGACTGCGGATGCTGCGGCGCGCCCACCTGCAAGGCTTTGGCAAATGATATCGTGATGGCCAACCGGAAAGCAAGCATCGAAGACTGCATCTTCCTTGAAAAGGATCAGAATGAAAGGAGTATTTTATGACTGTACAGGAACTCATTGATAATTTTAATCTCGAAGTCATCCATCCCGGCGACACGAGCGCTACCGTCACCGAACCCTATTGCTGTGACCTCTTAAGCGTCGCGATGGGGAATGCACCGGCCGGCTGTGCATGGTGTACCGTAATGTCCAACATGAATACGCTCGCCGTGGCATCTCTGGCAGACTGTGCCTGCATCATACTATGCTGCAGCTCATCCGTAGACGATAACATGAAACTAAAGGCTGTCTCTCAGGACATCTGTCTGCTCCGCACAGACCGCGCGATCTTTGATATGGCATTGGATGTCTATAACAAAATCCATGCTTAAACTGGCATACGACCTTCATATCCACTCCTGTCTGTCCCCCTGCGGAGACGATGATATGACACCGGCGAATATCGTAGGCATGGCGAAGATCATCGGTCTGGATCTGATCGCCCTGACTGACCACAGCACCTGCAAGAACTGCCCTGCGTTCGCTGCAGCAGCCCGGGAATACGGAATGTCTGTGCTATTCGGTATGGAACTAACAACTGCTGAGGAGGTACATGTGCTCTGCTACTTTCCCACACTGGAAGATGCCATGTCCTTTGACGCCTATGTATATGATCAGCTTCCGGACATTCCGAATACCCCCTCTTTTTTCGGGAATCAGATTATCTACGATGAGAATGATCAGATCTGCGGAACCGAAGACAGGCTTCTGATCTCCGCTACTTCTATACCCTTTGACGCCGTTTTTGATCTGACACAGCGTTATCACGGCATTATGGTTCCGGCTCATATCAACAAATCTACGACCAGTCTGCTGGGAAATCTGGGGTTCATTCCTCCGGACAGCCGTTTTTCCTGCGCGGAAGTCAAAAATCCGGCAGACTGGAAGGCTCTTCAGGATCAATATCCCTATCTGAAACAATGCAATATGCTCTCCAGCTCCGATGCGCACGACCTGAATTCACTGCAGGAACCGGTGCGCTTTCTTGAGGTGGAAAATACCTCTGCTGCATCTATCTTAAAACATATAAACTATGTCATATAATCTTCCGGATATAAAAACATTCCAAATTGATCAATTATCCTCTGTATTCATCATTAATATTTAAATTTCAAACAATCCGCCTCATTAACAGTTGTATTCATCTAACCTTATAGTAACTTGTTGGTTTTGTACAATTTTTTTCGTTAATTTTTTAATTAACACTACATTGTTCTCAATTTTGTACAATCAGCTGAAAAAGGTAACTATGTTTCGCACAAATTTCAGCGATTGTGTTTGTGCATTTTTACCTAAAATCCATTAACATTCACAAAATGAACGCCTATACTTATAACTGTTCTTTCGAAATGATGTATTGCCTGATTTCGAAAGACAATACGGTTCCTGCAAAAACAGAAGCCGATATTCAATTCAAACCTGTACTCCCGGGATTCGCCGTACCTCCTATATACGATATTCCGGGAGTACACACTCAAAGAAAGGAGAACAAATGGGAACAGAAAATTATGTGCTGAAAACACCCACTTCCAAACTGGTTCAGGTTGCCGCTATTGCCGCGGAATATCGTGATCAGCCGGAAATGCTGATGGACGTTCTGATTCGCGTCCAGAAGGTCACATCCGTTATTTCGCGTGAGGTGACGGGAGTCATTTCCAGAGAAATGAACATACCTCTGCCGAAGGCATACAGTTTTGTCACATTCTACGCGATGCTTTCCGTAAAACCCCAGGGGAAATACATCGTGCGCATGTGCAAAAGTGCACCCTGCCATGTCCGCGGCGCTCAGGAAATTGTCGACGCCATCGAAGATTTCCTCGGCATTAAAATGGGAGAAACCACCGAAGACGGACGCTTTACGCTGGAATACTGTTCTTGTCTCGGTCAGTGCGACCGTGCACCGGCCATCATGATCAACGAGACTGTTTACGGCAATCTGACCCCGGAAACCGTAAAAGATATCATCAAACAATATATCAGAGAGGATGTGAACTAAGTGCAGGAATTACATATTCTTTTAAAGAACAAAGATAAAATCGATCCGAACAGTGCCAGAGATTATGCTGACCAGGGTGGTTTTTCCGCGCTCCGCAAGGCACTGTCCATGACCTCTGAAGAAATTATCACTGAAGTGAAAAATGCTGGTCTGCGCGGACGCGGCGGCGCCGGATTTCCAACCTTCCGCAAGATGGAATTTACGGCAAATGCGCCCGGCGACATCCGTTACATTGTCTGTAACGCAGATGAGGGAGAACCCGGCACAAATAAAGACCGCATGCTGCTCTCTACCGACCCCTGTTCTGTTTTTTGAGGGAATGGCGATTGCCGGAAAAGCGGTCGGCGCACATACGGGATATGTCTACATGCGTGCTGAATATACCTATTTGTTCCCGATCATGAAAGCAGCTCTGGCTGACGCGGAATCGCTCGGCTATCTGGGTAAAAATATCATGGGAACCGGTTATGATTTTGAGATTCAGCTCCGCTCCGGTGCAGGCGCATATGTCTGCGGGGAGGAAACCGCCCTGTTTGAATCCATCGAGGGAAAACGCGGCGAACCGAGATTCCGGCCTCCTTTCCCCAGTATCGCAGGGCTTTTCGAAAAACCTACGATGCTGAATAATGTTGAGACTCTTGCAAATCTGGTTCCGATCATTAAAAACGGCGCGGAATGGTACCGTAGCATCGGCACAGCAGGCAGTCCCGGAACCAAGCTCTTCTGCGTATGCGGCAATGTAGAACACCGCGGCGTATATGAGTTTCCCATGGGAATTAACTTAAAAGAACTGATTTATGATGTATGCGGCGGTGTATCCGACGGACATAAACTGCTGGCCATTCAGACCGGCGGTACTTCCGGAGCAATCATCAATCCGGATCAGATTGATATGAATCTGGATATAGATACGGTATCCTCCTCCGGCGGGCGTCTCGGCTGCGGTACGATTCTGGTCATTGACGACCGGAACTGCATTGTCGATATCGTATTAAACAATCTGGACTTCTTCCGCCACGAATCCTGCGGAAAATGTACACCGTGCCGTGAAGGCGGCCAACAGCTGTATAATCTGGTGAAACGGATTGCGGACGGCAGCGGCTCCATACAGGATCTGCAGCAGATTGAAGAATTAACAGATACCATGCGGCTGACCGCTCTCTGCGGACTGGGCGCATCCACCACTGTTCCGGTAACGACAAGTATCCAGAATTTCCGCAGTGAATATCTGAAGCACATTGATAAGGATTTCTGTCCGGTGTGCGGCGCGAAAGGAGGAAAAGAATCATGATCCATTTGATAATTGACGGTCAGAATGTTGAAGTACCTGCAGGCACCACAATCCTGGAGGCCGCAAAGCAGGTAAATATTCATATCCCCACACTCTGCTACCATGAAGACCAGAATGTAAAAGCTGTCTGCCGCATCTGTGTCGTGGAAGTAGAGGGCATGAAAAATCTTGCCGCTTCCTGCAGCACCCCGGTATCCGAAGGAATGGTCGTACAGACCGCATCGCCAAAGGTACTAAGAGCGAGAAAGAATCTGTTAGAGTTGATCTTTGCCAGACATCCGCAAAACTGCCTGGTATGTTCAAAAAGCGGCAAGTGCGAACTGCAGAAAGTCTCTCAGGATCTCGGCATGCATGAAGAAATCCGCTACGACACCCGGCTGCGCAGCCAGAAAAGAGACGACTCATCTCCTTCCATCATCCGCGACCCGCAGAAATGTATTGTGTGCTGCCGCTGTCTGGAAACCTGCAACGAGATTCAGGCCATCAACGTACTGTCAAAAGAAAACCGCGGATTCCACACACTGGTTGCACCGGCTTATGGACAAAAGCTGGCTGATACATGCTGCGTAAACTGCGGCCAGTGTTATCAGGTATGTCCGACTGGAGCCATCACTATTCATGATGACACCGACAAAGTTCGCGAGCAGAAGATGAAGGGAAAAATCCTGGCCATCCAGGTAGCTCCTTCCGTCCGCATCAATCTGGCAGAAGCCATCGGCGAAGACCCGGGCACCGTCAGCACCGGACGGCTTGTAACCGCTTTAAAACGGCTTGGTTTTGACTGGGTATTTGACTCTGACTTCTCCGCCGACTTAACAATCATGGAGGAGGGAACCGAACTGCTGAACCGCATCAAGAACGGCGGTACGCTCCCGATGTTTACCTCCTGTTGTCCGGCCTGGGTAAAATACTGTGAGACCTATTTACCAGATTACACGGATCATCTGTCCACAGCAAAATCTCCGCAGCAGATGTTCGGACCGATCATCAAAACCTACTTTGCGAAAAAACAGGGCATCGACCCCGCTGATATTTGCAGTATGTCCGTCATGCCCTGCACCGCAAAAAAATTTGAATGCCAGAGACCCGAGTTCAACTCCAGTGGCTATCAGGATGTTGATATATCCATCACCGTGCAGGAGCTTGCAAATATGATCCGTGCGGGCGGCATTGACTTTTCGACACTTCCTGATACTCCGTTCGACCAGCCTTTCGGCCTCGGCAGCGGTGCCGGCCTGATCTTCGGCGCCACGGGCGGCGTTATGGAAGCAGCGCTTCGTACTGTCTATGCGGTAGTCATGGGCAAGGAGATGGATGACATCGAATATACACCGGTTCGCGGTTTTGAGGCAATCAAAGAAGCCGAGGTTGATTTAAACGGTCTCAAGGTAAAAATTGCTGTTGCACACGGCATGAAGAATGCCAGAAAGCTGATTGATGAGATCCGTGCAGGCGAAAGAGATTATCACTTTGTGGAAGTCATGGCCTGCCCCGGCGGCTGCATCGGCGGCGGCGGAAGCGCACTGCGCACCTGGAGCAAGATGGAGAAAAGAAAAGAAGCCGTCTACGAAGAAGAACGAAAGCTTCCGATCCGTCTCTCGCACAAGAATCCGGCGATCACACAGATCTACGAGGAGTTTCTTGGAGAACTTTGCGGCGAGATGTCTCATAAGCTTCTTCATACCAGATATTTCAACAGAGAAGACCTGCTGAAATAAAATAATTGATGCCCCTCACATTTCTACATTATAGCAACAGAAAGGGATTTCCAAACGGAAATCCCTTTCTGTATTATAAATCTACATATACATGAATCAAAACATATCCAAACACATATATGATGCTGAAGCAGTCATCACCGTGCACGAAAACCGATGATTATTCCTCCGCTCCGTAAAGCTTAATGAGCTTATTCAGGTACGCATATCTGTCCTTCGCATTCTGCTCAGAAGCATCGAACAGCCTCTCTGCTTTCTCCGCATCCAGACGAGCCAACGCATTGTAGCGAACCTCACCGTTTAAGAAAGCCTTGTAATCTCCGGACGGAGCCTTGCTGTCCAGACTGAATGCGTTCTTGCCTTCAGCCGCAAGCGCCGGATTGTAACGGAAATTATGCCAGTAACCAACCGCGACAGCATTCTTCTCCTCGGTCTGAGCCTTGCTCATGCCGATCTTAATGCCGTGGTTGATGCACGGAGCGTAAGCAATGATCAGGGACGGTCCCGGATAAGCCTCCGCTTCCGCCAGAGTCTTCACACACTGGTTCATGTCAGCACCCATAGCAATCTGCGCTACATAGACATAACCGTAGCTCATCGCGATAGAGGCAAGATCTTTCTTTTTCACTTCCTTGCCGCCTGCCGCGAACTGCGCAACCGCGCCGGTCGGTGTAGCCTTGGATGACTGTCCGCCTGTATTCGAATATACCTCGGTATCAAATACCATAATATTGATATCTTTACCGGAAGCAAGTACATGGTCCACACCGCCGAATCCGATATCATACGCCCAACCGTCGCCTCCGAATACCCACTGGGACTTCTTCGCGAGGTAATCCTTCTGTGCCAGAATCTCATGTGCCTTATCACAGCCGCACTCGGTCAGAGCAGCAATCAGCTTCTCGGTCGCCGGTCCATTCGTCACACCGCAGCCGTACGTGTCAAGATATTCCGTGATCGCCTCCTTCACGAAATCCTTCTTGGACGTCTCAGCCATCGCCTGTAATTTCTCTTTCAGGCCATCGCGGATCGCGTTGTTCGCCAGCAGCATGCCGTAGCCAAACTCAGCCGCATCCTCAAACAGAGAATTACACCATGCCGGTCCTTTGCCCTCAGCATTTACCGTATACGGGGTAGACGGTGAGGAGTTGCCCCAGATAGAGGAGCATCCGGTCGCGTTCGCAATATACATCCGGTCACCGAACAGCTGGGTGATCAGCTTCGCATAAGGAGTCTCTCCGCAGCCTGCACACGCGCCCGAGAACTCAAGCAGCGGCTGTTTGAACTGAGAGCCCTTGACGGTCGTCTCTTTGAATTTCTCCAGAACATCCGGTTTTGCGGAAAGCTCCAGGCCATAATTGAAGTATTCCTGTGTGCCGGCATTCTCCTCGAAGCTCTGCATCGTAATCGCCTGAACCTTATCCGGACACACATTGACACAGGAACCGCATCCGGTACAGTCATAAGCAGATACCGTAATCGCGAACTTGTACTGAGGCAGGCCGGTCATATTCTTGTAAGTCATGCCTGTCGGAGCAGCAGTGGCTTCCTCTTCCGTCATCACAGCCGGACGGATGCATGCATGCGGGCATACATAGGAACACTGATTACACTGGATACACTTGTCCACATTCCATACCGGTATATCAACCGCCACACCGCGCTTCTCATAAGCAGCTGCGCCGGAAGGCGTATTTCCTGTCTCATAAGGCTTAAAGGCAGATACCGGAAGGGTAATACCCTGCTGTGCGTTGACTTTCTTCTGAATATTATTGACAAAATCAACCACATCCTGACGCTTTCCTGTCGCAGCTGCGCCGGTCAGATCCTCATCCGCCGCGTTCTTCCAGCTCTCCGGAACTTCAATCTTCACAAATGCAGTCGCGCCTGCATCGATCGCGTCATAGTTCATCTGAACGATCTTGTCGCCCTTCTTGCCGTAAGAAGCCTTGGCAGCAGCCTTCATCAGACGATTCGCATCCTCAACCGGAATGACCTTCGACAATGCAAAGAAAGCAGACTGCAAAACGGTGTTGATTCGTCCGCCCAGACCGATCTCCTTGCCGATCTTGATACCGTCGATGGTATAGAACTGAATATCATTCTCCGCAATATAGCGCTTCACCTGACCCGGCAGATGCTGCTCTAACTGATCCATATCCCAGGAGCAGTTCAGAAGGAAGGTACCGCCCGGAACCAGATCCTGTACCATGTTATACTTGCGGATATAAGCCGGACAATGACATGCCACAAAATTCGCCATGGAAATCAGGTAGGTGGAGCGGATCGGGTCTTTACCGAAACGCAGATGTGAAATCGTCACACCACCGGATTTCTTAGAGTCATAATCAAAATATGCCTGTGCATACATATCGGTATTGTCACCAATGATCTTAATCGAGTTCTTGTTCGCGCCGACGGTACCGTCCGCGCCGAGACCCCAGAACTTGCAGTTGATCGTGCCGGCCGGCGTCGTAACCGGATTCTCCGTCACCGGAAGAGAAAGATTCGTCACATCATCCGTGATACCGATGGTAAACTGTTTTTTCTCTTTATTATTATAAACTGCAATAATCTGACCTGGTGTCGTATCCTTAGAACCAAGTCCATAGCGGCCGGTAAAGATCGGAACCGCGTCAAACTTCGTATTCTTCAGAGCGGCAACAACATCCAGATAGAGCGGTTCGCCCATGGCACCCGGCTCTTTTGTGCGGTCAAGAACATAAATCTGCTTAACAGTATCCGGAATCGCGTCAATCAGAGCATCCGCTTTGAACGGACGATAGAGGCGAACCTTTACCAGACCGACCTTCTCGCCCTTCGCCGCGAGATAATCAATCGTCTCATCAATGGTCTCACAAACGGAACCCATCGCAATAATCACACGATCCGCATCCGGAGCACCGTAATAATTAAACAGCTTATAATTTGTGCCGATCTTCGCGTTCACCTTGTCCATATAGTCCTGAACGATCGCCGGCATGTCATCATATGCGACATTGCGCGCCTCTCGTGCCTGGAAGAAAATATCCGGATTCTGTGCAGAACCATCCTGACGGGGATGATTCGGATTCAGTGTGGAATCACGGAACGCCTGCACCGCATCAAGATCCACAAGATCCTTCAAATCCTCATAATCCCATGTCTCAATCTTCTGAATCTCATGGGATGTACGGAAACCGTCAAAGAAATTAATAAACGGCAGTCTGCCCTTGATTGCTGAGCAGTAGGCAACCGGTGTCAGATCCATGACCTCCTGCACGCTGGATTCACAAAGCATGGCTACGCCTGTCTGACGACATGCGTAAACATCGGAATGATCACCGAAAATACAAAGCGCATGGGTGGCAATTGTACGGGCGGACACATTGAATACACCCGGCAGCCTCTCGCCTGCGATCTTGTAAAGGTTCGGAATCATCAGAAGCAAACCCTGAGAAGCTGTGTAAGTGGATGTCAGTGCACCCGCGCTCAGGGAACCGTGTACCGCACCCGCAGCACCGGCTTCGGACTGCATCTCCGTGATCTTGACCGTCTGTCCGAAGATATTCTTCCGACCGGCCGTCGCCCACTCATCCGAAGCTTCCGCCATCACAGATGAAGGCGTAATCGGATAGATTGCCGCCACATCGGAGTACGCATAGGAAGCATGCGCCGCCGCGTGGTTGCCATCCATGGTTTTCATAGAACGTTTCATTTCCATTCCTCCTCAATTATTTTTCAGCCTTAGGCAATGGTTTGATAATTGATTAAAACATTTTCCCCTATTAATCAATTACTTCTATTCTAGCTGATTCATCCGCAGAAAACAACCAGATTTCACAAAAACTTCAGCAAATATTTAATTTTTTTTTCCAGATTACGGGAATAAATACAAAAAGCCAAGCCCTATTTACTTCAGCATCTTCTGCCGAACAAAAAACATTACGAAAAATAAATGTTTATATTGCATCCGCCTATCTGATTGTGTAAAATCCTGTCTTTGACAGCTGATACAGTCAGGAAATCGCTCCAAGCCTTGAAATAC
>JAJQFQ010000062.1 GCA_021201035.1 Clostridiales bacterium
TATTTCACTGTTCAGTTATCAATGTCCTGTGCCGCTGTTTTCGTGCGACAGCTATTAAATAATACCACCCGTTTTACCTAATGTCAACACCTTTTTTCAAAAATTTTTACTCACAGTTTAAAGCGATAACCAACGCCCCAGATTGTCTCGATGTACTGCGGTTTTGCCGTGTCAAACTCAATCTTCTCGCGAATTTTTTTGATATGCACCGTTACAGTGGCAATATCCCCAATGGACTCCATATTCCAGATTTTCGAAAAAAGCTCGTCTTTTGAGAAAACATGATTCGGATTCTGCGCCAAAAATGTCAGCAGGTCAAATTCCTTCGTGGTGAACTGTTTCTCTTCATCATTCACCCACACACGGCGGGCTGTTTTATCAATACGAATACCTCGAATCTCAATCACGTCATTTTCCTGAATATTGCTGCCGATCAGCCGGTCATAGCGGACCAGATGAGCCTTCACCCTCGCCACCAGTTCACTGGGAGAAAACGGTTTTGTTACATAATCATCCGCTCCGAGCCCCAGACCGCGTATCTTATCAATGTCATCTTTTTTTGCAGACACCATCAGTATCGGTATATTCTTCATCTCGCGAATCCGTCTGCAAATCTCAAAACCATCCACACCGGGAAGCATCAGATCCAGAATATACATGTCAAAGTTCTCGCTCAGGGCTCTCTCCAGTCCACGCGTCCCATCATGTTCCAGTTCGACCTCAAACCCGGAAAGCTCCAGATAATCCTTTTCCAGATCAGCAATAGCTTCTTCATCTTCTACGATTAATATTTTACTCATTTGGAACCTCCTGATACTTACGTATTACAAAGTACATAATCGTACCTGTGTTTAACTTGCTTGTCGCCCAGATCTTCCCGCCGTGATCCTCGACAATCTTCCTGACAATGGAAAGCCCGATTCCGCTTCCGCCTGTCGCGGAATTTCTGGAGGCATCCGTCCTGTAAAACCGGTCAAAAATATAGGGAAGATCCTGCGCCGCAATTCCTTTGCCGTTATCCTCGATCTCAACCTGAATGAAATCGCCGACATCCTTAATTCGAATGTTAATCTGGCCTTTTCGTGTATCCATATATTTGATGGCATTATTGATGATATTATTGATCACGCGCATCAATTGTTCCGGATCAGCGATGATAATGGTTTGCTCGTCCGCGTAATTATAAAATGAAAGCCCGATATTTTTCGTCTCCAGATCCAGTCCGATTTCATCCGCGCAGTCCGCAAAATACTCGCAGGCATTGATTTTCTTAAAATTGTACGGGATCCGGTTCGTGTCAATCTGCGCATACAGTGTCAGCTCATTCAGCAGCCGATCCATCTCGTTTGCTTTATTATAAATGATCCGAAGATATCTCTCCTGTTTCTCCGGCGTATCCGCCACTCCGTCCAGCAGCCCTTCCGAATATCCCTTCACTGCCGTGATCGGGGTTTTCAGGTCATGAGCTATATTGCTGATCAGAGCCTTGTTCTCCCGTTCTGTCGACATCTTTTCCTCGGTAGACTCTTTCAGCCGCTTGCGCATCTCCTCAAAATTTCGACACAGATCACCGATCTCGTCCTGTTCATCGTAATCAACACTGAAATCCAGATTACCCTCTTTGATATTATTAGTCGCAATCTGCAGCTTCCGAATCGGGGTGATCGTTCCCCAATAAATCCAGATCACCATCAGACCCGCCGTCAAAGCCAGAATCAATACAACAGCAATTCCCAGTTCAATCAGCATCGTGCGGATCTCCGGCAATATACTTTCGGAGGATGTAATAATGTAGATACTTCCCTCTGCGTCGTCTGTACAGATAAAATCAATCTGCTTGATCAGAGACTGCGTATCGCCGTCAATAAAATATCCTACCTTCGGTGTGGAATTATCATAAGCATCACCATAAGACGGCAATGTCTGTTCCCACTGTTCATCATCCATATTGCTCTCACTGGAATAACCGTTGAAAACAATCTCTTCATCCTTACAAAAAATGAGGAAAGAACTCTTATCCTGCAGATCCCCGTTCTTCTCTGTCAGATACTCCTCGCTTTCAAGAAGCTCCGGATCCGACTTCGCAAGACCGGAAATCTCAGTATAATCACTCTCCGTATACCGGTTCATCAGCTGAAGGGTATTGGAAAATAAAGTATATGTCCCCTCCGCTGTCACTCCGTAATTCTGCTGAATCGCCCGACTCTGAAAAACATAAAACGCAAACAGCACCGCTATTGCAAGGGCAATCGGCAGCAAAATAATAATGCAGAACGCAATTACCAAACGTGTTTTCAGTTTCATATCCTGCTGTTCCTCCAGATACAAATAATAACATAAAACAAAAAAAAATGGGACTTCTCAGTCCCATTTTATAAAAGTTTAATATTAATAACTTATAAGTATTTTTTCAGATCCTGAACCTTGTTCAACGCCTCCCACGGGAGCTCCACATCGGTACGGCCAAAATGCCCGTAAGCTGCTGTCGGCCGATAAATCGGTCTTCTTAAATCAAGCATCCGGATAATTCCCGCCGGACGAAGGTCAAAATTCTCCCGGACGATCTCAACGATCTTTTCATCAGACAGCTTTCCGGTGCCGAAGGTATCCACCATAATAGACGTCGGCTGCGCTACACCAATCGCGTAAGACAACTGAATCTCACACTTATCTGCCAGGCCTGCCGCAACGATATTTTTCGCCACATAACGCGCCGCGTATGCTGCGGAGCGGTCTACCTTCGTACAGTCCTTACCCGAAAAAGCGCCGCCGCCGTGACGGGCCATTCCGCCGTATGTATCTACAATAATTTTCCGTCCGGTCAGTCCCGCGTCGCCGTGAGGCCCGCCGATAACAAAGCGGCCGGTCGGATTGATAAAGAACTTCGTATTCTCATCAATCAGTTCCTGCGGAAGAATCTCATCAAATACATATTTCTTAATATCCTCATGAATCTGTTCCTGTGTCACATCCTCATCGTGCTGTGTGGATAACACAACCACCTCCAGGCGTTTCGGTCTGCCGGCCTCATCGTACTCCACGGACACCTGTGTTTTACCATCCGGTCTCAGATAGCTCAATGTGCCGTCCTTTCGAACCTGTGTCAGACGCAGCGCCAGTTTATGTGCCAGGGAAATCGGATACGGCATATACTCCGCCGTCTCATTCGTCGCATAGCCGAACATCATACCCTGATCGCCGGCTCCGGTATCAAGATCGTCGGAAAGGCTTCCCTCTCTTGCCTCCAATGCCTTATCAACACCCATGGCGATATCCGCGGACTGCTGATCAAGTGCCACCATAACAGCGCAGGTATTGCCGTCAAAACCGGTCTTCGCGTCATTATATCCGATCTCATTTACCGTCTGACGGACGATGGCCGGAATATCCAGCTTAGCTGCGGTCGTAATCTCACCCGTAACCAGCACAAATCCGGTGCATGCCGCAGCTTCACACGCCACGCGGCTCATCGGATCCTGCGCCATGCAGGCATCCAGAATCGCATCTGAAACGGCATCGCAAACTTTATCGGGATGTCCCTCTGTCACCGACTCAGAAGTAAATAATAATTTTTCCATCATAATGATTTCCTCCACTTTTATCTTCTTACAGTTTTTGTTATACATTTCTGAAGCATTTCTGTCATGAAACAATCTTCAGTTTAAATTTCTGAATCTCCTTCTCAGAGCTTACCTTCTGGATCACACCGCCGAGATCGCGAAGCTTTTCATCAAAGGCCTCGTACCCCCGTTCCACATAATAGATATCATCCACGGTGGTAATCCCGTCCGCAGCCAGTCCCGCGATCACAAGAGCCGCCCCCGCTCTCAGATCCGGTGCGCTGACTCTCGCGCCGTAATAACGCTCCGTACCATAGATAATCGCAATATTTCCTTCTACTTTGATATTGGCTCCCATCTTCGCCAGTTCATCTACATATTTAAAACGATTCTCAAAAATACTCTCCGTAATCGTACTCGTTCCGGACGACAGACCCAGGACAACACCCATCTGCGGCTGCATATCTGTCGGAAACCCCGGATAGGGAAGCGTCGTCACCTGTGTATGACGAAGAGGCTGTGTAACTGTGACGCGAACCGCGTCGTCAAACTCCTCCACACGGCATCCGACTTCCAACAGCTTTGCCGTGGTAGCTTCGAGATGTTTCGGAATCACATTCTGAACCAGAACATCCCCGCCGGTAGCCGCTGCTGCAAACATAAACGTACCCGCCTCGATCTGATCCGGTATAATCGAATACTCTGCCCCATGCAGATGATCAACACCGGTGATACGAATCACATCCGTACCCGCACCGCGGATCTGCGCCCCCATACAGTTCAGGAAATTCGCCACATCAACGACATGAGGCTCCTTCGCAGCGTTCTCGATAATCGTCTTGCCCGCAGCCATGGCGGCAGCCATCATGATATTGATCGTCGCCCCGACAGACACCTTATCGAGATAAATATGTGTACCGGTAAGCATCTGCGCCGACGTCATCACCATACCGCGCTGAATATCTACCTGCGCGCCCAGTGCACGGAAGCCCTTCAAATGGAGATCAATCGGCCTGCTGCCGATGGCACAGCCTCCCGGCAATGCAACCTCAGCGTTTTTATATTTTCCGAGAAGCGCCCCCAGCAGATAATAGGACGCACGAATTTTACGTATATATTCATTATCCACGGTAAATCCGTGAATGGAAGCGCCATTGATCTTTACCGTATGTATATCAAGACGCTCTACCGTCGCTCCGATATTCTCAATAGCCTGAATCATGACATTGATATCGCGGACATTCGGTAAATTTTCTATCGTAACGGCCTCATCCGCCATCACAGCCGCCGCGAGAATCGCCAGCGCCGCATTCTTCGCGCCGCCAATCTCTACTTTGCCATGCAGAGGATTTCCGCCCTTTATCACATATTGATCCATTTCGCACCTCTATGCTGATTATATAAAGCAAGCTATTATAACTACATCTGAAAAAAATGTCAATACCATTTTATGCAGACTCGGAACGAAAAGTTATCTGTATATAAGGATTCCCGGCTGCATTTCAGCAGGGTCAGTCACACGGTTACTCAACAGACGCACTGGAATCCTCATCCTCACCGTCATCGATGGTAAACAGCTTGCTGAACTTCACCTTCGCCCACTGCGTCTCATCAACCTCGAAATCAGAATCTTCCTGGTACCCTTCCGTCACTTCCGAATAGAGATCACTCGCCAGTTCGGAAATCGCCGTCTCCAACGCTGTCTGCGCCGCATCCGCGTCATCCTCACTGTCCAGGCGAATCACATAATAACAGTCTGTCCCCTCAATCACATCAGAAATCTGTCCCGCCGTCATGGCATCCGCAGCAGCAATCACCGCATCGCTGAAGCCGCCGTCCTCCTCGCTGTCCTCATCCTCTCCATAAAAATAAGTAGAAACCGTGTATCCATATGTATCTGCAAGCGTATCAAAATCCTCTCCTGCCTGCGCAGATGCCGCAAACGCCGCTGCACTCTCCTGAAAAGCCGCTATCTCCTCATCGGTATATGAAACAGTCTCTCCGTCGTCATCCGTGTAATCGCTGTAATCAACCGCTATATAACTGAAGGTTCTGCGGGAATGGTCCTCAATGGAAAGCTGCTCTGTCGCCTGTGCCTCAGCATCATCGTAAATAGCGTCATCCATCCGTGTCGTCAGCGTCTCATAATAGAGATATGTCTCCACGTACTCCTGCGTAGCCCCCATCGCTTTAATCGCCTTGTCGGAATTCTCAGACATAAACTCCTCAGCAGCCGTCTCGATCGCCTCCATATCCTCATCGGTGATCTCCACGCCATAATCCTCCATATGCGCCTCAAACAGATACGCAAGTTCAATCTCCTCCAGAATGTAAGATTTTACCGTATCCTCCATGGTCGCTCCGTCGTCATCGGTATAAGAATCACTCGTCCAGTAATCCTCTCCGTAATAGGACACAAAAATACTGTCGTAGGTAAGCTGCGTATAATGCGCAACGAAATTCATATATCCGATGGATATCTCCTGATCGCCTATGGTCGCGCCCACCGCGCTCTGATCTATCTTATCTCCGCATCCGCTCAATGCCAAAGATGACGCCATGGCGCCTGCAAGTAAAGCCGCTGTCAATTTTCGAAATTTCATACCGTCCTCCTGAATATGAATCATGAATCTGCGATTCACGATTAACTTCGTTGCCTGTACTCATTATGTCAAACATAGTAGGGAACTGCCGCAAAATAACTCCTGACATTTAATCCGATAAAATCATTGCCGACAATTTTTTGACAATTCCTAACGATTATAGCGCCTTTTTTACTTTACTGCAAGAGCAAAATGTATATCGATCCACAGCCGCACAGATTTCTATGAAAATCGTCACCTGATGTCTAATTCACAGAACGGCTTTTGTACATTATAACGGCTCAGTATCCGCCAGAAAAACAAACCTTTTCATATACCGTCAGAACCTTCTGTATAATTTCCATGGCAGCCGGTCCCTTTTTTTGTTTTTGCCAGACAAAATGCGGATGCTCCTTATCCGCGACAAAAAGCAGATTCGGCTGCAGGGTTTTCACCAGCTCTGGAATTTTTACCGGATCAAGCGGCGCCCGTTCAAAAAGATAAAAGAAAATGCCCTCCGGCTTTTCCCTGATTTCAGTGACAAACAGACGGTGTGCCCATTCTTTCAGAAGCGCTGCCGAAAGAAGATTCTGTACACAGCGCGGCGGCTCGCCGAATCGGTCTATCAGTTCATCCAGCATTTCCTCCCGTTCCGCCTCTGTCCGGATCGCAGCGATACGCCTGTAAATATCCAGCTTCTGATTTTCATTTGAAATGTAAGAAGGCGGAATAAAAGCGTCCGTCTCTATATCGATCACTGTGTCAAACGATTCCTGCGGATCTTCTCCTTTCGCTGTACGGACCGCCTCATTCAGCATCTTGCAGTACAGATCATACCCGACGGCTTCCATGTGGCCGTGCTGCTGCTGTCCGAGCAGATTTCCTGCGCCGCGTATCTCCAGATCCTTCATGGCAATCCGGATACCGCTTCCCAGCTCTGTAAATTCACGGATGGCCGACAGTCTTTTTTCCGCCACCTCCCGCAGCACTTTGTCCTTGCGGTACATAAGAAATGCGTAGGCTGTCCGGGTAGACCGACCGATACGCCCCCGAAGCTGATAAAGCTGGGAAAGCCCCATCTGATCCGCATCATGGATAATCATCGTATTAACATTTCCTATATCCAGTCCGGTCTCAACAATTGTGGTAGATACCAGAACGTCGATCTCTCCATTGATAAACCGGTACATGACCCGCTCAAGCTCCCGCTCACTCATCTGGCCGTGTGCAAAAGCGACCTCCGCATCCGGTACAAGCCGCGCAATCCGTGCCGCCATATCCGCGATACTCTGCACACGATTATATACATAATAAACCTGACCGTTTCGCGCCAGCTCCCGTCCGATGGCCTCCCGCACCATCTCCTCATTGTATTCCATGATATATGTCTGAATCGGCATCCGGTCGCGAGGCGGTTCCTCCAGAATGCTCAGATCGCGAATCCCGATCAGGCTCATATGAAGCGTTCGCGGAATCGGTGTCGCCGTCAGTGCCAGAACATCCACGGTCTTTTTCATCTGTTTGATTTTTTCCTTATGAGTCACGCCGAAACGCTGCTCTTCATCAATGATCAAAAGACCCAGATCTTTAAAATTCACATCCTTCGACAAAACACGATGGGTCCCGATCACTATATCCACCATGCCGTTTTTCAATCCTTTTAATGTCTCCCGCTGCTGCGCCTGCGTACGGAAACGGCAGAGGAGTTCTACATTGACCGGAAAATCTTTTAACCGCTGAACAAAATTATTATAATGCTGCTGTGCCAGAATCGTCGTCGGAACCAGATAAACCACCTGTTTATTCTCCTGTACCGCTTTAAAAGCCGCGCGGATGGCAACCTCCGTTTTGCCAAATCCCACATCCCCGCAAATCAGCCGGTCCATGATCTTCGCGCTCTCCATATCCGCCTTGACCTCACGGATCGCCTGCAGCTGATCCTCCGTCTCTTCATAAGGAAACATCTCCTCAAATTCGCGTTGCCAGACCGTATCTTCCCCATAAGAATATCCGGAAGAATTCTGCCGGGCAGCGTACAGCTCTACCAGTTCCCGTGCGACATCCTGCACTGCCCGCTGCACCCGGCCTCTGGTTTTTTTCCATTCCTGCCCGCCCAGACGATTCAGCTTCGGTTTTTTCACATCGGAAGCAGCGTATTTCTGAATCAGATCCAACTGCGTCGCCAGCACATAAAGGATACTGCCCCCGTCATACTCGATTTTCATATAATCCCGCAGAACATTATGAGCCTCGATTTTCTCAATCCCGCGAAAAATACCCAGACCATGGTTCTCATGTATCACATAATCACCCGGCTTTAAGTCATCAAAGCCGGAAAGACGCTCTCCCCCGCGAAAGTGTTTCTTTTTCCGAGGCTTTTTTTCCGTGCCGAAAATATCCGTCTCCGTCAGCACCACAAAACGAATATCCGGATAAGCAAAGCCTTTTTTCAATGCGCCGCAGCGCACCATGACCTCTCCCGACAGAACGACACGACAGTCATCCTCACTGTAAAAAGCATTCAGCCCCTCATCCATCAGTTCGCGTGCCATGCGCTGTGCCCGTGTCCTGGAACTGCACAACAAAATCACACGGTATCGTTCCCTCTTATAAGCATTCAGATCCTTTACAAGCAAGGGAAAGCTGCCCTGATAAGAGTTCACTGATTTCACCTGAAAATAAAAGCTCTGTTCCGGAGAAAAATCCGGTGTTCTCATCTCAAGCGCAGAGAGAAGTACACAGCGCGTCTGGCCGATGGCTGCAGCCACAGGCGAAGCATCCGTCAGCAGGTCAGCCTGACCCGGCAAAATATATCCCTTTTCCAGGCGCTGCCGCATGCCGGAAAAAAATTCCTGCTCCACGGTTCTGCCCCGCTCCATACAACGTACAGGCTCGTCGGCAAATACATACATCTGCTCTCCCTTTGCCTTCGCGCAATATGAAAAGTATTCCAGGAAGCTCACGGTATCCGTATAAAAATAAGGAAGATAACTCTCTGCCCGGCGCACGGCGGAAAGCTCCTGCAGCTGTTCACGAACAGACTCCGCCGCCTGTCTGACGCGGAAAGCTTCCTCTGTCTTCATCTCATCTCTCAGACGCTGATATAATCGATCGGCATCCTCAGTTAAAGCACGGATACCGGCCTCACGCCTTTCATCATCCAGAACCAGTTCGCTGGCCGGATAAACAATCAGTTCATCGACGTTATCAACCGATCGCTGGCTTTCCGGATTAAAATTCCGAATCGAATCAATCTCATCATCCCACAACTCCACACGATACGGCAGATCCTCCGTCAGCGGAAAAACATCCAGAATACCGCCGCGGACAGAAAACTGTCCCGGTTCTTCCGCCTGATAATTATACTCATAACCCATCTTTACAAGACGGGCACGCACATTCTCCAAATCCAGAGTGTCTCCCCTGCGCAGACACAGCAAAAAAGACTCCATCACCTGCGGAGAGATCAGACGATCCATCAATGCGTCAAAAGTCGTAATAACCGTGGGCTGTTTATTTTCTTTCAACGCCCGGTATACCCGCATTCTCTCACCAGTCAACGCGTTTCCGCGGACATCCGACTGATAAAACAGAATATCCTTCGCGGGAAAGTACAGGACATCGGGTTCAAAAAAACGATATGCCTCCAACAGCTCTCCGGCTTTCTGCTCGCTGAACGTAATAATCAGCCGGGATGCACATGCAGCCCGGTTCAATCCGAAAATCATATGCGGTTTCTGCGCGTCCATACATCCCGTTGCGGCATACACGCCCGTTTCCCGGGATATGGCCTGCGCCAGTTCCTCAAAATGAGTCAATTCGCTCAATGGTTCTAAAAATGCTTTCATTGTTTCTTCCTGTTATATCGATTCATTGCTTCCTCCGTCTCACCGCAGACCATCAATGTCAGCGCGTTCGCAGCGTCCGTCATCGCCTCTTCCACCAGCTCCCGGTCTGTTCCCGAAAAACGGCTTAACACGTGGCTGACCAGATCGCCCCCCGCCGGTTTGTCTCCCACGCCGACCTTCAGCCGCGAAAACTGATCCGTGCCGACTTTTGCGATAATATCCTTCATCCCGTTATGACCGCCGGCGCTTCCTTTTTTCCTGATGCGAATATTTCCCGGCGCGAGACTGATATCGTCAAATACCACAATCAGTTCTTTCTCCGGATCCAGTTTGAAAAAATGAACCAGCCGGGAAACACTGTCGCCACTCAGATTCATATAGGTCTGCGGTTTTGCAAGAAGAACTCTGTGTCCTCCGATTACTCCGCTCCCGCAGACAGCTTTCGCCTTTTTACGATCCATACTTATATCATATTTGTCCGCCAGGATATCAATCACATCGAATCCGACATTATGCCGGGTTTTCTCATATTTTTCTGTTGGATTTCCAAGTCCGACAATCAAATGCATCATATCACTCCTTCATTTCGGCCTGAACTGCGCCGCGCTATTCTGTTTTGAACTATACCATAAACTTCCCGTCTGTGGGAAATTATTTTTATTAAAACGCATCCGGTTTCCACTTTACAAATCATTCAGTTTTGGTATACTGATGATGCAAAGACGCCATAATTAAGGCAAATATACATCGTCTTTGCAGCAAGTGCAAAGTATTGTCCTAGATAATTACCACGCTTCATTTACAGACTACACAGAAAAGAGATTACCGCATATGTATAAAATTGATTTTCATACTCCCATACACATCCACTTTATCGGTATCGGCGGCATCAGCATGAGCGGTCTTGCCGAGATTTTGCTGCGGGAAGGATTTACCGTGACCGGTTCTGACAGTCACGCATCGGAGCTGACTGATCAGCTCTCAGCACACGGCGCGCAGATTCACTTCGGACAAAAGGCAGAGAATATTACGGCGGACACAGACCTCGTTGTCTACACGGCAGCCATCCACCCGGACAATCCGGAATGGCGGGCCGCTCGGGACGCCGGTATCCCCATGCTCACACGCGCGGAGTTTCTGGGACAGCTGATGGATAATTACGCGCGCTCCGTCGCTGTCAGCGGCACGCACGGCAAGACTACGAC
>JAJQFQ010000031.1 GCA_021201035.1 Clostridiales bacterium
AGAATGCGCTAAAGCGCATTCTTTTTTATTTGTATATGAAAGTTTGAGGTGTAAGATGAGGCTGGATAAATTCTTAAAAGTATCGAGGCTGATCAAGCGGCGGACGGTTGCCAATGAAGCCTGTGATGCCGGCCGGGTGATGGTGAACGGAAAACAGGCAAAGGCTTCCCTGAATGTAAAGGTCGGGGATGTGATTGAGATTGCTTTCGGCAATAAATCAGTTCGCGTTGAGGTGCTTCAGATTGCGGATACCTCCCGCAAGAAGGAGGCAAAGGAGATGTTCCGATATCTGTAACGGCAGCTTTTTTATGCGGATGGAGTTTCATAAATGATATGCATGTCTTCTGCATAATTTCCTTCTTCTCATCATATAGATAAACCAGATGATTGGCAGGTGTTGCGTTTATCTATATGAGGGAGGTATCTATTTATGGAAGAGAGACAGGCACCGTCCGGACAGCACAAGATGATATTATCTAACCGCCGTACATGTTCCCTGAATGGTATTACGGATATTCTTTCCTTTGATGTGAGCGAGATTCTTCTGGAGACGCAGCTTGGGATGCTGATGATCCGGGGACGCGACCTTCACGTGAACAGGCTGACACTGGAGAAGGGTGAGGTGGATATTTCCGGGGAGATGGATTCCTTCCAGTATTCCGATATAAAAAAAGGAGGCGGGCAGAAGGAGTCTCTTCTTCGCCGTCTGTTTCAATAATGGGTTATTCCGAAATTGTCAGGCAGGCACAGTTGTTTGTACATGCGGTTCTGACGGGCGCGGCGCTTCTTTTTGTCTATGATCTGCTTCGGATGATCCGGCGCATTGTAAGGCACAGAATGATCGGTATTGCGCTTCAGGATATGCTGTTCTGGATGTTTTGTGCTCTGTGGCTGTTTGCTTTTATGTACCGGCAGAATGACGGAATCATACGGGGATTCCTGGTTTTCGGAGCCTTTTGCGGAATGTGCTTATACAGTGTATGTCTCAGCCGATGGGTGGTAAAGGGCGGTACGGCGATGTTTCGCAGCATTTTTCATGTGACAGGCCGTTTTTTTTCATCATCAGCGCTCCTGTCCGCTTTTTTTCGGGAATGCTGCTAAGTTATATGCGAAAAACTGAGCGCCGGAATAAAAAAAGAGTCCGATACCTGAAAAAACGATTGAAAAAATTAAGTAAAGCGGTTAGAATAGGTGTCAGTAAGTTGTAAGAATGCATCAGACACGGAGCGGTCCGTCTTCGGATGCAGGTTGGGAGAATGGTATGCATAGTCGCAGAAAGAAGAGACAGTCCAGAGCCGGAAGGATATGTATTACGTTTATGGTTCTGGCTTTGACGGGTATTCTGTCTGTTCAGATTGTTCGTCTGTATCGTAAGGATCAGTCTTATCAGGCGCAGCAGGCGCAGCTTGAAGCACAGCTGAGTGAAGAACAGGAGCGCGCGGAGGAGTTGGAGGCGCAGGAGGAGTACGTCGGTACGGATGAGTATGTGGAGGATGTAGCCAGATCGAAGCTCGGTATGGTTTATGAGGATGAGATCCTGTTCCGCGAGGAATAGGGAGTTTGGGGATACGGAACAAAGGGAGCTCTTCTGTAAAGAATTCCTTTTTTCATTTTCTGCTTTAAACTCATAAGATACTTCAGTTACATAGAATCGATTCGAAAGGATAGGGAAAACCGAACTTTGCCGAAAAGTTTTCTGAAATCCGCCGACCGTTTGACAAAGATTTTCGCATGACCGTTTTAAAATATCCGGCATCAGCGTGCACCGGAATTTCCGGGAGCATGAAAATGTCAGGAGGATGAGATGATGCGAAAATTTGATGTAAAACAGCTGGTGATCTGTATCGTGGCGGTGCTGGCGCCGCGGTTTTGTGTGGCGGAGGTGTATCCGCTGGTGCCGGTCGTATTTATGACCGGTTTTTTGTCCGGGGTGAACCGGAGTCTGCTGTTTTTATGCAGTATCGGCGGTCTGCTGGCGCTCGCGCCGGTTCGCGTTCTTGCGAAATACGGACTGATTCTGATTTTGCTGACGCTGCTGGTGACGGCGGCTGAATGGTATTTTCACAGATGCAGGACTTATGCTGCCGCGATTATGACCGGCGTGCTGACTGCAGGTGTCAGGATCATCTGGCAGGAACCGGGGATTACGGGTGTCTCTGCCGTGGTAACCGGGGTTCTGGAGGGCGTCTTTGTCAGCGGAGCAGTTTTTTTATGTACGCGCCTTTCTTTTATGTTCCTGGATTGGGAACCGCAGGGGAAAATGCCGCTTCCTGTTTACGTGCAGGGCAGTGAGCGGCTGAATCATTACGCTGATTCTTTCAGCAGACTTTCAAAGACATTTACGCAGATGAACCGCTATAAGGATGATTTCACCGCAGAAGAACTGAGCCGAATGCAGAATGAAGTGGCGGGGACTCTCTGTGTTTCCTGTGACCGGTGTTTTGCCTGCTGGGAGGCGGAGGATGCGCCCATGTATCAGATTCTGTATCGGTTTCTGCAGTCAGTTCAACGAGGTGAGGATGCTGACGAATCTGCCGGAGCACTGAGGGAACACTGTATCTGTACGGAGGAGATGCACCGGCAGGTGATGCGGGTATTTGAGAAGGCGCATCTGAATCTGTCCTGGTATAACCGCTTGCAGGAGAACAGGGATGCCATTGCCCAGCAGCTGAATGCCATGGCGTATATCATGGAGGACTGCGCGAAAAACGAACAGGATGTGACGGCATCGGAGGGAAAGCTGACGGCACAGATACGTTTTTGCCTGAAGGAATGGGGAATTGAGTTTGAAAGCCTGCGTATCCTGAAAAAATCAGGGGATAAGCTGGAGATTTCCATGCAGGCTCACACACGGGGGAAACGATGCGTTTCCGTGAAAGAACTCGCGGCACAGTTCAGCAGGGCTGCGGACCGCATTTTTGTGCCGGCGAAGGATTCAAGAGCACTGCTGGGAGAGAAACAGACGCGTCTTGTGTTTCCGGAGACGACGCGGCTGACGGCTAATTACGGTGTGGCGAAAGCGGTTCGGGAGGGAGAACAGGTTTCGGGGGATAATTTTTCTTTTCAGATGCTGGATGACGGCCGGTGTGTCATGAGCGTTTCTGACGGCATGGGCAGCGGCTGCGGCGCCTGTAAAGAGAGTGAAATGGTCATAGATTTAATTGAGAAGTTTATGGAGGCCGGATTCCGGCCGGATCTGGCGCTGCGAATGATGAACTCAGCCATGGTTACTCACGGGGAAAACAACCTGTTTTCTACGATTGATCTGACCTGCATCGATATGGACAGCGGTATGGCACAGATATACAAAATCGGTGCGGCAGCTACCTTTGTCCGCCATGGAAGCAGCGTGGAATGTATAGAGGATCACAGTATGCCGACCGGTGTGTTTATGAGTCAGCAGCCTGCCTGCCGGGAGGTTCAGATTGAGGACGGGGATTTTGTAATCATGGTGACGGACGGTGTTCTGGAGCATCTGTATACAGAGAATACCGGGGAAACCGTCTCTGATATTATCCGGGGCATCGATACCGGCAATCCGTCTCGGTTTGCACGCGAGGTGCTGGAGCAGATATTATTGTTTACAGGCGGCCGGGTGCGTGATGATATGACGGTGCTGGTGGCCGGTTTGTGGAACCGATAGCTGCAGGTTCCATCCTGTGCGGATTAAAAAACATCAGTCTGGTGAGAATGTGGCTTGCATCAGGATATGACGGGAGCATATATGCAGAAGAAAATACAGTTATTTATGGAACAGCATCATATGATAGAACGGGGGGATCGTGTGGTTGCAGGAGTTTCCGGCGGGGCTGATTCGGTCTGTCTGCTTCTGCTTTTGCATGAGATGAGCTGCCGGATGGGTTTTTTCCTCTCAGCGGTTCATGTCGAGCATGGCATTCGGGGTGAGGAAAGCCGGCGGGACGCCGATTTTACGGAGAAACTCTGCGCGAATCTGAGAGTCCCGTTTTTATTGTATACCGTGAATGCGCCGGAATGGGCGCGGACGACCGGGAAGGGGTTGGAGGAAGCTGCGCGGGAGCTTCGTTATGATTGTTTTTTTGAGGCATGCAGGAGATTTCGGGCAGACCGGATTGCGCTGGCGCATCATGCCAATGACAATGCGGAAACCATGCTGTTTCATCTGGCTCGGGGAACCGGTATCCGTGGACTGTGCGGCATCCGGCCGGTCACGGAGATGGATATGCGGCCGGATGAAAAGCGGGCGGATGGAGATGAGGAAGGTTTTACAGATTCAGGAAACACGGTGCGTGAACAAAAAGAAAACGAGAGGAACAGGGAAACCGTCTCCGTGATCCGGCCGCTTCTTAGTGTCACCCGGGAGGAAATCGAGCAGTTTCTCGACGCGCGGGGACAGGATTACTGTATCGACAGTACAAATGGGGATATGTCTTATACCAGAAATCGTATGCGCGGTCTTGTATTACCGGAGATGGAAGCGGTGAATCCGCGGGCTGCGGCTCATATGCAGGCAGCTGCGTTACAGCTTCAGGAGATCTGTGATTACCTCGATGAAGCTGCGCGGCAGGCCGGTGACGGTGCGTGGGAGGCAGTTTCTCTGAATGACGGCCGGCATTTTGTTCGTATTTTTGAAGAGCGGTTTAGCGGGATTCCGTTTTTTCTTCAGAAGCATCTGCTGCATCTGCTTCTCGGCCGGGTGACCGGCAGCCGGAAAAATGTGACATCGTTTCATGTGGAGAGTGTTCTGAAGCTGATGCGGGGAGAGGTCGGGAAAAAAGTGTCGCTTCCCTTCCGCGTGACGGCGGAGCGAACCTATGAAGGCATGATGATATATCATGAATCTGTGATTTGCGCTCAGCATTCGTCCAGCACCGGCCGGACAGACAGATCGACGCGCCTGCAGCCATGGTCATGCGAAGAGACAGACGAAACAGTGAGGACGGATGAGGCGGCTGTCCTTCGTATTCCGGGAGAGACACCTGGAGTGAATGGATGGCGAATCCGTGCGGAAATTCTGGATTTTGCAGAAAATTCAAAAAAAATACCTAAAAATAGATATACGAAATGGTTTGATTATGATAAAATAAAATTTGTTGTTCAGCTTCGCGGACGCAGGCCGGGAGATTATATGCAGGTCAACGCGGCGGGCGGACATAAGAAACTGAATCGGTATCTGATTGATGAGAAGATTCCGCAGAGAGAACGGGATTGTCTCAGTCTGCTGGCAGACGGAGATCATATTATGTGGGTGATTGGATACCGGATCAGCGAGGCTTATAAGGTGACAGAAGAGACGAAGCGTGTGCTGTGCGTGCAGATCGTCGGAGAACAGGAGAGAACAGACAGATGAATGAGAAGATCCGTATGATGTACAGCGAAGCGCAGGTTGACGCGCGCATCCGCGAGATGGGCGCCGCCATCAGTGCGGATCTGAATGGGGAAGAGGTTCATCTGGTTTGCGTTTTAAAGGGAGCGAGTTTTTTTGCCTGTGAACTGGCGAAACGGATGACGGTTCCCGTATATATGGATTTCATGTGCGTTTCCAGCTACGGAAATGGTACGCGATCTTCGGGGGAAGTCCGGATCGTGAAGGACCTGGATACTTCTGTTGAGGGGAAACATGTGTTGATAGCGGAGGATATTATCGACTCCGGGAACACACTGCACTTTTTGCTGGAGGAGTTTCGGAAACGAGGGGCGGCGGATGTGAAGATCTGTGCGCTCTTAAGCAAACCCGACCGCAGAGAGGCGGATGTGACAGCAGATTATATCGGTTATGTCATACCGGATGTGTTTGTGGTGGGTTATGGTCTTGACTATGCGCAGAAGTACCGTAACCTTCCGTATATCGGAGTTTTAGACATATAATCATACCTGAAGGAGGACCATAGATTGAAGAGAAATTTTAGAGGGTTCGGTATTTATATCGTTCTGATCATACTGATTTTTTTCATGTGGAGAGTCATGAATATGAACAGCCTTTCCAATGCCGGAACCTATACGTATGCGCAGTTTACGGAGGCCGTGGAGGATGGCGAGGTGGCATCCGTTGTGATTACGCAGAATGAGGAGGTTCCGACAGGCGTGCTGACGGTGACTCTTGAGGATGACAGCCGGGTACAGGTAAATGTTTCGGATGTCAGTGCTGTGGAGAGTTATCTGCAGGAGGTTGATTTCACCGATTATACGCTGGAGGATGTACCGGGTGAGAACATCTGGATCTCCGTACTGCCGTCGATCATACTGATTATTGTTGTCATTATTTTCCTGTTTATGATGACCGGTCAGGCCAGCGGCGGAGGCGGCAATTCCAAGATGATGAATTTCGGCAAGAGCCGGGCGCGGATGACGGACGGGGAGCATGTGAAGGTCCGGTTCCCGGATGTGGCGGGACTGCGTGAGGAGAAGGAAGAGCTTGAGGGCATGGTGGATTTCCTGAAGAATCCGGGGAAATATACACAGCTGGGGGCGCGGATTCCGAAAGGTGTGCTTCTTGTGGGTCCTCCCGGAACCGGTAAGACGCTGATCGCCAAGGCGGTAGCCGGTGAGGCCGGCGTACCGTTCTTTTCCATTTCCGGTTCTGATTTTGTGGAAATGTTTGTCGGCGTCGGCGCTTCCCGTGTGAGAGATATGTTTGCGGACGCGAAAAAGCATGCGCCCTGTATTGTTTTCATCGACGAGATCGATGCGGTGGGACGCCGCCGCGGAACAGGTATGGGCGGCGGACATGATGAGCGGGAGCAGACGCTGAATCAGCTGCTGGTTGAGATGGACGGCTTCGGCGTGAACGAAGGCATTATTGTTGTCGCGGCGACGAACCGGGTGGATATTCTGGATCCGGCGCTGCTGCGTCCGGGGCGTTTCGACCGCAAGGTATATGTCGGCAAACCGGATGTGCGCGGCCGCGAACAGATCCTGGAGGTTCATGCAAAGAATAAACCGCTGGGCGACGATGTGGACTTAAAGCAGATTGCCCAGACGACGGCCGGATTTACCGGGGCAGATCTGGAGAATCTGCTGAATGAGGCGGCGATTGTTGCCGCGAAGGAGAAACGAGTCTTTATCAGTCAGGAGGATATTAAACGATCTTTTATTAAAGTGGGTATCGGCGCGGAGAAAAAAAGCCGGGTGATCACGGATAAGGAGAAGCGTATTACGGCTTATCATGAATCCGGCCACGCGATTCTGTTCCATGTCCTGCCGGATGTCGGACCGGTCTATACGGTTTCCATCATTCCGACCGGCGTAGGTGCGGCCGGCTATACGATGCCGTTGCCGGAGAAGGATGAGATGTTCCGCACGAAGGGACAGATGCTGCAGGAGATCATGGTCGATCTGGGCGGACGTATTGCCGAGGAGATGATTTTTGACGATGTGACGACAGGGGCTTCGCAGGATATCAAGCAGGCAACGGCGCTTGCAAAAGCGATGGTGACAAAATACGGCATGTCCGAATCCATCGGTCTGCTGAATTATGATGACGATGACGAGGAGGTTTTCATCGGCCGTGATCTGGCTCACACAAAGGGATACAGCGACGATGTGGCGCGGCGGATCGATGAGGAAATCAAACGAATCGTGGACGAGTGTTATGCGAAGGCAAAAGAGATCATTGTTTCCTATCAGGATGTATTGCACCGCAGCGCAGAACTGCTGTTGGAAAAGGAAAAGATCGGCCGCGAGGAGTTTGAAAATCTCTTTTCAGTAAGAGCGTAGCAATCAGCTTTTACGATATTAGATATTATAGGATCAGACAGGAAGAAACAGTATGGAACAGGATACGACAGAGCGTTTGAAAGACGGGGAATTTATATGCTTCAGATGCATCCCATTCTGCATAAGCAGGCTTTGTTCAGTGACGGGACGGCGGATTACTGCATCCCGCCTGAACCAAAGAAAAATGAGAAGGTGCGGATCCGTTTTCGCGCGGATATTAACAATGTGGATTGTGTCACTCTCTGCCATGGGGATGAGCGTTATGAGATGGTGATCGTTGAGAGGGATGACCAGTTTGATTATTACGAGACAGAGATATTACCGGGCGAGGAGAAATTCTCCTATTATTTCGAGGTGATTTCCGGCAAGATTCGCTGTTATTACGATAAAGCAGGGGTGAATCGGGAGTATCGGCCTCAGTATGAGTTTGTGATTGTTCCTGGCTTTTCCGTGCCGGAATGGTCAAAGGGAGCGGTCATGTATCAGATTTTTACGGATCGCTTCTGCAACGGAGATTCAACGAATGATGTGAAGAGCGGAGAATATTATTATATTAACCGCCCGACGAAAGAGGTGGATGTCTGGGAAAAGCTTCCGGAAACCTTCGATGTGGCGAATTTTTACGGAGGCGATCTGGACGGTGTGATACATAAAATGGATTATCTGGAAAATCTCGGTGTAGAGGTGATTTATTTTAATCCACTTTTTGTTTCTGCGTCCAATCATAAATATGACACACAGGATTATGACTATATCGACCCTCATTTCGGCGTAATCCTGGAGGATGGCGGGGAGCCTTTGCCCGACGGCTGTACGGATAACCGAAAAGCCCGAATCTATCGGACACGTGTGACCAGTCTGAAAAATCTGGAAGCCAGCAACCATTTGTTTATTCAGTTGGTGAGGGAGGCGCACCGCAGAGGGATACGTGTGATTCTGGACGGTGTATTCAATCATTGCGGTTCTTTTAATAAATGGATGGATCGTGAGAAGATTTATGAAGACAGAGAGGGCTTTGAACCCGGCGCTTACGGTACAGCGGACAGCAGATACCACAGTTTTTTTTCGTTTCAGGACGAAAGTCAGTTCCCGGATAACGGAACTTATGAAGGATGGTGGGGAATGAATACCCTGCCGAAGCTGAATTATGAGGATTCACCGGAGCTGGAGGAGTATATTCTGGGTATTGCGAAAAAGTGGGTTTCCGAGCCATATTGCGCAGATGGGTGGAGACTGGATGTCGCCGCGGATCTGGGACACAGCGCAGAGTATAATCACCGTTTCTGGAAGAAGTTTCGCGCTGCGGTGAAGGAGGCCAATCCGGATGCTCTGGTACTGGCAGAGCATTATGGGGATCCGAAAGCCTGGCTGGGCGGCGACGAATGGGATACCGTCATGAACTATGACGCGTTTATGGATCCGGTCGGCTGGTTCCTGACCGGTATGGAAAAGCACAGTAATGAATATAAGGAATATATGCTGGGGAATTTTGACAATTATGTCAATTCCATGAACCACTATATGGCCAGTTTCCTTACGCCTTCTCTGCAGTGTGCCATGAATCAGCTTTCCAACCACGATCATTCCCGGTTTCTGACAAGGACAAATCATAAGGTCGGGACGTTGGAGCAGCTTGGCGGTGCGGCTGCGTCTGAAGGTGTCAACAAGGCGGTTTTAAAGGAAGCGGTTGTGATCCAGATGACCTGGCCGGGGGCGCCGACGCTGTATTACGGCGATGAGGCGGGGCTTTGCGGATTTACGGATCCGGACAGCCGCCGTACCTATCCCTGGGGCAGGGAGGATCGGGAACTGATCCGTTTTCACAGGGATATGATTCGTATACACAGAGAAAATGAAGCACTGCGTACGGGCTCTGTTAAATTTCTGAACGGAGCGAAGAACATGCTGTGCTACGGGCGTTTTAACCGAAAGCAACAGTTTGTGGTGATTGTCAATAATGACAGTTATCCGAATACTATCACACTTCCGGTCTACACCGTGAATGTGCCGGAGAAATGCAGTATGCAGCAGATTATGTATACGACGGGCGACGGCTATTCCACGGCTCCCGTGGAGTATGATGTGGAATGCGGGCATATCCGGATTACATTACCGAAGTATTCAGCCGTGGTTTTGAGACATGAGTGAGCCATCAGGTCATAAACTGAGCACGGCGGAATTTAATAATTACATTTCAGGAGGAAATCATGCAGAAAATTACTTTAGTTATTATGGCGGCAGGAATCGGATCCCGTTTCGGGGAAGGCATTAAACAGCTGACCCCGGTAGGACCGGGCGGTGAGATTATCATGGATTATTCCATTCATGACGCATTGGAGGCCGGTTTTAATAAAATTGTATTTATTATCCGCAGAGATCTGGAGAAGGATTTTAGAGAGATTATCGGAAACCGTATCGAAAAATTATGTGAAGTGGCATATGTGTTTCAGGAGCTTGACGGTTTGCCGGAAGGATTTACGGTGCCGGAGGGCCGTACGAAGCCGTGGGGAACCGGACAGGCTGTGCTGACATGCCGCGGACTGGTGCGGGAGCCTTTTGCTGTGATCAATGCAGACGATTATTACGGGAAAGAAGGCTTCGTAAAGCTGCATGATTATCTGACGGCACACGCGGAGGATCAGTATCATTACTGTATGGCCGGTTTTATCCTGAAGAATACGCTGAGCGATAACGGCGGCGTGACCAGAGGGGTGTGCCGGGTAGATGAAAATAATTACCTTACTGATATTGTAGAGACGTATCATATCGTAAAATGTCCGGAAGGAGCTATGGTCGAGACGACACAGGAGCCTGTTGATATAAATTCTCATGTATCTATGAATATGTGGGGCCTGACACCGGAGTTTCTGGATGTTCTGGAAGACGGGTTCAGGGAGTTCCTGACCGGATTGACACCGGGTGATATCAAGGCCGAGTATCTGCTCCCGTCCGTCATTGACCGGATGCTGAAAAAGGGTCAGGCGGATGTGACGATGCTGGAGACAAACGATAAATGGTTCGGCGTGACGTATGCGGCGGATAAACAGAGTGTGATCGATTCATTCGCGGAACTGATTGAGGCCGGTGTATATACCTCTCCGTTAAATTCTAAATAAAGATCATAAAATCTTTATTTAGAATTTTATGGTTGTTATTTGCGTGTAATTGTAGTACGATAATCTGTGTTTTACTATGAAAGTGTCATCAATAGACAGACTCGTGACGTGCTTGCACGGCT
>JAJQFQ010000085.1 GCA_021201035.1 Clostridiales bacterium
GTTTTGATGTGCCGGTAGCAGTGCTCGATGAAGAATTTGATCTGGCACTGATCGGGACAAAGGGCGTGTGGTATGACCATAAGGTAAGCGTATCTGACGTTCAACCTGCTGAGTGAGGGTGATCGCTGCGTTCAGCAGTCATGTACTTTGCCGCAAGCAGACCGATGTCCGACCGGCTGAGTGAGAGTGATCGCTCCGGAGATCACCGTCTGTCCGGCTCTCGCCGGAAATCAGGAACCGGAGCCGGGAAGATCAGGCTGATCAGCACGATTTGCCCGGCTTCGGTTGTTTGGCTATAATCAGAGAATAGTATCCGGCGTGATCCGGGATATTGTCTGTGCCGCGGCAGATTTTTTCACCCTGCATGCCGCAGTTTTCCACCATGATGATCTCGCGGCCGCTTTTACGGAGCAGATCCCTGACCTCACCCATGCGGCTTCCCGATTTCATCAGAATATAGTTACCCGGAAGGTCAAACGGCTGCTGACAGCGGTGTACCGCAGGGAGGATATGCAGAGGTTCATTCCATTCGGCCAGAGATATGCCGGCCCGTGCGGCTGCCGCGCAGAAGGACGGGATACCGTTTACCAGTTCGGTCCGGTAACCGCGTTCTGCGATGTATCTCTGTATATACAGAAATGTGGAATAGATTGTGGAGTCGCCCAGTGTGAGGTAGACGACATTGTGCCCCTGTGCCAGATGAGATTCCAGGAAATCCGCTGCCTGCAGGTGATTTTTTTTCATTTCTTCCCGATCCATCACCATGGGCATGTTGACCGGAAGGAGTGTTTTCTGTGCCAATTCCGGGACGGCCTGTACGGCGATTTGATAAGCAACGCTATCTCGCACGACGGATCCGGGAAGTGCGATAATCTCATTTTCACGGATGAGGCGGACGGCTTTTAAGGTCATCAGTTCCGGGTCGCCGGGGCCTACGCCCACGCCGTATAAAATTCCTGTCATGTCTGGTACCTCCATTTGTCAGTCTGTTGATAACACTTTCATAGTATAGGGACTGAAAGTAATTTCGTCAATGCAGGATTTTATAAAATCGGAAATGCTGAAACAGTTATATGACACACAAAAAGAGCCGTTGATGAATAGAGGTTGCAGAGTTTATGTGAACAGAATTATCCGGGATAGATGAGAGATATGAAATGAAAATGTGCGGAATGATAAGGAAGAAACTGATAATAGGGCTGCTGATTCTGGTAATCCTGCCGGGAATCGCTGCGGTGACATCGACGGAAGGATTTGCTTCTGAAACAGAAGAGGAGTCTTATGATGATGCAAATGGTTCTGATACGGAAGAAGAATTTCATAATGATGTGAACGCTGTCTCTGTCGAGTGGAAAGATGGTATGTATGTCACCGGTGTGGCATTGGAAGGTGGTAGCGGCAGAGCCAGTGTAACATCCCCCTGCATTCTGATCGTGGAAGACGCGAAGGCATACGCGCGTATCGAGTGGAGTAGCCCTTACTATGATTATATGATCGTGGAGGATGTGATTTATCTGCCGGTCAATGAGGACGGCAATTCCGTCTTTGAGATACCGGTCACGGTTTTTGATGAACCGATGACGGTGATCGCGGATACGACGGCGATGAGCGTGCCGCATGAGATTGAGTACACGCTTACCTTTGACTCGGAATCAATCACGAATAAAAATGCCATTCCGCGGGCGGCCGTATGGGTGGTTTGTGTTGTCCTGGTGATTATAGTGATCTGTATTGCGGCGTCACTGATTAAAAAGAAACGGAATATGCGATAGTCAGAACCGATTGATAGATGAGGAGGAAGAGATACATGATGGGTGCTTACAGGGGGAAATTACAATGTTACAGTGGTTAAAAAGCGGAGCAGTCCTGACGATCACGGGAACAGTGGCGCTTTCATGCTGTGCCTGCGGGACCGATTCGTCGAATTTAAATGAAACAGCTGCGGAATCAATCGGGGATCATGACTGGGAGAACAGCATGGAACTTTTCTATGCGGAAGGTTTTAGGGTGGATTATTACGAGGATGGCTATGTGCTGATCACTATCGGTGATGACGGACAGTATCTGGTTGTTCCGGAGGGGCAGGAGATGCCGGATCAGGTGGATGAATCGGTTACGGTGCTTCAGCAGCCGATAGAGCATATTTATCTGGCGGCATCAGCTGTCATGGATATGTATGTGTCGCTGGATGCCCTGGATGATATCCGATTTTCCGCGCTTGATACGGACGGCTGGTATATCGATGAGGCTGTATCAAAAATGGAATCGGGAGATATCCTGTATGCAGGAAAATATTCCGCGCCGGATTATGAACTGATTTTGTCTGAGGGGTGTGATCTGGCAATCGAAAATACCATGATCTATCACACACCGGATGTGAAGGAAGAACTGGAGAACTTTGATATCCCTGTGCTGGTGGATTACTCCAGTTATGAATCCGACCCGCTGGGCAGGATGGAGTGGATAAAGCTTTACGGTGTCCTGACCGGGGAGACAGAATTGGCGGAGCAGGTGTTTGAGCGGCAGACTGCCTTATATGAAGAGGCCGGGAGTGCAGAAACCGAGGCTTCTGAAAACGCGGGTACCCGTCCGACGGTCGCCTTTTTCTACATCACGACGAGCGGAGCGGTGAATGTCCGAAAAACGTCGGACTATCTGCCGAAAATGATTGAACAGGCAGGCGGCAGCTATATTTTTGATGATCTGGGTGGGGATGATGACAGCGCGTCCTCTACCGTGACCATGCAGATGGAGGAGTTTTATGCTGCAGCGAAGGATGCGGATTATCTGATTTATAACAGTACAATCGAGGGAGAACTGGACAATATGGAGGATTTTCTGGCGTTAAGTGACCTGCTGAAGAATTTCAAAGCAGTCTCGGAGAACCATGTATATTGTACCGCGAATAATTTGTATCAGGCATCGATGGAGCTTGGGACGATTACCTCAGATATAAGAAATATGCTGCAGGGGGATGCGGACCATCTGACGTATCTCTATCGGCTGGAATGAAACCAGACGGAAAAATTTATTACCGGCGCAAAGGTATCTGATCCGTATATACATGGCAACAGACAGGAATATGGAAACAGCTATGAAAAACAAATTAAATGGACAAATGAAAACCAGATGCCTGATCGGGTATATGATTCTTGTCATTCTGGTGCTGGTGTTTCTTGCGTTAAATATCTGCATTGGGAGCGTAAACATTCCGTTCAGGGAAGTTCTGCGGATTCTGTCCGGGAGCAGTGCAAATGAGACCTGGACGGATATTGTGCTGCAGATTCGTTTTCCGCGAGCGGTGGCCGCACTGATTCTGGGCGGCGGACTGGCGCTGTCCGGATATCTGCTGCAGACCTTTTTCCACAATCCGATTGCGGGACCGTTTGTACTGGGAATTTCCTCCGGCGCGAAACTGATCGTTGCTCTGTTTATGGTATTTTGTCTCAGTCATGCCATGTCGGTCTCATCTGTGGGAATGATCACGGCGGCGTTTATCGGAGCGATGATCTCCATGGGGTTTGTGCTTTTGATTTCAAAAGTGGTGGACCGCATGTCCATCCTGATCGTTGCCGGTGTGATGATCGGATATATCTGTTCCTCTGTCACGGAATTTGTCGTAACTTTTGCGGACGATTCTAATATCGTGAATCTGCATAACTGGTCGTTGGGCAGCTTTTCCGGTATGACATGGAATAATGTCGCCGTGATGTCTGTGGTGATCTTTGCGGCGACAATCTGCGTGTTTTTCCTGTCCAAACCAATCAGCGCTTATCAGCTGGGGGAAGTCTACGCGGCCAATATGGGAGTCAATATTAAACTGCTGCGTGCGGTACTGGTATTGCTTTCCAGTGTGCTTTCCGCCTGTGTGACAGCCTTTGCGGGTCCGATCTCTTTTGTGGGAATTGCGGTACCGCATCTGGTGAAAAGCCTGTTTCGGACGGCGAAACCGCTTCGGATGATTCCTGCGTGTTTTCTGGGAGGGGCGGCGTTCTGCCTGTTCTGTGATCTTTTGGCACGGGTGGTTTTCGCACCGACAGAACTTTCCATCAGTGCGGTCACATCGGTGTTTGGGGCACCGGTGGTGATCTGGATACTGGTACACAGGGGACAAAAGACATGAAACAGATGCTTGCATCTGATTTCATGTCTTTGGGACCCGCCAAAACATGAGCAAGAAGCCCGAACAGGGCGGATTGCGAATGTTTCAGGATTGCGGCAGCACAAAGTGCGGAGCGATCCGTGTATCAGTATTATGCGGAGGGAAGGAAAAAGACATGACAAAACATGATGAATTTTACTTTTATACGGAGGCGCTGGCGGTCGGCTACAATGGCATTCCATTGATCAAAGACATCCGAATTTCACTCCGTCGGGGAGAAATTCTGACTCTGATCGGACCAAACGGCGCGGGAAAAACAACTATATTAAAAAGTATCATCCGACAGCTTGCTCCGATTGCGGGCGTCGCATATCTGGACGGAAACAATCTGGAAGAAATCCGTCCGTCCGCACTCTCTGAAAAAATGTCCGTCATGCTGACTGACAGGCTTCGTTCGGAGATGATGAACTGTGAGGACATTGTGGCGACGGGACGCTACCCATATACCGGCAAATTCGGGGTGCTGAGTGAGAGAGATCGGCAGATTGTTCAGGAAACGATGGAACTGGTTCACATCTCAGATCTGGCGAATCGCGATTTCACAAAGATCAGTGACGGTCAGAGACAGCGCGTGATGCTGGCTCGCGCACTCTGTCAGGAGCCAGATCTGCTGATTCTGGACGAACCGACCTCGTTTCTGGATATCAAGTATAAGCTGGAATTTTTGTCTGTTCTGCAAAAAATGACCAGAGAAAGAAATCTGTCGGTGATCATGTCCATGCATGAACTGGATCTGGCGGAGCGCGTCTCAGATCGAATTGCCTGTATTCGGGGAGACAGGGTCGACCGGTTCGGTGTGCCGGAGGAGATTTTTACAGACGGATATATAGCGGAGCTGTATGATATGACGGCGGGATCCTATGAGGAGCAGTCGGGCAATTCGGAGCTCGAGGCCGTGCGGGGGGAGCCGAGAGTGTTTGTAATTGCGGGATGCGGAACGGGAACGTCTGTCTTTCGTCAGATGCAGCGGAAAGCGGTGCCGTTTGCGGCAGGTATTTTATATGAAAATGATCTGGATTATCCGGTCGCAAGGGCTTTGGCCTCAGAGGTAATCAGTGTGAAACCATTTATGCCGATGGATGAGAAGAGCTATGAGCAGGCGAAAAAAGTGATGGATCGATGCGAGAAGGTGATCTGTACGCTGCAGATGGACAGGCCTGGCGCGCAGGAGGATGTGCTGCGCAGACTCTGTGACGATGCGGCTGCCGGGGGGAAGCTGGTATGATCGGGTAGGTTTCAGACGGGACTTCAGACGGGCAAGTCGGTAAAACATCGTAAAAACAGCTTGCTTTTTTGATGAAGATGTGATATTCTAGTCTGGCTTGAAAAACAGGCAGAATGCCGCTGTGGCGGAATTGGCAGACGCACTTGACTCAAAATCAAGCGGGTAACACCGTGCCGGTTCGAGTCCGGCCAGCGGCATTTCTTTAATCATTCAGTATTATATTAATTTCGGCATTTCTGTTTTTTTTCATCATTGCAGATTATAAGTTTTTATAACTGTTTTGTCGTTGTTTCATATCATTTTATGATTGCTTAGTTTACATGACTTTTAATTCCATAATTTTTTAAAATCTTTAAGGAATAAGAAAATACTTTACAAAAATGAATAGTAAAAGTATAATGGGCATACAGATAGGCAGAGGGACTTTGAGGTGAAAAGTGCGTCGTCATGCGCCCATGCTATGCTGCAATGGGCAAAAGAGATGCTGGGAGTGACGCTCCAGCCAAAGTTTCTCTGATATCGTTAATATGGTTACTAGTACCTCGAATATTAATTATTTGATGTACTAGTGGTGGTAAAAAGAGATGATTATTAAAAGTACTTTGCAGATGCAGGGTACTTTTTAATTTAGTGCTTTTTAACTTTTTAATTAAGAAATTCTATCCTTTACTTTACAGACAAAAGCAGTTATACTATATAGGCATGTCTTTGCTTATTTTATGTAAATTTTTACGGACGACCGGTGATGATATTTTGCCGACTCGTCATACAGAACCAAAGGAGAATCGATCATGAAGAACGGAATCGAGATCAGATGGCACGGTCGCGGAGGGCAGGGTGCCAAGACGGCGGCGTTACTTCTGGCGGACGTCGCTTTTCAGACCGGGAAATACGTGCAGGGTTTTCCGGAATACGGTCCGGAGCGGATGGGAGCGCCGATCACTGCGTTCAACCGGATCAGCGAGGATGTGATCCGTGTACATTCGAATATTTACGACCCGGATTATGTGGCTGTTGTGGATGAGACACTGCTGCACACCGTGGATGTGACAGCCGGACTGAAGGAAGATGGCGCGATCATCGTCAATACGGCGAAATCGCCGGAGGAGATTCTTCCTCAGTTAAACGGTTATAAGGGGCGTGTGTATACGATCGACGCGCGGCGGATTTCCGAGGAGGCGTTGGGGAAGTATTTTCCGAATTCACCGATGCTGGCTGCGGTCGTCGCTGTGACGAATGTGATGCCGGAGGAGACTTTTATGCATGAGATGCGCAGCTCCTATCAGCACAAATTCGCGAAAAAGCTGGAAGTCATTGACGGGAATATGAAAGCGTTGCAGATGACATTCGATGCGCTGGCTGCGCAGTCATAAGGGATGATGAGCGACACTTGCATCATATGATACCATGAAGAGCGGAACAATCCGCAGGTATCACAGGGGTCAAATGCTTTTGCCCCAAACATTATCATACAAGAGGAAATCCTATGAGAACAGATATTACGAAAATCAATGAGAAGACACCCCACACCGGGATGACTGAGGGCATGCAGATCTATGCCGCAGGCACCTCGAAGCTGTTTCTGACCGGTGAGTGGAGGAATAATACGCCGGTTTATCTGGCGGACAAGTGTAAGCAGTGTCTGTTGTGCACGCCGGTATGTCCGGACAGCAGCATTCCTGTGAAGGACGGGAAGAGACTTGCTTTTGACCTGGATCACTGCAAGGGCTGCGGCATCTGCGCCGCGGTATGTCCCTTCGGCGCGATTGTGATGAAGGAGGGCGTGGAATAATGGCGATTAAAGAGAGAATGTCAGGCAACGAGGCGGTTGCCTATGCAATCAGACAGATTAATCCGGATGTGATGCCGGCGTTTCCTATTACACCGTCCACGGAGATTCCGCAGATGGTTTCCACTTACATAGCGAACGGTGAGGTTGACACGGAGTTTATTCCGGTGGAGAGCGAACACTCCGCCATGAGCGCATGCATTGGTTCCGAGGCGGCGGGTGCGCGTACGCTCACAGCTACTTCATCAGCGGGTCTTGCCCTGATGTGGGAGGAATTGCTTCTGGCGGCGTCGAACCGGATGCCGATCACATTGGCTCTGGTGAACCGCACACTGTCCGGCCCGATCAATATCAACTGTGACCACACGGACGGCATGGGCGCACGCGATACGGGCTGGATTCAGATTTATGCGGAGAATAATCAGGAAGTCTATGACAATATGCTGCAGGCTTACCGCATCGCGGAGCACAGAGATGTGCGTCTGCCGATTATGATCTGTCAGGACGGTTTTATCACGAGTCATGCGGTGGAGAATATCGAGCTGATGGAGGATGAGCCGGTGCGCGCCTTTGTGGGCGAATACGAGCCGGAGGAGTTTATGTTAAATCCCGGAAAACCGGTTTCTGTGGGACCCTATTCCGTTTCCAATTACGTGATGGAGGGGCGGAAAAACCAGCTGATCGCGCTTCAGAACGCGAAGCAGGTGATTCTCGATGTGGCGAAAGAATACGGACAGATTTCCGGCAGGGAGTACGGTCTGTTTGAAGAATACCGGACAGTCGATGCGGATTATATCATGCTGCTGATCGGTTCGGCGGCAGGAACCGCCAAGCAGGCGGCGGACGAGCTGCGGGAGGAGGGTAAGAAGGTCGGTGTGTTGAAGCTTCGCGTGTTCCGCCCGTTCCCTGCGGAGGAGATCGCACAGGCTTTGAAGAATTGTAAAGCGGTTGCGATCCTTGACCGCTGCGAGAGTTACAATGGACACGGCGGCCCGCTGGGGGCCGAAGTTCTGGCCGGATTGTACCGCAGCAGGATCTATATCAATACAACGAACTATATTTACGGTCTCGGCGGCCGTGATTTTACCACGGATGAGGCGAAGGAAGTTTTCCTCGCGATGGAGGAGTCCGTGGAGACCGGACAGCCGATCGAGCAGTATCAGTATATCGGATTGAGAACACGGGAGGTTTCGGATAATGGCTGAAAGATATGATTTCAAACAGGTTATGAGCAAACCGGAACGTCTCGCTCCGGGACACAGGATGTGCGCCGGCTGCGGCGCGACCATCGCAGTACGTGCGGTGCTGCGCGCCCTTCATGAGGGAGATCAGGCGGTGATCGGCAATGCGACCGGCTGTCTGGAAGTTTCTTCCTTCATGTATCCTTATACATCCTGGGAGGACAGTTATATTCACAACGCATTTGAAAACGGCGGCGCAACCCTGAGCGGTGTGGAGACTGCCTATCGGGCGCTGCGCAAGCGCGGACGCCTTCCGCTGGATCAGACTTTTAAATTTATCACTTTCGGCGGCGATGGCGGCACCTACGATATCGGTTTCCAGTCTCTGTCCGGCGCGATGGAGCGCGGACATGATATGGTGTATGTCTGCTATGACAACGGCGCGTACATGAACACCGGTATCCAGCGATCCTCCGCGACGCCGATGTTTGCGGATACGACCACCACGCCGGTCGGTACGCAGTCCAACGGCAAGATGCAGAACCGCAAGGATCTGGCATCCATTATCGCAGATCACGATGTGGCTTATGTGGGGCAGACAACGATGATGGGCAATTTTTCCGATATCCACAAAAAAGCGGAGAAGGCTATCTACACGGAGGGGGCTTCCTTCCTGAATATCCTGACCCCCTGCCCGCGCGGCTGGCGTTATGAGACGGCGGATATCATGAAGATCTGCAAGCTGGCGGTAGAGACTTGCTACTGGCCTCTGTTCGAGGTGGAGCATGGCGAATGGCGCCTGACTTATGAGCCGAAGAAGAAGCTGCCTGTCGAGGATTTTCTGAGAGAACAGGGGAGATTCAAGCATCTGTTTAAACCGGGCAATGAGGATCTGATCGTCCAGTTTCAGAACGAGGTGGATCGCAGATGGGAAGATCTTCAGTATAAGTGTGCGAGATAAACATACGGGAATAAAAAAGAATGCGCCCTGGCGCATTCTCGCGGAGCGTTTTTTGTTTCATAGGACGAACTTTCCAATGAAATAAAATAAACGGCCGTCTGCTTTTGCAGGCGGCCGTTGCCTGTGCGTGCAGTTCTCAGTGTGATGCTGTTATGTATGATGCTTTACTGTATGATATGTCTCCGGAACTGTTATTGAATCCCGGCCAGTGACGCGTTTTTATAGGAGTCATCGTCTGTCACGTCTTTTATGACCCGAATCTGCTTCGGAAAAATAATCTCCGCATTTTCATCGCTGAGTTCGATCTCCGCGATGGCTTTGTCATCCCAGAAGGGATAGACATCAATCTCAAAGTACTGACCCATGTATGTCAGACAGTATCTCGTCTTGCGGATCTGTCTCTTTGTCGTATCGGCTTCCATCAGCAGCGAAAGGTACTCCGCCTGTGAAAGTCGTTTTTCGATTTCGACGCGTTTGAGGTCTGAGATCTTTTTTTCGTAGTCTGAAAGTAAATGTAGTTCCCGTTGATTCCCCGCTGTCGTACTCTGACCTCTTTATCCTCATCGGATTTCAGATAGGTCTGTATAATCTCAATGCGCTGACAATGCGGTTCGCTCTCCAGCCAGGCGATATCCGGGTATTCAATGAGAAATTTGCGTTCAATCTCCAGAGGTTCCGGTTCTCCCAGAAAAGATGATATCTCGGCGATCAGTCTGCGCATTTTATTCTCAAAGTCCGTCGAGTTGTCAATGACCCGGAAATGCGGATGCCCGGTCCATGCAGAAATCAGCTTGTCATCCATGGCCGCGGCCTCCGCAGTCGTTTCCGTGCGGGCAGAGTTGTTATCTGTGGTGTAGAAAGAAACAGCTCCTTTGGCGGCTGTAACCAGATGGAATACGGCGTCGTAATTGTCCCGGAGTTCCACCTCGTTCATACGCAGAGAGGCAAGAAGTGAACAAAACTCCGGGTCGCTCATATAGGCCTTGTTGTCAAGTGTTCCGCGGTCGCAGATGATGAGTACTTTATCGGCCGGCATCGTTGCTGCGGCTTCGCAGAATACCTTTTCTTTCTCGAGTTGCAGCTTCATCTGGCACTTCTGATAATCAGCGTTTGTGCCGCAGGTCCAGGGTGCGACGCCCCCGGTGATCAATTCGGTAGCTGTCTCCGGGACAAACAGTACGGCGTAGCCCATCTGAGTAAAAGCTTTCTGAACCCAGCTCATGGCAGTGGACTTGCCCGCGCAGGGACCTCCGGTAATCACAATCTTTATAATCTCTGACATAATTTCCTCCTGATCTGTTGGGGGTGCATATGGTATCCGGCCTGTTCTTTCTGGCATCGGGTTTTTATGATTATATCATTTTCGCATTTGAACTGCAATAGATGTCTTTCATAGTAAACACTC
>JAJQFQ010000130.1 GCA_021201035.1 Clostridiales bacterium
TTCACCGCAAATCCGGGTTTTTCCAGAAAACGGTCATCCAGAACAGACAGTGCGGCCGGTTTCCAGGCGGCTGCTTCTCTCTGATCCGGAATCGTCCAGCTCGCCAGCTTTACAAGGAAATTGCCGAACGGGAACCATGCGATACAGCAGGCGATATTGAACAGGCTGTGAACCACGGCGATGCCCGCCGCATTCGCCGCACTGCCTAGAAAGGCAAAATTGACAAATACATTGACCAGATAAAAAACCGCCATGAACACGATCGTTCCGATCAGATTAAAATAAAAATGAATCATGGCAGCCCGCTTGGCGTTCTTTCCGCCTCCAACCGCAGAAATCAGAGCTGTCACACAGGTACCGATATTCTGTCCCATAATAATCGGAATCGCCGCACTGTACGGAATCGCTCCCGTTACACAAAGCGCCTGCAGAATACCGATGGACGCGGACGAACTCTGGAGCACTGCCGTCAGCGCCGCTCCGGCCAGAACGCCAAGCAGCGGATTTGAAAACATGGTCAGGATGGAGAGAAACCGCTCATTATCCGCCAGCGGCTCCACCGCACCGCTCATGGTTTCCATGCCGAACATCAGCACCGCAAAACCCAGCAGAATCGATCCGACATCCTTTTTAGTCTGCTTTCCTTTCGACGACATATAAAGCACAATGCCGATCACCGCCAGAATCGGGGAAAAAGATGACGGCTTCAGCATGGTAAGAAAAAATCCGCCGCCCTCAATCCCGGTCAGAGACAAAATCCATGAAGTCACGGTCGTACCGATATTGGCTCCCATGATTACGCCGACTGCCTGCGTCAGTTTCATAATACCGGAATTTACAAAACCGATGACCATAACCGTTGTCGCGGACGAGCTCTGAATCACTGCTGTCACCGCCGTACCCAGAAGCACTCCTTTCAGCCGGTTTGATGTGAGCCGTTCCAGAATACTGTCCAGCCTGCCGCCGGATACACGAACCAGACCGTCACCCATGGTATTCATTCCAAACAAAAACATAGCAAGTCCGCCGAGCAATGTCAACACCGAAAAAATATTCATCTGAACTCCTTTTTTGCCCATCTTCGGGCAGAGATTCTGCATAATACACAACTGCACAGTCTTTTACAGTCGTTTACATACTTTACTTTTCTTCAAAAATATTTTACATTGTAAAGTATCTATGTAAAATCCATGGAGTTCTGTTTGTAAATTTTATGTAAAATTATTTCGGATATTCAGAATGAAAACCCAATATTCCACGACTGATGTGGTTTCATCTTCATATTTACACAGATGCGAACCGTACAATATCCGGTTCGCATCATTTCAGATTATCTTCATTTCTATCTCCGTTCTCCGCTGATCGTATAGATCACCCACTTCGCAATATTCTCCGCATGATCGCCGATTCGCTCAAAATATTTTGCAACGAGAAGCAGGTCTGCCGCAACCTCCGTACAAGAAGATTTCTCCTGAATCATTCGGGTCAGCGTCTGTTTTGCCTCAACAAAAAGAGCGTCCATAATATCATCCTGTTTGGATACCTCCTCGGCCTGTCTGATATCCCGGTTCACAAAGGCCTGTACGGCGTCCACCACCATGACCATACTCTCCGCTGCCATCTTTTTGATGATTTCCATCTCCGGCAGCTCCCGTGCATCCGCCAGATAAATGGAAATCTCCGAAATATCTGCCGCATTGTCGCCGATCCGTTCCATGTCCGCAACCATCCGGAGCGCGGATGAAACAAGACGAAGATCTGAAGCCACCGGTTGCTGCTTCATCAGCAGTTTCATGCACAGCCCCTCTATATCTCTCATCTGATGATCAATTTCATCATCGTATTCCACATTATTTTTTGCTTTTTCCGCATCATGATGCACAATGGAATCGATTGCGTACTCAATCGCCTGCTCGATCATGTGCCCCATCGTGATCAGACCGCCGTTGAGTTCATTTAACTGCTTGTCAAAATGATTTCTCATTCTTCATATTTTCCTTTCTCATGTCTGTTCGGGTTCCAAATTCATCCGACCGGATGCAAGCATCCATCGTCTGACTTTTCTCCCCTTGCTTGTGATACTACGGATTTCTACGCACTTCGTGCTCCCGAAATCCTACAGACATTCGAAATCCGCCCTACCGGGCTCCTTTCTCATGCCTGTTCGGGTCCCAAATTCATCCGACCGGATGCAAGCATCCATCGTCTGACTTTTCTCCCCTTGTATCACCCAAATCTGCCAGTGATATATTCTTCTGTACGCTTATCCTTCGGCATGGAGAATATCTGATCGGTTTGACCGTACTCCACCAGATCTCCCAGAAGGAAGAATGCGGTCTGGTCGGACACACGGACGGCCTGCTGCATATTATGCGTCACCATCACAATCGTATACTGCTTTTTCAGTTCCATGACCAGTTCCTCGATCTTCGATGTGGAAATCGGATCCAGCGCCGATGTGGATTCATCCATCAAAAGCACCTCCGGCTCTACGGCAAGAGCACGAGCGATACAGATTCTCTGCTGCTGTCCGCCGGACACTGCCAGCGCGCTCTTCTTTAATTTATCCTTCACTTCATCCCAGATCGCCGCGCCGCGCAGAGACTTTTCCACGATTTCATCCAGCTTTCCCTTTACATGGACGCCGTGGGTACGGGGGCCGAACGCTACATTATCATAGATGCTCATAGGGAACGGGTTTGCCTTCTGGAACACCATACCGACTCTTTTTCTCAGCAGATTAACATCCATACTTTTATCATAGATATCCTCTCCGTCCAGAGAGATCAGGCCGTCGATCTTACAACCTTCAATCAGATCGTTCATCCGGTTCAAAGATTTTAAAAGCGTTGATTTACCGCAGCCGGAAGGACCGATAAAGGCGGTAATCTGGTTTTCCTGAATTTTCAGATTGATATTTTTTAATGCATGAAAATCACTGTAATGGAGATTCATGTTTTCTACTGTCATTTTAATCTTCACTGTACCATCATCCTTTATATGTGTGTTTACTTTAGATTATCTGTAAAACTGCACCGTTCCTGTATATCACCGGACATTTTTTGCAGTGCTCTTTATTACACAGATGTGCAGGCTCACTCTTTCTTCATCCGGTTTGCGACCCGCGCGGAAATAATATTGATGACCAGCACCATGACAAGCAGCACGACCGCCGTCGCGAATGCCTGATCCGTGTGCAGGCCTTCCTGAGAAAGCACATACATATGCACCGCGAGCGTTCGTCCGGAGGAAAACAGGTTTTTCGGAAGCTCCGCCACTGTTCCAGCCGTGTAGATCAGCGCAGCTGTCTCGCCCGCGATACGGCCTGTCGCCAGAATGACACCGGAAAGGATGCCGGGGACAGCGCTCGGGAGAACAATACGGAATACCGTACGGAGCTTTCCTGCCCCCAGGCCGAAGCTTCCCTCACGAAAACTGTGGGGAACCGCCATCAATGCTTCCTCCGTGGTACGAAGAACAGTAGGGAGCACCATGATCGCCACCGTCAGGATTCCGGCCAGCAGGGAGTATGACATATTTAAAAAGCTGACAAAAAACAGCATACCGAACAGGCCGTACACGATAGATGGGATACCGGTCAGCGTCTCCGCCATCATCCGGATGACCTTGACCAGCTTATTACCTTTCTTCGCGTACTCCACCAGATAGATGGCAGAAAACACACCGATTGGCACCGCAATCGCCAGTGCTACGCCGATCATGATCAGCGTGTTGATGATCGACGGCAGCATCGATACATTATCCGTCGTATATTTCGGTGAAAAGAGAGACGGTGAGAGATTCGGAATACCCTTCACCAATATGTAAATGATCAGGAAGCCCAGCATAAAGATCGTAAAAGCCGCCGCGATAAAGACCAGAGTCTTCAAGACCTTGGAACCTGCGTAAAACCGTTTCGGTTTCATCATGGTTCCTCTTCCCCAGTTCTGACGTCTGACTTTATTTACAATGCCGTCAGCTTCTGTTGTTTTCGTTTTAACAACACCGTCTGTCTGTAATGTTTCTTTTTTCATGACGCAGCCTGCTCCCCTTTCCCTTTGATAATGTTAAATACCAGATTAATAATGAGAATGAATACAAACAGCACCACGCCTGTCGCAATCAGGGAGGAACGGTGCAGACCCGTAGAATATCCCATTTCCAGAACAACGTTTGTAGTCAGCGTTCTCACTCCGTCCAGGATACTCCCCGGAATACGCGCCTGATTTCCAGCCACCATGACAACCGCCATTGTCTCACCGATCGCACGGCCGATGCCGAGGACGACGCCCGCCAGAATACCGGACTTTGCCGCCGGAATCACGCATCTGAAAATACTCGCCTCGTTCGTGGCTCCCAGAGCCAGCGCGCCCTCATAATAGGCCGTATCAACCGCGCGGATGGATGTCTCCGTCACATTGATGATGGTCGGCAATATCATAATACCGAGGAGGAAAGAAGCCGTCAGAATACTCATCCCATTTCCACCGAACATATTGCGGACAAACGGAACCAGCACCATCAGCCCGAAAAAGCCGTAGACAACCGACGGAATGCCCGCCAACAGATCCGTCGCCGGCTTGACGATCTTGTATAACTGCTTCGGACAATATCGTGTAAGAAATACCGCCGCAAAAATCCCGACCGGCACGCCCAGTGCGATCGCTCCGCCCGTGATATACAGACTGCCGACAATCATCGGGAAGATGCCGTATTTTCCGTTGCCCGGTTTCCATGTCGTGCCGCCCAAAAATTTAAACAATCCGATCTCTCCCATAGCAGGAATGCCGTTTATGAAAAGGAAGACGCAGATACAGGCCACACACAGAATAGAGATACAGGCAACGATCAGGAATACAATTTCAAAAAATTTTTCTTTCTGTTTCATACGAACCTCGACTCTTGATTCTTATTCGTAATTCGGCAGATATATTAGACTAATATATCTGCCGTCTTACCTTTCATTTGCACAATCTTTTAACAAAGCTGCGCCGAATATCATGGAACGATATTCTTTTATACTATGCCATTCATATTAAGACGCAAAACCTGAGGTTTGCTATTTACCTGTTTCATAACCCTAAAGACTACTCCACCTCATCCCATGTGGTAATCTCGCCCATGAAAATCTGCTGTACCATCTCAGAGGTAAGGTTATCAATCGGGTTGTCATTATTTACGATAACCGCGATGCCGTCCATGGCAATGGTCGTAGCGGTTACGCCGGTCTCCTCATCCTTCAGGTCACGGGAAGCCATTCCGATATCGCAGGTACCCTCAATCGCATTAGTGATACCTGTGGTAGAATCACTGGTCTGGATCTCGATGGTTGCGTTCGGATTGATTTCCTCATATGCCTCTTTTAATTTCTCCATAACCGGAGATACGCTGGAAGAACCGGCAACAGAAATGCTTCCGGATGCTCCGCTTGTCTCAAAGGCTTCGCCCTCTGCCACCTCGATATAACCATTTTCAGAGATGACAGCCTGACCGTCTGCGCTCATGATGTAGTCGATGAAATCCTGAGCTACATCGCTCAGATCATCCTGTGTTACAATATTGAACGGACGAGCTACCGCATAGGAACCGTCGGACACATTATCAGTCGTTGCGTCCACGCCGTCAATCTGTACTGCCTTTACAGTGTCATTTAAAGACCCAAGGGAGCAGTAACCGATTGCGTATGTATCACCGGCTACGGTCGACATCATAACCTCTGTGTTGTTGGTAATGGTAGCATCCACAGTGGTCATATCCTCTTTCTCGCCATCCTCGTTCTTCTGCTCGATCTCGAACAGTTCAATGAACGCGCCTCTGGTACCGGAACCATCCTCGCGTGATAATACGGAAATTGCGGAAGAAGTATCAAAATCAGATGTCTCTGTGCTCTCCTCTGTCTCCTCCGCGTCAGTATCTGCCGTCGAAGCCGTACTGTCCTCTGTGGTATTGGTATCTGAGGAAGAACTGCTTCCGCATCCGGATAAAGTCATGCCTGCAACTGCTGCAGCGCAAAGTGTTAATGCCAATGCTTTTCTGAATTTCATAATTTGTCTCCTTTTTTTCTTTTTCTGAAAGAAAGCTGTCCTTTTGTTTTTCATTGCTCTCTTCGTTACAAATGGGATATTAACAGCCATTTGTAAAATGCAAAATCGGGAAGGAGTAAATTATTCGTAAGTGTTTTGGGAAGATTTGTAAAATTATTTTACAAAAGATATGGTTAGACGAAAAAACGGAGACCGAAGTCTCCGCCTTATTCCCATATATTATTCTTTATCTTTCTTTTCCTTTGGTTTATACTGTTCCTCCCCTGTTTCTATAAACAGCATAAAATCATTTATTTTTTTCTCATCCCATCCGTCAGCTCTCAAGCCTAAAATGATTCTGGCAACTTCTGTCATGTTCATATAATACCTCCTTTCTTCTTAGATAAGATAATATTATCACACATTTGAATCATATCCAATGTTTTTTCTGATTTTTCACAACATCAGATGCAAAATAAATGTTTTTACTGCGAACTGCAATTGCTTTAATCTCTGAAGAACGCCACGCCGGACTCAAATATCCGCATATCCTGCTCCCCGTAAATATTGACCGCGACACCGTCGCCGCGGCGCTCGGAATGTGCCATCTTGCCGAGAATACGCCCGTCCGGACTCGTGATGCCCTCGATTGCCAGATAAGAACCATTGACGTTCCACTCCTCGTCCATCGTCGGCAGTCCGGCTTCATTGACATACTGTGTCGCCACCTGTCCGTTTGCGACAAGCTGAGCAAGCCAGGCATCGTTCGCGACAAAGCGCCCCTCACCGTGTGACGCCGGGTTCGTATATACCTTCCCGAGCTCCGCCTGTGCAAGCCACGGGGATTTATTGGATACGACCTTCGTATAGACCATCTTCGAGATATGACGTCCGATGATGTTATAAGTCAGCGTCGGGGAATCTGCATTCCCCTCCTGAATGCGCCCGTAAGGTACAAGACCCAGCTTGATCAGCGCCTGAAAACCGTTGCAAATGCCGAGACAGAGTCCGTCCCGTTCATTCAACAGCTTTTCAACAGCCTCCCGTATTTTCGCATTGCGGAACGCGGTCGCAAAAAACTTCGCAGAACCCTCCGGTTCATCGCCCGCGGAAAATCCGCCGGGGAACATAATAATCTGAGCCTGACTGATCGCCTTCTCAAAGATATCCACAGAATCCCTGATATCCTCCGCCGTCAGGTTCTTAAAGACCTTCGTCACAACGTTCGCGCCTGCCCGTTCAAACGCTTTCGCGGAATCATACTCGCAGTTTGTCCCCGGAAATACCGGAATAAATACCGTCGGTTTTGCTATTTTGTTTTTACAGATATAGATGTCCGCCGCATCATAAAGCTTCAGCGGCAGTTCGGATGTATCCTGAACCGCCTTCGTCGGGAATACTTTCTCGAGCGTACCGATCCATGCTGCCAGCGCTTCCTCCATGGAAATCTCTGTATCGCCATATCGGAATACCGCCTCCTCCAGAACAGATCCGGCGATGCTCACATTCGCACGAAGCCCCGCCGCTTCCATCGCCGCTTTCACTGCGTCGGTATCTTCCGGCGGCACCTCAGCAACCAGACTTCCGAAGCCCGGTGCAAACGCAGCCTCCGGCTTCATGCAGCCGCGGATAGAGACACCCAGTTTATTGCCGAACGCCATCCGGCTGACTGCCGCGATGAGTCCTTTCGCGTCCAGCGCATAGACCGCTGTAAGTTTCTTCTCCTGCATCAGTGAATGCACTACATCATACATCCGCATGAGCTTTTCATAATCCGGCAGACCGTAAGCATCCCGGTCAGCGGTAAACACCATCAGCTTATCACCCGCACGCTTCAGCTCCGGCGACACGATATCCTGCACCTGCGCCACATCCACGGCAAAAGAGACCAGTGTCGGCGGTACGTCGATATCATTAAAGGTACCCGACATGGAATCCTTACCTCCGATGGACGGCAGTCCGAATCCCAACTGCGCACTGTAAGAACCGAGAAGCGCCGCGAACGGCTGGCTCCACCGGGACGGATCCTCACTCATCCTGCGGAAATACTCCTGAAAGCTGAACCGGATCTTTTTAAAATCGCCGCCCGCAGCCACTATTTTCGCCACGGATTCTACGACTGCATACACTGCGCCGTGATAAGGGCTCCAGCTTGACAGATACGGATCAAATCCATAACTCATCATCGTTACGGCGTCACAACTGCCGCTGCCCACCGGCACCTTCGCTACCATGGCCTGTGTCTCGGTCAGTTGATACTGCCCGCCATAGGGCATAAACACGCTGCCGGCGCCGATGGAACCGTCAAACATCTCCACAAGCCCCTTCTGTGAGCACACATTCAGATCACGCAGAGTATCCAGCCATGCCTGACGAATATCATTGTTTTTTATATCATCCGCAACTGCATCGATTGCGATTTTATCAAGGTAGCAGTCCTCTTCGGAAGGAATATCCACCGCTACACGAGTTTCCTGATGTGCGCCGTTCGTATCCAGAAATGCGCGGGACAGATTCACGATCTCCTTCCCTCTCCAGGTCAGCACCAGACGCGGATCCTCCGTCACCACCGCAACAGGAACAGCCTCCAGATTCTCTTCTCGCGCATAAGCAAGGAATTTATTGACATTTTCCGGTGCAATCACGACCGCCATGCGCTCCTGAGACTCAGAGATCGCAAGCTCCGTTCCATCCAGACCGGCATACTTTTTCGGGACTTTATCCAGATCCACACGCAATCCGTCCGCCAGCTCACCGATCGCCACCGACACGCCGCCTGCGCCGAAATCATTACACTTCTTAATCAGATAGGAAACTTCTTCCCGGCGGAACAGCCGCTGAATCTTCCGCTCTGTAGGCGGATTACCCTTCTGTACCTCCGCACCGCAGGTATCAATGGACGCCGTCGTGTGTGCCTTCGAAGACCCCGTCGCGCCGCCGCAGCCGTCGCGCCCGGTCCGACCGCCGAGTAAAATGATGATATCCCCGGGATCGGAAGTCAGTCTCTGCACTGCGCGGCGGGGAGCCGCCCCCAGAACCGCACCGATCTCCATACGCTTCGCCACATAATTCGGATGATAGATTTCCTTTACCAGACCCGTAGCCAGTCCGATCTGGTTGCCGTACGAACTATAACCGCCGGCAGCGGACCTCACAATCTTCTTCTGGGGCAGCTTGCTCGGCAATGTGTCACGAACAGAACCCGTCGGGTCCGCTGCGCCGGTCACACGCATCGCCTGATAAACATAGGTACGCCCGGACAACGGGTCACGGATCGCGCCGCCCAGACAGGTTGCGGCACCGCCGAACGGTTCAATCTCTGTCGGATGGTTATGCGTCTCGTTCTTAAAATTGATCAGCCACTCCTCTTCTTTTCCGTCGACAGTCAGCGGAACCACTATAGAGCAGGCATTGATTTCATCCGATTCCTCCTGATCATTCAGCTTACCCTCTTTTTTCAGCTTCTTCATCGCCATCAGAGCCAGATCCATCAAACAGGGAAATTTGTCCGGGCGATCCGCATACATCTCAGCAAAATCCGCCTGATACTGCTCATATGCCGCACGGATCGGCTCCAGATAATAACCATCGCCGAAGCTGACCTCCTTTAATTCCGTAGAAAACGTCGTATGCCTGCAATGGTCAGACCAATAGGTATCCAGCACGCGGATCTCTGTCATCGTCGGATCACGATACTCCTCTGCGCCATAGTAATTCTGAATATGAAGGAAATCCTGAAACGTCATGGCAAGTCCGAGTGAATCATACAGTTCCCGCAGATCTGACTCCGCCATAACAGAAAATCCGTCAAATATAATCACATCCTCCGGATCGGCAAAATCCTGTGCCAGTGTCTCCGGTTTCGCCAGGCCGGTCTCTCTGGAATCAACCGGATTAATGCAATGCTGTTTGATAGCCTCCAACTGTTCATCCGTGATATCTCCCTCAATCACATAAGTCGTCGCCGTGCGAATCACAGGGTTCTCTTCCTCATTTAACAGCTTCACGCACTGCTCAGCAGAATCAGCCCGCTGGTCAAACTGCCCCGGCAGATACTCCACGCTGAAAACGCTCGCACCATCCGCGTCAAACTCTTCTTCAAAAACATCATCCACCGGCGGTTCCGAGAACACACTGACCACCGCTTTGCGATATGTCTCATCCGAGACATTCTCCACATCATAACGCACCAGTTCACGCACCTTCGTCACACCGGCAATACCGAGATAACTCCGAATCTCGGACTCCAGTTCGCGCGCTTTCACAGCGTAATCATACTTCTTTTCCACATATACTCTGCGTACCCTGCTCATAACTGTTCCTCCATTATATAAATTTTCCCATTTTTTCTGAAAACGTATCCTCTCACATTTTATCAATCCCGTTCTTTCTATTACTCCGGAATCCCGTGCGACGCAAGAAGCTTTTTTAAACGTTCTATTTCCTGTTTTGCGTTTTCCGATTCCTGCTTTAATCCTTCTACTTCCTGCTTTAACACTTCGGATTTCTTCTTAAATTCTTCAGATTTCTTCTTAAATTCTTCAGATTTCTTCTTAAATTCTTCGGATTCTTTCTTTAATTCTTCGGATTCTTTCTTTAATTCTTTGGATTCTTTCTTT
>JAJQFQ010000127.1 GCA_021201035.1 Clostridiales bacterium
GGCCTTTCGGGCCGCCTTCAGGCTTGCCGCCGTAATTACCGCCGCCATAACCGCCGCCGCCGTGTTCGGGCTTTTCCGGCGGTACCGGGGGCTGACCTTCGGTTTTTACAGTTTCTTCTGTAAGTTTTGTCTCATCTGCCATAGAAATCTCCTTTCTGTTCGAAATTCTGTCCTGTTCGTCAGGACAGTCTGCATGATATATGGAATAAAAAATGAAAGAATGTCGTTGTTATTTACCGCCAGCGTACTTCAGGGTAGTAGCAGGATAATCCATGGCGGCAGTATTGTTCAAAATCGCCGGGGAGAGTCATGGCACTTAAATATGCCTCCTCGCTGTCGCATTGCGCGGCAATCTCAATATTTTTTTTGGTGAGAGCAACATCCTGCAGAATCTCGTCGGGGTCGTCTAAGCGCCCTACGATTTTGCATGTCCCGACACCGATGCGGTTCAGCCGGTAGATCGCGCATTGTCCGCAGGTGAACTCATGGAATGCGTGGCAAAATGTATCATGTGCCTGTTCTAACCGGGCAGCGAAATCTCCACTTCCCGGCCGGCCGTAGCAGACTGTGTCTCCGAAACGCAGACTATAGCAGAGCGCACCGTGTTTACCTCCGTGAAGTCCGAGGCAGTTCGCGTCCTGATACCGGCAGCCGTTTCGCATCAGAAAGGCTTCGTATTCCGGCTCCGGGACAGCCTGAATGACGGAGTACATTTCGTGTGTGGCAAGCTCCCGCGGAAAAATAATCCGGTCGATACCCATGTCGCGATACCATCCTGCCAGATCCGCATTCTGAATCCCGCACATGGTGCTGGCAATGGCCTTCATGCCGTTTCGATGAATGAGATCTGTCATCTCCGGTATGCCGGTAATAATACCGTCAACGCCGAAGCTGCCGAGCGTCCGGATATATTCCGCGAGAAGCTCGAACTCTTCCCTGTGGTAGCCGGGCGCATTCAAAGTGATGTACAGCGGCTTGCCTGCAGCATGTACCTGACGGGTAATCTCTGCCATATCCGCCAGCGTGTAACGGTTCGCTGTCTCTTTAAACAGGGTAAGCCGGTTTATATCGCTGTAACGACCGAAGCGCTGTTTCCACTCGTCGCTGAAAAAACCTATGTAAAACTCATCAGCTCCTGCGTCAAGGAGCGGTTCGAGATATTTGATGTCATTAAACGGCGTCAGTATTTTCATGGGACGTCTCCTGTTATGATTGGAATGAATGCGGAATCATGTATTTATTCCGCCTGACCTGAAAATGTTATCGTTTATTCGTTTTTTAAAAATTCATCGGCGGGCCAGTAGATGAAGCGGTCCGGCGTCTTCGAATACACAACAGGCGCGTCATTTCTGGTGTATAAGCCCTTCCCGATGTGCAAAAAGACGGCATCCTCCGCCGTGGTCTCCATATATCCGTTCATGCAGGACAGACCGCAACCCGGTCTGCCGATAAACTGCTGTCCTGCCGGGTGCATGGCCGCGGCGAACTGACAGTTCTGTCCGCCTGTCACATAGACATAAGGATAGTGCGCGTGAATTTCTATTGCGTCGTCTATTTCTGAAAAATCCAGTTTTGAGGCTGTGAGATCCACCTCTATAGCAGATACGGCTCCGCGAAGCATCTCAGGGAAAAAGACAAGCGAAGACTCTTTTCCGTAATCCGGATAGCGCGGATCGCGAAAATTTTTCGTAAACATGCGCCCGGCTGTGATGCGGATGGGATAGAAATCCTTCAGCTGCTGTGCAAACTGCAGCATGCCATAATCATTGACAACCAGTTCATCCGCATATTCCCCGCAGCAGGCGAAAAAGTTTGAAATATCCTGTTTCAGCATATCATTTTGCGGTCCGGGAACAGATGGAACTGTCAGCGTGACACGGAGCTGATTTTCCGTAAAAAAGCCGAGCAGATTCTGTGTGAAAAAATGTACGGAACGCATAAAATATTTCCCACAGAAATAGGAACCGATGTAAAAACGGCTGCACCCGGTATCCTTCAGATGCTGCGTGTAGCCGGAACCGCCGTCATAATAAAGCGCGATATCTGACAGATTGTAAGCTATGTTCATAGTATGTGATCCTCCCTATGATAATACATATTCCCTGTGTAAGGAAAACTGATGCTGACAAAACCCCACCGCTGATCCGAGTATATAAGTAAGATTATTTTACCATTTTACCATTTTAAAGTATAGAGAGCAGGCAAAATTGCTTATTCTCAATTTGCATAACTTAATGACGTATGAGCATAAGCCAGAAAGCGGACAAATGAAACGTATCCGACAGAGATATGCGGGATGTTCTTTTTCCTGTCTGTATTCATAAGTTGAAAATAAGACGAAAAGAGGATGTGTTTTATGTATAGAAGAGAGCGAATCCTCCTGCTTGCGGATCTGCTGCTTAGCGCCCTGCTTTGCGGAATCATTTTTTACGGAAATTTCCGGATGAAGGATGCTGCAGAAACATTTTCACAGACAAAGACTGTCACGGAAAAGAAGAAGATTGCCCTGACCTTTGATGACGGCCCGAATCCGGAGTATACACCGATTCTTCTGGAAGGTTTGCGTGAGCGGGACGTACAGGCAACCTTTTTCCTGCTGGGAACGGCGGTGGAAGTCAGCCCGGAACTCGTGGAGGAAATGAGTCGGGACGGACATGAGATAGGTATTCATTCCTATGAGCATGTGAATCTGAGCAGTCTGACGGAGGAGGATGCCTGTGCGCAGATACAGAAAACATGTGATCTGATTTATGAGATTACCGGGAGGCGCCCGTCCTTTGTGCGTCCTCCTTATGGAAACTGGATTTCCTGTCTGGATGATGATTTCTGCATGATTCCCGTATTCTGGGATGTTGATCCGCTGGACTGGGCGACACAGGATGCCGCCGCCGTGGTCAGGAGAATTCTGGCGGACACGGAGGAGTATGATATCATTCTGCTGCATGACGCGTCCGCATCCAGCGTGCAGGCGGCACTGCAGACAATTGATGTCCTGTCGCAGGAGGATTATGAGTTTGTGACGGTGGATGAATTGATCTTTCCGTGAGGTATTGTTACTTTTTTGACATAATTATAAGAAAAAACTTGTATTTCCGTTTGGTTTGCGTTATTGTATATTTTGTTTAAACCGGATGTCGCTTGAACCCTGAATTTGAAGGATGAAGAGAACTCTTTATTCAAAATTATATGAAAATCAGGAGTAAATACAGCCGGAACAGGCATGAAATGAATTTTCGATATTGTAAAATTTCCTCGCTGATGGATAAAACCGGAGGACGGATACATGGACTTATTTGACTATGCGAGAGAACAGAATAAGGACAGGGAAGCGCCGCTGGCGTCCAGACTCCGGCCGACATCTCTGGATGAAGTGGTGGGACAGCGTCATATCATCGGAAAGGACAAGCTTTTGTACCGCGCGATTATGGCAGACAAACTGCAGTCCGTCATTTTTTACGGACCGCCCGGTACAGGGAAGACTACGCTTGCGAAGGTGATCGCGCAGACCACCAGTGCGGAGTTTATGCAGATCAATGCGACAGCTGCCGGGAAAAAAGATATGGAAGCGGTGGTGGCGCAGGCAAAACAGCTGCAGGGTATGTATCAGAAAAAGACGATTCTGTTCATTGATGAGATTCATCGCTTCAATAAAGGGCAGCAGGATTATCTTCTTCCGTTTGTCGAGGACGGTACGGTCACGCTGATCGGCGCCACGACGGAAAATCCGTATTTTGAGGTCAACGGAGCACTTCTCTCGCGTTCCATCATTTTTGAACTGAAACCGCTGGAAAAAGAGGATATCAAAACGCTTCTCCGGCGTGCGGTTTCCGACCGGAAAAAGGGTATGGGATCTTATCGGGCGGTGATTGACGGGGAAGCGTTGGATTTCCTGGCGGATGTGGCAAACGGTGACGCCAGAAGTGCATTGAATGCGATCGAACTGGGAATCCTTACCACAGAGCGTGATGCGGACGGTATGATTCATATCACCCTCTCCGTGGCGGAAGAGTGCATTCAGAAGCGCAAGGTCAGATACGATAAGGGCGGAGACAGCCATTATGACACGATTTCCGCGTTTATCAAGAGCATGCGCGGCTCCGATCCCGACGCGGCGGTCTATTATCTGGCCCGGATGCTGCATGCCGGGGAGGATGTGGCTTTTATCGCGCGGCGCATTATGATCTGTGCGTCGGAGGATGTGGGAAATGCAGATCCGATGGCATTGACCGTGGCTGTCAGCGCGGCGCAGGCGGTGGAACGGCTGGGAATGCCGGAAGCCAGGATTGTTCTGGCACAGGCGGCGACTTATGTGGCGAGCGCCCCGAAAAGCAATGCGGCCTATCTCGCGGTTGATAAAGCGCTGGAGGTGGTTCGGAGCACGAGGACAGCGCCGGTGCCTCCGTATCTGTGTGACAGTCATTATAAGGGAGCGCAGAAGCTTGGCCGCGGCATTGGTTATCAATACGCCCACGATTTTCCGAATCACTATGTGAAACAGCAGTATCTGCCCGATGCTTATAAGGATATGAAGTTCTATGAACCGACGGAAAACGGATATGAGAAAAATATCCGGGAATATTTCAGGAAGATCGGGAAAGACAGCAACGGCTAATCAGGAAATGATTTACTCCGGCGCCTGGACATGCACCGGGATGCCGGCAGCATATACAGACAGCTTGCGGCTGTCGGGAATGTTTACAGGAGGGATATACATGAAAGCATATGATCAGATGACGAAAAAGGAATTATTACAGGAAAAAGAGGCGTTGGAGCAGCAGTACAGGGATATCTGTGCGCTCGGCCTGAAGCTGGACATGTCCAGAGGGAAACCGTCCAAAGCACAGCTGGATCTTTCCCAGCCGATGATGGATGTGCTGCACAGCGACACTGTTCTGGAAAGCCGGCTTGGCACGGATCTGAGAAACTACGGTGTCCTGGACGGTATCGATGAGGCGAAAGAGCTGATCGCGGGGATGATGGATACGAAGCCGGAGAATGTGATTGTCTACGGAAACGCCAGCCTGAATATCATGTACGACACGATCAACCGCTCGATGATTCACGGCGTGCTTGACCACACGCCCTGGCGTAAGCTGGACAAGGTGAAGTTTCTCTGTCCGGTTCCGGGATATGACCGTCATTTTACGATCACCGAGTTTTTCGGGATTGAGATGATTAATGTTCCTTTACACGAGGATGGCCCGGATATGGATATGGTGGAGAAACTGGTCAGCACGGATCCCGCAGTCAAGGGCATCTGGTGTGTGCCGAAATATTCCAATCCGATGGGAACTTCCTATTCGGATGAGACCGTGCGCCGTTTCGCAAACCTGAAACCGGCGGCAGAAGATTTTCGTATTTACTGGGATAACGCCTACTGTGTGCATCATTTATATGAGGATCAGAAGGATCAGCTGCTCGATATCATCTCGGAGTGTGAGAAAGCGGGCAATCCGGATATGGTGTATGAGTTCTGTTCGACATCCAAGGTGACCTTTTCCGGCTCCGGTATCTCCGGGCTGGCGACCAGTCCGCGAAACAAAGCGGATATTCTGGCGCAGCTGACCGTTCAGACCATTGGGTTTGATAAGATCAATCAGCTCCGCCATGTGAAATTCCTGAAAGATCAGGAGGGAATTGAGCGCCATATGGCAAAGCATGCCGAACTGATCCGTCCCAAGTTTGAACTGCTGACCAGACGGTTTGACGAGGAACTGGCCGGTCTGGGTGTCGGCTCCTGGACAAATCCCCGGGGAGGATATTTTATCACCTATTTTGCCAATGAAGGCTGTGCGAAAAATATTGTCGCCAAAGCAAAAGAAGCAGGTGTGGTGATGACCGGAGCCGGCGCGCCGTTTCCTTATAAAAAGGATCCGCAGGATTCCGTGATCCGTATCGCACCCACGCTTCCGCCGCTGGAAGAACTGGATCAGGCATGCAGCGTGTTTATTGTCTGCGTGAAACTGGCCAGCGTGGAAAAGTTGTTGGAGAGTGCGGCTTAATCTTTTTTTCGTAACTGTTCAATACCTTTACAGTTACTGCTTTTTCTATGATCTGTACGGACTGTTTTGCCTTTCAGGCAATGCAGTCCGTATTTTTTTTGAAATTTTCAATCTGATTTCAATTTTATTCTGATAGAATTCTGAAAACTGAGATTGTTTCTGGTGTTATTACAAAAAAAGAAAGGAAAACGATGATGAAAAAAACATGTTTTTTTCGGACAGAAAATTCTGGCGTTGTTTATCAGTTTTGCCATGATTTTCTCGTCCCTCAGCGTGACTGCGTTTGCGGAGGAAACCGCGGCGGATCTGTCAGAGATGACGACATTTATCTTTGACGGTGATTCTGTTACGGTTGTGGAGGGAGATGATGCCAACTATGAGGTAGTTATTTATGATTCCGCAGATACGGAAACGGAGGCGGACACTTCGACAGACACGGATGGAAATACGGTATATTCCGTGCCGGCTGACAGCGACGGACAGCTTTTGGTTTCTATTAAGAAAAAGGGCGGTTCGTATGTATTTCAGGGAAGCGGCAATGGAAGTATTGCCGTGAAAAAAGAGGCGACCGGCGACGCAGTTCTGTATCTGGACAGCCTGGATCTTGCATCCGCTTTTACCGCTGTGATCGCTGTGCGTAAGGACAGTACGGCTTCCTGCACCATCTGTGCGGTGGACGGCACGGAAAATACGTTGACGGACAATGAATATAACAATGATGGAACTTATACGGACAATGCTGCAGCGGAGAATGCGGTGATGAAATTTAAATCTGGCAGCGATGTTACACTCACCGGCGGCGGAACGGTCAATATCGATGCTAACGGGAAAAACGGTATCAAAACAAGCGGTTCACTTTCAATCGGGGGAGATATTACTTTAAATATCACCAGCGTCAACGACGGTATCAACTCAGACTCTGAGGACGGACTGAATATCGTTGGCGGAACGCTTTGTATTTCAGCGGCTGAGGACGCCATTCATGCGGACTATGTTCTGAATCTCGGTGAAGAGGACGACGCGTTGGTGATTGATATCCTGACCTGCGGTGAAGGGTTGGAAGGTGCGACGGTAAATATTTACAGCGGTACCTTTACGATTTCAGGAAGTGACGACTGCATCAATGCAGCAAACAGCGATCTTACGGATTATGATTATGAGATAAATATTTACGGCGGCAGTATCTATGCGGCTTCAACAGCGGGCGACTGTCTGGATTCCAATGGGGATCTCAATATCTGCGGAGGTACCGTGATTGCACTCGGTGCGCTTGACAACACGGAAGAGACGAATAATGCCCTGGATTGTGACGGTACATTTACGCTGACCGGCGGCACTGTACTCGGCATCGGCATGCAGGAAATGTCGGTCGTGCCGTCCAGTTCACAGGCTTATGTGACATGGACGTCTGCCGGCGAGAGCACGGCGGTGGCGGCAGGAAGTGAGGCCGGTAATTCGGGTATGCCGGGGGACGGCGAAAGCGCAGCTTCGGATGCAGGCAGTTTTGACGGATCAGGAGAGAATGGCGGTATGGATTTCTCCGGCGGGGAAAATGACACGGGCGAACCGGGAACAGACAGTGAAATGGGTATCCCCGGCGGTGACAGTGACTCGAATATGCCGGGAGACGGAAATAACACAAATATGCCGGGAGGTGACAGCTCCCAGTCAGGTTTTGTTTCCAACGGGGATGTGATTACAATCTGTGATTCAGAGAATAATGAGCTGATTTCCGTGACGGCGGCATGGGATCTGGATGCAGCCTATACAGTGGATTATGTGTTCTATTCGTCGGAGGATGTAACGGAGGGAAGCGCTTATACGCTGACTGTTTCAAGTGAAACGGATGAGGACAGCGAAGACAGTGATACGGACGATACGGACAACAACAGCGGTTCCGATAATTCGGATGATAATAACAGTTCGGATGACGCGGATAACAGCAACGGTACGGACAGTACAGTTAACAACAGCGGGAATATTTCTTCAGATGATACCTTAACCTTTGACTCTTCCGTATGGCAGTATAATTCCGGTTCAGATGTATACTATCAGACGGGGGTTGTATATTGTTCGGATCCGTATGATACAACTTATGAATCCTTCGGGATCTATGTGCCGGCAGCTTATATGAATATGACATCAAACGGGGATGGCACCTATACGTTTGTCAGCTTTACGGATACCGCGGTGGGAGATTACACGGCATCGACCGCACCCATCGTGATTCCTGTAAACACAGCGGGCTATTCGGCACAGGCTGCGCCCACCGGATTTTCTTCAGGTGTGACTACATATACAGATGAAGGAATTATTTATCTGTATGCGGGCTGCCGGGGACGTGATACCGTAAACGGCGGCGCTCCCTGGGGAGTGACGGATCTGAAGGCGGCAATCCGGTATTACCGCAGCAACGCATCTGTTTTGCCGGGAGATACCGATTGTGTTTTCAGCTTCGGTCACAGCGGAGGCGGTGCGCAGAGTGCGGTGCTGGGCGCTTCCGGCGACAGTGAGTTATATTACCCTTATTTGTATTCCATCGGAGCAGCGGGCATTACATATAACGAAGAAACCAATACCTATGAAAGCACCATCAGTGATGCCACATGCGGAGCCATGTGCTGGTGTCCGATCACCAGTCTGGACTATGCGGATGAGGCCTATGAGTGGATGATGGGGCAATATTCCAGTTCTGGTACACGGGCTGACAGCACGTGGACCAGCCTGCTCTCCGATGACATGTCGGAAGCATTTGCAGAGTATATTAACAGTCTGACACTGGAAGATGAGGACGGAAATGTGCTTTCTCTTACGGATGAGGATGATGGTATCTATGTATCCGGGAGCTATTATGAATATCTTTTGTATCAGATTGAATACTCATTGAATGACTTTATTGATTCTTATACCGATGAGGACGGAAATTTCTCATACAGTTCTTCCGGTTCCGGCAGCAGCACAGGAGGACCGGACGGAAGCTCAGGCGGCCCCGGCGGAACGGATTTTGGAGGCATTATATCTCTGGCTGTGAGTCAGACGCTGACGGAATCAGAAACCGTATTTACAGCGACAGCGGAATCAGATACTGATTCATCAGACGCTCTGACGGAGTATTTACTGACGCTGGATGAAAATTACGGTACGGACGAGGCATGGATCACCTATGACGCGGAGACGGACTGGTACAGCATTCGCAGTGTGGAAGATTTTGTCCTTTACGGAAGTAAATCGGCATCCAAAGATGTCGGCGCTTTTGATGACCTGAATACAACGCAGGCGGAAAATTATGTGTTCGGAAGCGGTTCCAACCAGGCGGCGCATTTTGATTCACTGATGGCGGAGCTTATGAGTGAAAATTATAAGGAATACGCGGCGGCGGACAGCTCGGTCTCTGAATCGGATGTTCAGGCTTATGCATCCGATTATCAGGATGATTATGAAAATTATACATCCGATGCAGTTCTGGGATACAGTTCGCAGTATCGTCAGAATATGTATAACCCGATGTACTATCTCTGTCAGGATTATGACGGTTACGGTACTTCTTCACCGGCTTCCTACTGGCGGATTAATACCGGAATCACGCAGAGTGATACTTCTCTGACTGTAGAGATGAACCTGTATCTTGCGTTGACAGAGGATATAGCGGATGGTGACAGCAGCGTGGAGGATGTGGACTTTGCCATGCTCTGGGCGCAGGGACATACCACGGCGGAACGCGCAGGTGCGGATAGTGATGAGTGTTTCATCGAGTGGATCGCTGCGTGTATGAGTGAACAGTCGTCTTCTGCTGATGACGAAAATGAAAGTGATGACACGGCCAGCGACAGCGAAAACAGCGGAAGCGACGACACGGCCAGCGACAGCGGAAACAGCGGAAGCGACGACACGGCCAGCGACAGCGGAAACAGCGGAAGCGATGACACGGATAGTGACAGCGGAAACAGCGGAAGCAACGATACGGAAAGCGACAGTGACAGTGATGATGCAGACGATGGAAGTGCGGTTGGGGATACGCTGGTTGTGCGCCGCGGCAATATTTATTACTTCTCATATTCCATCAAGAGTGGCGAAGCTGATAAAGTGATCGCTTACGGCAAGGCTGCGGATGAAGTGCTGGTCGGCGATTGGGACGGTGACGGTGTCGATACACTGTGTGTGCGCCGCGGAAACACTTATTACTTCAGCAACAGTCTGAAGTCGGGTGAAGCGGATTATGTTGTAGCCTATGGTAAAGCGACGGATGAAGTGCTGGTCGGTGATTGGGACGGTGATGGCAGGGATACATTGTGTGTGCGTCGAGGAAACACCTATTATTTCAGCAACACGATCAAGAGCGGCGAAGCGGATAAAGTGGTCGCTTATGGCAAGGCAGCTGATTTGGTTCTGGTCGGCAAATGGTCCGGCAATGCTTCCGGCACGGCAGCCGTAAAGGATACGCTGTGTGTGCGCCGAGGAAACACTTATTATTTCAGCAACACAATCAAGAGCGGCGAAGCGGATCAGGTGACTGCCTATGGTAAGTCGACAGACGAAGTACTGGTCGGCGACTGGAACGCGGACGGTAATGATA
>JAJQFQ010000231.1 GCA_021201035.1 Clostridiales bacterium
AAGATCCTTACTGGCTGTAAGGTATCTAACCCATAAATACATTGTAGTAGGAGGCGATTGGTGAAAGTCATTATAAGACAATCGCAATTGTGAGTGCTGTATCTACAGACAGTGAAGGAAATATATGCTATACCATCGATGGTCAGGGCTCAGTGGCGGCAACTTCTACGAATCGGTATGTGGAGTACACAGCGGATGTAACGAATAATTTGACAAGTTTGTCGGAAGAAACGGTATACAGTGACGATCTGGCAGGTGTTGATGCGATTATTCTTACAACGGATGCAGTGGAAACAGCTATTAAAGCTGATGAGATCATTAATACAGGCTCGACAGATGATCCGGAGTTTATTTCTGTTAATAAGATGGAGACTCTCTATGGCATCAGCATGAATTCCGTGGAGAATGCACTTGGCATGGGATATATCCTTGCCCGCATCTATGATGACAGTGCCAGTGAGTTGAATGCGAAATATGTATATGAATACTTCGCATCCAAATTCTATCATATCAAATCTTCGAAACTGAAGGATATTTATTATACGGCGATTGTGGATAGCTTTGTTACCGACGGTGAAGATCTTGAGGAGGATCAGGTAACAGATCCTGAATACGATGATTTGCATGTGTCGGATACATCTTATGATGAAGAGGCGTTAGAAGACCTTTTGCTGAATATGCAGTGTATTATTCGTTTAAATAGCTTTGAAACAGGACGATTGAGCCAATGAAAAAATGGTTTAAATTTATTGGCATAATGACTCTGACTTTGACTGTTGCGGCATCTCTAATGGGATGCCGCATCAGCCCGGCATTGATTGATACTGTTTATACGGCAGATGCTGATGAGGTAGATCCAAATCCAACAGCCCGGGATTTCACGGATGATGGAACTGAGGATAACGATGCGCCTCAGGAACGCGAGGAGGATACTGCCGAGGAGACTCATTCAGAGACAGATCAGGCACAGCAGGAAGATTCTACACAGGAGGATTCTGATTATCAGAATACAGGAGACAGTTATTCGGATGAAAGTGTGGAGGATGCCAGTCATACAGCAGATAATGATTCTGCCGGTAATTCAGAGAGTGCTGGCGTGAGTACCGATACATCAGGCGTTTCTGATAGTGCCGATGGGGTTTCAAATGATACAGTCGGTGATAATACCGGAAACGCAGTAACGGATGCAAATAATTCCGACGATGTTTCAGACTATACAGACAATACGAATAGCGCTGATGAAGCAGGTCAGAATCAGCCCGGCGATGTGGCAAGTGAGAGCGATGCCCCGGTGAAAGACGTTCCCAAGAAGGTTGTTACGGACAGTTCCGGCACGGAACAGGAAATTCCAGAGGACGTATACACGGTGACAGCTGTCGGTGCGGCAGCTCCCATTGTCGCGATGGTTGGTGGCGTAGGTCGTCTGGTGGGCACGTCGGAGAGCTTTGCAGACAATGAACTCGGGAGTATGTTGCTTGCTGCCAGTGCGGATACCGAGGTGAATATCTGGTGGTCAGACGATGGTTCCGCCGGCATCTCGGATGAGGATTTCAGGGAGTTGTTATATGCCAGTCCGGATGTGTGTTTTGAGATTAGCGGTGAGGCTACATTTTCTTCGGAACAGATATTGCAGCTACAGGAGCATGGCATAGGTTATCTCGTTTTGCCGCAACTCTCATCCAGTGAAAATATGAAAGATGCAGTCATGATCGTGGCGGAAGCATTGGAGACAAATGAGGATACAGGGCAGTCAGCTGTGACAATCGCGAATCAATATGGCAGTTGGGTAGATGAGTGCCTGTCTGAAACAGCGGGTATGAGGGCTACGTTGAATTATTATACAATCTATATTTCCGAGTGGAGAGAAGATGTTACTTTTACGCGTAAATATGATCCGGGTTATACGGTCACAGGAACTGACGGTATAAAATTGGAATATTTGATTGTTGATTTCCCGTTGCCTTCCGGAGTCGTTAATGGCACGGGCAGAGGAGTTGCAGTTGCTCTTAATGATGGTGGTGAAAGACCATTTGGAGAGTTTTGGGTGTCTGCGGGTGTATATAATTTGTATAATCTTGCCCATTATGGTTCAGGAGAAGATATTTATATTAACACCAATGGTTCAAGCATATACGTTTTCCCGTACAGAAGCTGGTTTGGTGTGCCGGAATTTTCAGATAGAGGCATTAGTGATGAGGAGGAAAATTTAACAGATGAACTCTCTTTGTACTATGCCTTACGTCCTAATTTGTATTGGGGAAAATACGAAGAAGGAGCTGGAACAAACCCGTATTATCACCTTGGAAGCAGTGATCGATTTTCTGCTATAGTAGTCGCTGATGAGGAGACAAAAGCAGCCATAAGCAACAGTCCACAGTGGAAAGCAGGTTTTCTGGACGGGACATCTGTTGAAGAATATGCGATTGATATTGCCGGAGACTATGATATCTATGTGAATCCGACCGGCTTTGATAACTGGGCGGAGGGAAGTGTAGATTCTCCTCTCGAGGCATATTGGATTTTGTGTAAAATCAGTGGAGGTATCAGTGAATCAAGACTGATCAGTGAGGTCAGATCATTTTACTCGGAGTTTTATGGCATTACACTGAGTGATTCACAGATAGAAAATATAATTAATCAGTAAACAGGACTCTTCTTTACACACTGACATGAGTCAGGGATTTGAGTATTCGGTTCGCTATCGTATGCAGAGGGTATCGTTTAATCATTTTGAAGAGAAGGTTAAGCGATGCCCTCTTTTCGTGTATGACACAGTACTTTGGAAGGCTTTATCGTCTGTGGTATAAGAATAAATCATGAATAGAAAAAATAGTTTTAACGACATGAATCGGATCGAAGTGTCTGTAACAGAAGATGAAATCGGTGACTTTCAAAAAAGAGAAAGGAAGCGAAACCGAAAAATTCCGTTGCCAATTATTTTTTTGTTGGTATGGATCGGTTTATATTTCATTTCCCTGATTTTCGGTGTAAGGATTTATTTGCCGGGGACGGGAGGGGAAGGCTATAACCGTGCATCCTATTTTATGCAGTACATTACTCTTTTTATTGAAGAGTCGTATAACCTGTTTTTCCATGCCGGATCAACAGGGAATATTGAAATGTACTATTGCCAGTTTCTGGGCGTTGCTCTGGCGGGTGCAGCTTTGGCGGCCTGCGGTGCAGCGTTTCAGGGAGTCTTTAAAAATGTTCTGGCTGGCCCATCTACGATGGGCGTGATGTCGGGCGGCTCCATGGGATGCATGATATATCTTCTGGTGTTCTACGGGTCGTCGACAGTTAGCCTGGGTATTTTGCCCCGGCTGTCCGGTCTATTGCAGCCGATTTTTACGCTGGCCGGGTGTTTTGGCGGGGTATTGTTAATCCTGGCAGTTTCGTTGATTGCCGGAAGGGGGAAGGTATCTTCGGATACGATGGTCATTGCCGGTACGGTATTTTCCGGAGTAATATCGAATATTATGCTGGTCATTCAATACTGGATTATAGCGAATGACCCTTCAGATGACAGGATAGAGATGCTGCGGCTGATGATGATGGGGAATTTTAATCAGCTGACATCTCTGACGGCGGTGACGATCATGGCGATACCGATTTTAGTCTGCTTGTTCATCCTGCTATTCTGCAGCGTGAAGATGAATCTGCTTTCCTTTGGAGAGGAGGACGCACAGGCGATGGGGTTGAATGTGCGCCGATATAAGAACTTGATGATCCTGACCGGCACGGTGCTGACTGCGATGGTGGTAGCGTTCTGCGGACGGATTGGTTTTATCGGTTTTTTGGTGCCGCTGGTTGTGCGGCGCATGACCGGACCGGATTTGCGGAAACTGCTGCCGGCGGCGATGACGTTCGGCGCGTTGCTGATGACGCTGATTTTTGATTTAGCCTGTATGGTGGGCTTGCAGGATTATATGAGCGTGATTACGGGGCCACTGGGCTGTGCGGTTATGATTTTCACATTGTTCCGGAAAGGAGGCGGCAGGGATGAAGCTGGAAAAGGAGCAGCTGCGCCGGGAATGGGATTCCGATAGGAGACGGTCGCACCGCAGAGTACTGTTGGCGGTGATTCTGACAGTGGGTGTTTTCCTGATTTGTCTGGGTTTCCGTTATGAACAGTATGATCAGGAAGGTTTGTTCATCCCGATCCGGTATTATCATAGCCTGCTGACGCGCCTCGGCATACATATATCCGCTCTTTTTAAAGGTGAGTACTGGCATGAACGGGAGAGCCTGATTGCTGCGATTGGGACGTTCGATTATGTGGGCTCCATTTGCCGCCTGAAAGTGACGGCGATGGCCACGGTATCCGGTGCCGGGTTAGCGATAGCCGGAGCTGTCTTTCAGACGATATACCGGAATCCGATGGCTTCGCCGAATATGCTTGGCGCAACGGCGGGGGTACAGCTCGGAAATGTCATCATGGTTATGCTGTATTCCGGCGAGGCGGTTTTGCTGATCGGTCTGCGTTACAGACTTTGCTATGCGTTGACCGCGGTGTGTGTCGTTGTCATCCTGCTGTTGGGCAGGCTGGCGGGAGACCGGATGGGAAACCCCTCGGTGCTGAAGATGGTTATGGCGGGTTCCATCCTGAATCAGGGACTGGGTACGATTGCGATGTACTATATGTATAATCTTTCGGAAGAGGATCTGATGACATATCAGGAGATCAGCATGGGTACCTATGAAGATCTGAGCAAATTGTCGATGGGAATCTTTTTCGGTGTGATGGAGATCGCCCTGATTCCGATGATTTTGCTTCGCTATCGTTTTAATGTGACAGGGATCGACGATGCGGAAGCACGGGCGGCGGGCGTGAATCCTGCGCCATACCGGTTGCTTGGGCAAATTTGCGGCGTTCTTATGACGACCGCCGCGATGATTCACTGTGGGGAGGCGGGAATGCTGGCGATGGTCATCCCATTTATTGTGCGGAATGCGGTCGGGTCGGATTTCCGGAAGGTGTTCACGTTCAGTGCTCTGTCGGGGGCGTCTCTGATGATGGTATGCCGAACCGTGTCTACCTGTGTGGCGCTGCGCAATTCGTATGGAGATGTTCTGATTGATGCAAATCAGCAGGTAATCGTCCTGCCTGCCACCTTTATCGTGAATATCTGCCTGCTCCCATTCTTCATCCTGATCCTGACGCGGCAGAGAAGCACCTTTGAATAGTTATGAAAGCGTTGTCAATAGACTGTCAGGCGGGCGTGCTTGCACACCCGAATGACAGGATATTAGACAACCAAGCCAGTATGATCAAGTAGCCATTTTTCGAAGAAAAATGAGCGGATTGCGAATGCTGGCGGCCATCGCGGGAGTGAGAAGCACGGAGCGATGGGCTTTCATAGATGTTGGCGCGCTGCGGCAGCGGCGCATGGATGAGAATGAGGAAAGAAGGCTGCGATGAAACTGGAGTTGAGAGATCTGGCCTGCGGCTATGAGGCGGACAGGCCGGTGATAAAAAATATAACCTTTGATCTGGAATCGGGAGATACCTGTGCACTGCTGGGACCGAACGGCGTGGGGAAGACGACGCTGTTCAAGACGATTCTCAGTCTCATCCGGCCGCTGGCCGGGCAGGTGTGCATCGACGGAGATGATGTCTCAGGGTGGACGCCGCGGAAACGTTCCCGCTATCTGGCTTATGTGGCGCAGGCACATGTGCCGTCTTTCCCTTATCTGGTGAAGGACATCGCCATGATGGGCCGCATCGGGCAGATGAATGCTTCCGGGCAGCCGGGACGGAAGGATTTTGAGATCGTGGAGCAGGCGCTTGAGGACGTCGGGATCCGCCATCTTCGGGACAAGGTGTACACGGAGATATCCGGCGGGGAGCGTCAGCTGCTGATGATTGCGAAGGCACTGGCGCAGGAGCCGAAGGTTCTGATCATGGATGAGCCGACGGCAAATCTGGATTACGGCAATATGATCCTCGTCATGGACTGTATCCGGATGCTGGCGGAAAGGGGCTGTGCGTGATATTTACAACGCATATGCCGGATCAGGCGTTTATGTGTCAGGCGAAGACGGCCATGCTGTTTCGGAACGATCCGCTGGTCTTCGGTCCATGCAACCGCGTGATTACAAAAGAGAACCTGTATAAAGCGTACCAGACGGATATCGAGATTCTGGAAGTGCTCGATTCCGGTGGAAACCCGGTGCGCGTCTGCACGCCGGGCTTTACCCGGCGCCGGATAGACAGCAGGTAAGATACATCGAATGAGACAGTGTCAGATGGGGGGGGCATTATGACATGCAATGGCGGGCGCCATCGTGCCCGGCATGATGTGAACGTAAGGAAAGGAATGGTACAAAAAATGAACAGTATGGAAGAGATGTTCCCGGACATGGACGGGGAGGAACGCTTGTCGCCGGAGGCAGCGGGGCGGGCGCAGCAGAGTATGAAGCAGATTATCGACAATATCGAGACGGTCATTACCGGCAAGCGGGAGCGGGTCGAGCTCGTGGTTATGTGTATGGCGGCAGGCGGCCATGTGCTGATCGAGGATATCCCGGGCACCGGCAAGACGACGCTTGTCTCTTCTCTGGCGAAGACGATCTCCTGCGATTACAAGCGGATCCAGTTCACGCCGGACGTGATGCCGTCTGACGTCTCGGGATTCTCTATCTACAACCAGAAAAGCGGCGAGTTCGAGTTCCGTCCGGGCGCGGCCATGAGCAATATCGTCCTTGCGGATGAGATCAACCGCGCGTCGGCGAAGACACAGTCGGCGATGCTGGAGATCATGGAGGAGCGTCAGGTCACGGTGGACTCGCACACCTATCCGCTCGAACCGCCGTTTATGGTGCTGGCGACACAGAACCCGATCGAGTCGCTGGGCACGTATCAGCTGCCGGAGGCGCAGATCGACCGTTTCATGATCAAGATCTCGATGGGATACCCGGAGCTGTCCGATGAGGTGTCCATTGTAATGCACGGGAGAAAGGCAAAGAAAGCCATCTCCTGTGTGGTGGATCGGGAGGATGTGGTGGCACTGATCGAGATGTGTGAGCGTGTCTGGGTCGACGAGCTGGTGGCGACCTATATCGTGCATATCGTGAACGCAACCCGCTCCCACGCGGATATCCGGCTGGGCAGCTCGCCCCGCGGAAGCATCGCGCTGTACAATATGGCGAGGGCGTACGCTCTTCTGCATGGCAGGAATTATGTTATCCCGGATGACGTGAAATATCTGGCGCCCTATGTGTTGGCGCACCGCATCATGCTGACGCATACGGCGAAGACGGAGAAGAAGAATCCGGCGGATATCATCCGGAACATCGTGGCGACTGTCGTCGTTCCGGTCACACGGCAGGAGACGGAGGGTAAGAAATGATGGTGAGGCGGATCGGAAAGCTGCTGGTCGTGGCGCTGGTCTTTGCGGCCGCGCTGATCCCTGCGGTGTTCATCAATACGCTGTACGGCTACCTGCCCGCCTTTTCCCTCGCGCTTGCGCTGGCTCTGTCGATCGTCAGCCTGCAGATGGTCCGCCGCAGGATCACGGTGGAGTCTGAACTCGGCGGGACGGACAGCATCTGTGAGCGCGGTAAGAAGATATCCGCGGGACTGCGCGTTTGCAACCACTCGAAGGTCATGACGTCGAAAACTATTGTGAATATCTTCATCTCCGATATCTTCGGCGGGGAGGACAGCCTGAGCCAGATGTATCTGGCACTGGCTCCCGGGAAGGATACGGGGTTCGGGCTGAATATCGCCATGCCCCATATCGGCGTCTATCGCGGCGGTATCCGGGATATGGAGATGTGGGATTTCTTCGGGATTTTAAAAGTGACGGTGCCGCTGGACGGGACATTTGAAGTGTTTGTCCGTCCGCGGATCCGACCAATCGAGGAGATGCGGGAATCGGAGACCGTCCTGGCGGAGTCCGCCCGGGACACACGCACGGTCGTGGCCGGCGGCATGGATTATGTCGGCGTCCGCGAGTATGCCGTGGGTGACTCCATGAAGCAGATCCACTGGAAGCTGTCGGCGCACAGCCCGGGATATATGACGAAGCTGCAGGAGAGCAGCCGGGAAATCGACTATTCCGTGGTACTGGATTTTGCCGCCGAAAGCCATGTAAAGGAGGTGATGATGGATATACAGGACGCTCTGATCGAGACGTCCCTGTCCCTGATTGATGAGATTTCCAGACATCACACCAGCTATTCCCTGTTGTATTGCGACCGTCATCACGCGATCCGCAGAATGCGGCCGAAGGGCAGGGAGGATGATCTGGAGCTGATCAAGGATTTCTGTGTAGTTACGCCGGAGCCGGACGCCGGATTCCCGGATGCCTGCCGGATCCTGCAGGAGGAAGGCAGTGTGTCCAGCCGCAGCACGAATGTGATCGTGGTGACTTCGCGGGTGACGGATGAGCTGCTGCAGGAGCTGACCCGTATCCGGCGGCAGCGCCGGGTGCCGGAGCTTTATCAGGTCATACCGGCAGGATTAAACAGCCGTGAGGTGGAGGGACTGCGCGCGCGTCTGCGTCTGCTGGACGAGGCGGGTGTGAGTCATTATTTTGTCTGCACGACAGATGCGGGAGGTGAGGCAGCGTGAGAGAGTATCTGAAATACCGGATCTGGGACTGGTTGCTTTGCTCCTGTATCGCGGCTGGAGTAGTGTTCCCACTCTATGCCGGGTTTGTGCTGGAGGACGGATTTTCGCAGAGTGTATGGCGGACAGCTGTGTTTATGGCAGCGGTAACGGCTGTGCTGGTGCTGCTCTCTCGGTCCCGTGTGACAATTGGAATCGGAATCGCCGCGGGTGCGGCGCTGCTGGTCTTTGTGATGGTCTATGTGCGCATCAACAGTGTGAGCGTCTTTGGGGAGGCGGGGGCGGAATCGTCCAGCAGTCTGTTTGTTGCACTGACAGTCGCGTCGCTGACGGTCATATTGGTTTATCTGGCGGGTCGTACCAGAGGTGGGATCGTCGCCCTGTTTCTGGTGGGGACGATCCTGATCTGCGGGAGCTATTTCCTGCAATATGAGTCGCATGTGTGGAGCCTGCTTCTGTTTCTCTTCTGCACGATCGTGCTGTACTGGTACCGCAATTATCTGTCGACGTTGCAGCAGGCGCAGGCGGGGAAGATACGGATGCCGCGCTTTATGGTACAGTCGCTGGTCGTCTGCCTGATTGCCGTGGCGCTGGGGAGCGCCGCGTGGTACGGTATCGTGCGGCCGCTGGAACCGCCGACGAGGGAGTTAAAGCTCATCCAGCAGCTCAAGCAGCAGACCGTGGTGCAGCGATCGGGGATATACAGCACACAGGAATATCTGGATCCGAACCTCGCCTCTTCTGAGGATACGGATGAGCGGGAGGACGGGACACAGAACGAGAATGACCAGACATCTGAGGAAGCAGATGAGGAAGCAAACAACGAACCTCAGACGGGGCAGCAGGACCAATCGCCGGCGGAGCAGGCGCAGTCAATTTATTATCTGCTGCACTATTACAATATTCCGTGGATTCTGGTTGCTATCGGCATCGTGATCGCTGCGGCGTTTGTCCTGCGCATGCTGGCACGGAAGAACTGGGAGAACCGGGTGAACCAGATGACGCTGGAGCAGCAGATTCTGACATACTATCCCTGGTTCCTGACCAGGCTGGAGCGCACTGGTATGAAGCGCCCGCCCAACCATACACTCTATGAGTATGCCGAGGACATGGATCACGCGCTCTCGGAGTTCGCCGATGGGGAGGCGGATTTCGCGGCGCTGACAGATCTGTATGTGAAATGCTTTTACGGCGGGACTTCGGCGGATGACGGGGAGGCGGATCTGTTCCGCAGATTCTATGGGAAATTTTATCGGTCATTGCGGAAGGAGATCGGGACATTCCGGTATCTGATTCATATCTTTCGTATATAAAAGACAAGTGTCGACCATAACCGGTTGGATGGTGATGATCTGAGATATATCCGGATGACCGGATATTGGACGAATGGGGCTTTCAAAACAAAAATGGGGAGAAACTTGTTTATATATTAAATGAAAGGAAAGGGAAAAATGAAATTGAAAAAGACAATGACCACGCTGATCGCGTTGGTGATGTCCGCGGGCATGATTCTTCCGCAGACTGTGTCTCCGTTCGGTTCGGTGCTCGTCTATGCAGAAGAAGCAGTTTCCACGGACGAGATGGTCTCGGCAAGCACGTCCGGAGAGGAAGATGCGACAATGTCTCTCATGGCAGCAGAGGAAGATGAGACATCGACGGAAGAGAGCGAGAGCACGGACGTTACAAAGGTTACGACGGAGGATGAACTGACGGCTGCACTGGCGGCGGCCAGCACGGATGCGGAAAATCCGACGGTTATAGAACTGCAGAATGATATTTATCTTACCACCTATCTGACAGTTGCGGCGGATACTTATGTGGAAATATACTCGGCAGAATCATCGGACGGTACCTTTACATTGATGCCGGATGAAACAGCAACTGGAAAATCTTTTACTTTAAAAAAGCAATATGCAGGTATTTTG
>JAJQFQ010000193.1:0-4786 GCA_021201035.1 Clostridiales bacterium
AGCCGTGCAAGCACGTCACGAGTCTGTCTATTGATGACACTTTCATAGTAAAACAAACAATATTTTACCACTTTCTGAATAAGGAAACAATACGTAAAGCCATGAACGAATTATGAACATTTTGTAACGAATCCGAATTGCCGCTTTTTGCTTGAAATTACCATCTGATCTATTATAATAAAGAAGAAAACACGCGAAGGAGGATATATCCATGAAAAAAGACGCACTGATCAAAGAAGAGCTGCTGAACGAAGAACAGATGAACGGCAAGATCAACATGTTCGCCAAAGTCACCATACTCCCCGGAGAAACACTGGAGTCCCACGAACATCACGGCGAGACCGAGACCTATTACATCCTGTCCGGCACCGGCATGTACGATGACGACGGAGCCGAGATCCCCGCGAAACCCGGCGATGTATTTTTCTGCAAAGACGGCCATAGCCACGGGATCACCAGTACCAGTGAGGAACCGCTGGTATTTATGGCATTAATTATCAGAAGCTGAGCCGCCGGCTCAGCTTCTCTCTGTCTGGCAAAAGCCGACGACGCATTGTCCTGCCCTAAATCAGCCAGGCAGGTACATACCAGTTTTTGGAATCTATCGGCAGCAAATCTTCACTCATACAGATGACTGCCCCCTCTCCAATCCTGGTCTTTAAATGTGCAGCCCCGGAAAATACATCATTTTCATCGGGATCACGCTCAATCGGTTTAAGAACGGAAAAATTTTTCACAGCTCCTTTCGGTGCACCGCTTTTCTTAATCTCCACAGGAGTCACCACAGCATCCTGACTGATGATCAGATCAATCTCTTTTCTGTTACTATCCCTGTAAAAATACAGTAGCGGCGTTTTCCCTGCGTTCAGATAGCTTTTATAAACCTCTGAGACTACCCACGTCTCAAAAAAAGCGCCGTTCATCGCACCGCTCTCCAAAGTCTCCGCACTGCTCCATCTGGTCAGATGTGCGCACAGACCGGTATCGAGAAAATACATTCTCGGAGCGCGGATCACTCTTTTCAGGGCATTATTAGAGTATGGCTGAATCAATGCGACAATACCGGAGGAAACCAGAACAGACAGCCAATGCTTTGCTGTCGGTGCGGAAACGCCAACCTCTCCTGCCAGTGTCTCATAATTCACATTTGTCGCTGTCCTGGCCGCGACCACACTCATAAAATTCAGGAAAGTGGATTCATCCGCAACCTGAGACAAGTCACGAATATCCCGACTGATATATGTTTCAAGATAAGATTCATAATATTGAAACGGATCCACCGCTTCATTTTCATATAAACGAGGCATCGTTCCTTTAAAGATCTGCCGGAACACCTCCATCACAGTCATGGGCCTTACCTCACCCATTCGTTTCATCAGAGCCGACACATCCATCTGAAACGGTGGAAAATGATTTCCGTGAATCTCCGCATTGCTCAATCCCGACATTCTGACAATCCCTGCCCGCCCTGCCAAAGACTCTGTCACGCGCTTCATCATATGGAATGTCTGCGACCCGGTCAGCCAGAAATCACCACAGCGTTTATCACGATCCGCGCGAATTTTAATATAATCAAATAACTCCGGGGCATACTGAACCTCATCGATCAGAATCGGAGGCTCATATCGCTGAAAAAAAAACTCCGGATTAGTTTTTGCAAAAGTCCGGATCGTAGGATTATCCAAAGACACAATCCTGCGATCCCCGCCCGCCATTCTGGTGAGAAGAGTTGTCTTACCGACCTGACGTGGCCCGGTTACAATCAAAACCGGAAATGTCTCACTGATTTTTCGAATTACCGGTTCCAGGGTACGCTCGTAATACATATATCGCCCCTCCCGCAAAAAATTATGCAAATCCAAAATACTATTTTATTTTTGCATAATTTTAGAGTTTTGTCAATCAGCTATCCTGCCTGTTCATAATACCTTCCCTCTACAAAATCTGCTCCGGTTGAAAATTCAAAAATCCCCGGAAACAAAATAACCGACCATAGAAGCGGAATATATCAGGCCGCGACCGGACTCGCCCTGACAGCGGAGGATTTAAATGCTGACGATTAAAGATCAGACAATTCCTCCTCATGCAACGCCGTCAGAAACCTTTCCCCGTATTTCTCGTATTTCATCTCCCCGACGCCGGACACCCGCAGCATCTCTGTCTTTGATTTCGGCTTCAGCAGGCACATCTGTACCAGCGTTTTATCCGAAAAAACAATATACGGCGGCACCTTCTCCTCTCGCGCGATTTCCAGCCGAAGTGTGCGGAGGCGTTCAAACAGTCCTCTGTCCATATCTCCCTGCAGATCATCCGCAGACCTGCTGCCTTTCTTTCTGTCAGGAGTCCCCGTTTTGCCGGATACAGACTTCGGCTGCTCCTCCGCCATTTTCATTACAACCTGCCTGCCCTGCAAAATCTCCTCGGAAGCGGTTGTCAGACGGACAACGGGATAACGGTCATCTGTAATCCTCAGATCGCCCTGCGCTGCCAGATAATTCATAATCTGCCTCAGCTTCTGCAGCGGCACATCGCCACAGCTCCCATAATACGGATTCTTGTCCAGACCGGCTTTCAAAAGCTTGCTGCTCCTGCTGCCATGCACCGCGTCAGTGATTGTCACCAACCCATAGTTCCAATCGCATGCCTTGACAAAGCCGATCAGGTTCCAGGCCGTCCCGCTCACATCCTCTTCATGAAACTTTGTCAGGCAGTTGGAACAGTTGCCACAGTAACCGGAGCCGTATTCTCCGAAATAACGCAAAATATAGTCCCGCAGACAGTCATTCGTAAAGCAGTACCAGGTCATTTTTTTCAGGCGTTCCTCTTCCCGCTCCCGAATGACTTTCGCCGTCTCCTCATCGGCGCCCTCCGGCGCTTCCATTTTATCTATAAAAAAATGATTCGTCACCACATCCTGTCCGCCATAGAGCAGTACGCAGTCCGAAGGCAGGCCGTCTCTCCCGGCACGCCCCGCCTCCTGATAATAGCTCTCGATATTCTTCGGCATATTGTAATGAATGACATAACGCACATTAGACTTATCTATCCCCATACCGAAAGCATTCGTCGCCACCATGATCTGTTTCCGGTCATACAGAAAATCATCCTGATTGTGATGGCGTTCTTCATCACTCAATCCCGCGTGATAACGTGTAGCGGAATACCCTGCTCTGACAAGACGCTCACAGACCTCCTCCACCAGCTTTCGCGTAAGGCAGTAGATAATTCCGCACTCCCGCTCATGCTCGCGAATCACTTGCAACGCTGCCTGCCATTTATTATCCGGCTGAAGAACTGTAAATTTCAGATTTTCCCGGTCAAAACCGGTAATCAGTGTAATCGGATCCTGCAGATTCAGTAAAGCCAGTATATCCTCCCTTACCTCCCGGGTAGCTGTCGCTGTAAAAGCGGCAACAACCGGTCTTTTTTTCAGGATATGTATAAAATCAATGATTTTCAGATAACTCGGTCGAAAATCCTGCCCCCACTGGGAAATACAGTGAGCCTCATCCACACTGAGCAGAGATATATCCATATCATGAACAGCATCAAGAAAAGACTCCGTCAGAAGACGTTCAGGAGCCACATATACGATTTTGTATTGATTCTGCCGCATATACTTCAGTGCGGTACGATACTGTCCCGGCGTGAGCGAGCTGTTTAAATAAGCAGCGCGAACACCAGCCTGATTTAAGCTGAATACCTGATCCTGCATCAGGGAAATCAGGGGAGAAACTACCAGAGTCATGCCCGGCAGAAGCAGAGCGGGTATCTGATAGCAGAGAGATTTCCCGGCTCCCGTAGGCATGATGCCGAGAACATCCCGTCCGTCTAAAATCCCGTCCACAAGTGTCTCCTGTCCTTCCCGGAAGGAGTCATAACCGAAATATTTTTTTAATATCTGCTCTGCCTGATGCAATGCTGTCCCTCCTATGCAAAACTATGCAAATCCAAAGTATGATTTTATTTTTGCATATCATTCCGGGATTGTCAATCGCTCCGCGCGATTCGTTCCAGTTCAGCAAGACGATTATTCTTATCATAGATTCCGCGTTCCGTACCACTCATTACCTTAACGGCAAGATCCACCGCCTCACAGATCATGGCATCGCAGTGCGGACGCTTCTCCCCGCCCTGCTCTTTATTTCGCTTCAATAAATCCCTGCACTCTACCATGCCGTCATGGCTGCCGCGCATGGCGTTCATAAACTCCCGGTACTGCTCATCTCCGCCTCCGAGCATCCCGATTACCATCAGCCCTCCCGTGATTGCACCGCAGACGGAAGCCATCTTCATGCCTCCGCCGAAATGCATGCCGAGCTGATATGCCTGCTCCGCGCGGATGCCGCACGCATCCGCAAACGGGACAAGAACAGCCTGTGTGCAATTATACTTTACAAACGTATCAGCCCGAAGACGCATGGCTAATTCTGTGTATCGATTTCCCATGATAAATTCCTTCCATAATGATAATACACGTGCAGAAACCCCTTTGGAAAACTATATCCAAAGGGGTGAAAATCAGGCAGTCTTACCTTTTAATTCTGCCACATCGCGCTCCAGTTTTTCCACTTTCGTAGTCAACACAGAAACCTTAACATCGCGTATCATGTTTTCATTCTTTGTGTTCAACACTCCATCCAGCTTTTGAACGAGATCCGAATGATTCTCCGCCAGTATACTAAGATTGTGATGGGTTACGTTTTCTAATGTCACTTCCAGTGCAGTTACCTTTTTCTTCACGGTATCCATGTCACCCTTCAGTTCCTGCACATCCGCCTTCACG
>JAJQFQ010000193.1:4886-10404 GCA_021201035.1 Clostridiales bacterium
TCCTGCACATCCGCCTTCACGATATCCATGTCGCCCTTCAGTTCCTGCACATCCGTTCTAATAGGTTTCAAAAGCTGAGAAATCGCCTGTAAATCCTCATGAGTCAATGCCAACTGTCGCTCACCTCCCATCTCTTTTGTATACTAATTGTATAGTACCATATCCCATATCAAAAGTCATCATAAAAATTATTAATCTTTTTTTATAATCTTTTTTCTGACATCCCGCACCAGCGTAAGAACGATCAGCACTGCCGCACAGATCATAATCATCACCCCCAGATTCTGGTTAAAGAACTCGTCACTCCAATCCGCAAGATTGATTTCGGGCAGCCGGAACCAGCCGCCCGGAAGTGCATCCACGACGTTGTTTCCAAACAAAATCATAATACCGCTGATTTCCGCTGTAATAAAACTGCACAACAGAGTGCTGAGCCTTGTATAGCGGAAAAGCACGAACATCCCCCAGGCAATCGCTGTACAAAGGAGACAGAACAGCAGGATTTCCTTAAAATTGCTATTGTTCAGATTGCCGGCAAACAGATTGCCGAAAATAACCAGCAGATAAATCAATGCCGTGTCTACTGCCATGCAGATCAGACCTTTGTGATGCAAAGCCCGGCACTCCAATGCGGAAGTATGCAAAAGCAGCGGCAGAAACACACCGAGCAGCCCCAGACTGGTTCCAAGGATAGCCATTATAAACCAGTGCTCATACTCAGCCTCCACATGAGCCAGACGGCACACCGCCAGCAGCAGAATCAGGGATCCGTAAGCACACCAGAAAACAGCCCGCAGCTTCTGCCGTTTCACGATCACCGGCACATTGATAAAAGAAAACACAAGCAGTAAAGAGGCCAGCGTAATAAAGAATACGGACAGTCCGTTTCCGGAAACCAGCCCCCATATAAAAACAGGAATCAAAGCGGCAGCGTAGCAGAGATATGTGATCCAGGAATAGGTCCTGATAATCCTCAGGTAACCGCGCGACTGCTCCTCAATCTCCCTCTGATGCACATCATCGCTGGCTGTCAAAAGCTCATGCTCCGAAACATGCAGTGCCTCGCATAAACTGGTGACCAGCGTGATATCCGGATAGGAGAGTCCCCGTTCCCATTTACTCACCGCTGACTCCGAGACAAAAAGTTTGTCTGCCAGAGCTTTCTGTGAGAGACCGGCTGCTTTTCGTTTCTGTAAAATATATTTTCCGAATGTTTCTTTTTGTTCCATCTGATAAACTCCTTTCCCATTGATGATTCGCCCTGCAGGAGCTGATTCTTTTATATCTCACATGTAACGATAAGGTCAATGTTTTTTCGAAAATTAGCGACTGGAGCGTTGGTCGAGTCCCTGAAATACGCGTTATTTACAAAAAAGAAAGACCGCTTTGCAGGCAAAGTAATGTCTGTAAAGCGGTCTCCCTATAAAATGATGTATCAACTAAACGGACATGACTGCTGACGCAGTCATCACCATATATTACCCCAGCATTTCCTCACACTTATTCAATGCCGCATCAATCACCTGATCCATATCATAGTATTTATACTCACCCAGTCTGCCGCCGAAAATCACCTTCTCTTCCCGATCCGCCAGATCCTTATATCGGCGATACAGCGACCCGTTCTTCTCATCGTTGACCGGATAATAAGGCTCATCGCCGGGCTTCCATTCAGAGCTGAACTCACGGATGATCACCGTCTTAGGCAGATCATTGCCATCGGCATCCTTGCCGAACTCAAACCATTTGTGCTCTATGATCCTGGTCCACGGTGTTTCTCTGTCCGTGTAATTCACGGCCGCATTCCCCTGGAAATTATCTGTGTCCAGGACCTCCGTTTCAAAACGCACGGAGCGGTATTCCAGATAGCCGAGCGAATAATTAAAATAAGCATCAATCGGTCCCGTATAAACAACCTTGTCAGCCAGAGCATCCAACTCCGCTTTATTTTCCAGATAATCCGTATTCAGGCGGACCTCTATCCCCTCCAGCAGATTCTCAATCAGCTTCGTATATCCGCCGATCGGTATCCCCTGATAAAGCGCATTGAAATAATTATTATCGAATGTCAGACGTACGGGCAGACGCTTGATAATAAATGCCGGAAGATCCCTGCAGTCTCTTCCCCACTGCTTCTCTGTATAGCCCTTGACAAGTTTTTCAAAAATATCCCTTCCGACAAGAGAGATCGCCTGCTCCTCCAGATTCTGCGGCTCGTGCTGAATCTCAGCGCGCTGCTCGTTGATCTTCGCTTCCGCCTCCTGCGGTGTGACCACGCCCCACATTTTATTGAATGTATACATATTAAAAGGCATGGAATAGAGCTCCCCCTTATAATTAGCCACGGGAGAATTCGTAAAGCGGTTGAATTCAGCAAACTGTGTAATGTAATTCCAGACCCTCTTATTGTTCGTGTGAAAAATATGCGCACCGTATTTATGAACGTTGATTCCCTCAACCGGTTCCGTATAAATATTGCCGGCCACATTCGGGCGCTTGTCCACTACAAGTACTGTCTTTCCCTTTGCTCTCGCCTCATGCGCGAAGATCGCGCCATACAACCCGGAGCCAACAATCAGATAATCATACATAAGTATTCTCTCCTCGTCAGATTTTATATCGTCTTCAATGCCACCTCAAGACCGACTTCAACGATCTGAGTCCTCCCAAACAGTTCCATTTCAAGCCAGGCTTTTCTTTTATGCCGGTCGATTTTTTTGATCATACCTTCCATCCCCATCAGCGGTCCGGAAAGAATTCTCACCTGAGAATGTTCAATAATTCCTTCAGACATCTCCACCAGATGCTTCTTTCCGCCGAAACGCATCAGGAAGTCCTCTTCCTCATCATTAAGCGGAACAATGTACTCTCCCACCCCCAACAGCTTTGTCAGGCGCGGTATGGTTCTGAGATTTAAATACAATTCATCTATGTCGTCCGTTTCAAGAAACATGTATCCGGGAAAAAGAATGCGCTCCTGCACTACCCACTTCCCGCGGATTTTCTTTTTTTCTTCAAAATGCGGGACAAAACACTCCTGCAGAATATCCTTCTTAATGCGGAGACCAAACTCCAGCATACACCGCTCCTCATCGCCCGAACGAACCTGTACGACATAGTACATGATTTATCCTCCCGGCTCATATTTCCTGCTTTTATGCGCGGATGCTCAGGAACTATTAAAGAATTAATCTTCACAGTTTCTTACGATTCAGTCTGTTCGTCAGCAGACGATTCACCCAAACCGGCATCCTCCACATCGATCTGCTCAAGCACCGCTCCGACCAGATACCTCTGGCTGGAATTGCCGTTGCATGTAGACAGGATAATCAGCTTATCATCCGTAGTCACGGTAAACGGATCCTCGATCCAGGTCGGAATTGTCCGATTTTTTTGAAGCACGTTCAAAAGGTCCTCATATTGATCCGGTTCATTGCAGTCATAACCGGCCAGCAGATGACTGTTGTCATAAGTGATCGCAAATACAAGTCGATAGGTATATATATGCTCAGGTGTATATATCTCAATCACCGAATGACTGCTGCGAAAATCCTCATCCTGATACTCGGAAAGCTGTCCGAAATAAGAATCATCCCGCATATTGTGACCGTAGATCACCGTCACATTATCCTCAAAACAGCCGCTGTTATAGCTGTACTGGGTGTAGATAGAGCCGGGCAGTCCTTCATCCCCGTCTACCGTGTGATCAAGATAGTAATCATCATCTGCCTCCGACTGGAGAATCGGATAATCTATATTGGTATCCTCAATATGAATCCATGCGTAAATATCAGGATTAACCTCCTGCAAAGCTTCGAAGTCCACAGGAATCACCACATCCGGCTCATCCTCCGGATCGTTTTCCTGTTCCTCATCATCCTCCGCTGAAACATCCACCGTCACAGACTGCGTAAGATCCTCATCCCGCTGTGACTTCCGGAATCTTTTACATGCATAGCCGACGGCGACCACAATAACAACGATCAGCACCACCAGACAGACAGAAAACAGAATCTTTGACTTTTTATCTGCGGGCTTTTTCCCGTCCGCACCAGTCTCTTTATTCAAAATCCGAACACCTTCTTTCCCTTTTCAGACAAACAAATGCATCTGATTCTCCCGAAATAACCGCTCGGCTTTTCCTCTGCTGAACTTCTTCTGGACAAACCTCATGCACCGCTCCATCTCTACCGGCCGATGCGTTATGCCGTGCGCATCGCTGGCAATAAAATCCGCCAGGTCTTCTTTTAACAAATCATGGCAAAAATGCTTCACCATCCGCCCGCTTTTTCCGATCACACTCCCCGCGTTGATCTGCAGCCATATACCCTGCTTTTTCAAACGCTCTACACGGTCCAGATCAGAGTAAAGACACTGATACCTCTCCGGATGGGCCATGACAATCCGGTAACCGGCATCCGTAACTGCCTTCACCGCATTCTGAATATCCTGAAACGATGTCACTGTAGAAAATTCCAGCAAAACAATCCTGGTACCGGCCATTCGATACCGGGGATCCCGAAAATTCCGCATCATTCTGCTGTCGGCAAAATATTCACATCCGAGATAAAAGCTCATATCGGGGAACATATCCTTCGCCTGCCCCACGACTCTGCGATATACCATCTCCCGGTCATCAGCCGGTACTTCAAACATGTGTGAGCGATGATGCGGTGTAAATATAATATTTCGAATTCCCTGTTCGTATTCCTTTTCCAGAAGAGCCAATGTCTCCTCCTGGCAGGAAGAGCCGTCGTCTACTCCGGGCAAAATATGATTGTGAATATCCCAATAACCCTTTGACATCCGCCGCTCCTTATCACTACGGCTTTCATAAATTCATGAAAGGCGTTTTTTATCATACTACAGATTTAAGCTTTACGCAATCACTTTTTCCCGGTCGGAACTGCAATTTCCAGGCGCCTTACCCTTCCTCAATATGATCCAGTCCCTGCGCAATGATTGTCCTCACATGATCATCAGCCAGAGAGTAAAAAACAGACTTTCCCTCTCTGCGGTTCTTCACGAGTTTACTCTGCTTCAATATACGAAGCTGGTGGGATACCGCTGACTGTGTCATATTCAGCATGTCTGCCAGATCGCAGACACACACTTCCGCCTCAAACAATACAAAAAGGATGCGTATCCGCGTGGAATCACTGAATATTTTAAACAACTCCGCCAGATCATACAGCTTTGTTTCCTCCGGCATGTCTGCCTTCACCTTTTCCAAAAGATCCTCATGTACCTCAACAGTATCACACACTTCTATTTCATGTTCCTGCATACTGCCACTCTTCCTTCCTTATCATGGTAAATCTTCGCATATTATAACATCTGCCTGTCATTTTGACAATTTCCAACCGGAGCATTTTTTGTTTCATAGGACGAATTTTCCTATGAAACGAAAAATACTGCGTTACAGGAATTATCTCCTGTAAACGCAGCATCATTCACTCACAGACGCGGACGTTTGACAGTTGCATAGAGTAAAAATCAGTTGCAGACCGCATAAAGT
>JAJQFQ010000076.1 GCA_021201035.1 Clostridiales bacterium
CTTTAATTCTTTATTTTCAATAGCAATCAAAGGATTATTATAAATATTTCTCTGGTCTGCAGGAACTGGTGAATTTACAATTTCATATTGCTGCACCCGCTCGCCGAATATATTACCTATTCTTCGATAAGTGATATCCGTTGTTGTAGCATTGTACGCAAATCCGCTTGACAAAAAATAGATAGAAGCATTCGGATATTCTTTTAAAAGCATATCAATAACGTTTTTGCAATAAATCGTTACTCCTCCGCCCCATCCCCACGGATTATCAAAAGGAAGCCAGTTATATAACAATATCCTAATCTGATCTTGTCGCATTGTCTTTAACGGACTGGCAAATTCAAAAAAAGGTATTCTGGTCTTGCAGATTATAATTTTCCTTAACAAAATCTGCGTCCAGACGCCGCATAAGTTTTTGCGCCGCAGAATTAATGATATCATAATTATTGTCATAATCACATTCAGCCAACGCTCCCCTCAGATACATAAAAGCCCTGTCATAAACCCGTTTCAAAACATCGTCATTTTTAGAACCGTTTTTTTATGATATCCAGATTATCTTCCATGCGTTCAAACGGAAGCACGGGATTTGCCTGTTTATTTGACGAAGAATCGGAATTTGTCTTCCGATAATAATACAGCGGCTCATTCAGCCAGAATATTTTCTTTGCCTTGCATACGGTCTCAAAGAAAAACGGATTATCTACCCAACCACCGCCTGGCGCTTCCTTAAAAACAATATGATTTTTCCCAAGGAATTCTCTTCGATAAATAGCACTCCACACAGAAGGATGTCCTTCCAGGATCTGAGGAATCTGCTTTAATGCAGCCGGTTTCTTCATTTCCGGCATACTATTTCTCTCTTCGTTTCTGACCGGAGTCGGAATTTCCCCTTCAACCTCGTAGTAATCATAAAATCCGGTCTTTACGACATCAACAGTACCGTTAAATGAAGAATCATATAATCTTTCATACATATCTTCAGATATAAAATCATCGCTTTCAACGATACCGATATATTCACCCTTTGCTTTGGAAATACCGTGGTTTACCGCTTTTCCATAACCTCCGTTTTTCTGATGAATCACTGTGAACCGACTGTCAATTTCTTTATAATCATCTAAAAGCTTTCCTGTATTATCTGTTGAGCCATCATCTACGGCAATAATCTCAATTTCCCGTAATGTCTGTGCCAGGACACTTTCTATACATTTTTTTAAATATTTCCCGACATTGTAGCAGGGAATGACCACACTCACTTTAATCTTGTCCTCTTGAAACATTGTTTCTGTGTTTTCCGGTTTTACTAATTTTTGAATATTAAGCATTTTCGATCTCCTCGTTTTATTAAGTATTACTATTTTTCATCAATTCCCGTTTATTTCCGTCAGGAAATACTGTCTTGCAAGTAGCACATCCCATAATGTACGGATACAAGACTCCTGATCTGTGTAACCGCATTCTTTTAAATATCCATAATTCATCTTATTGGCAATATCGAACAAAGTCTTTACTGTGTGAACCTGACTATTCTCACCGTTCGGAAACTGATGAGACGATTCTTTACTGGCTCTTGTATTGTGTTCAATAATCTGTGTGATCACATCCCCATTCAAAATAGAATAAGCCAATCCGTGAAGATAAGGATTTCTATACTCCAAAGATAAATCAACCATTTTATCTAATGCCTCAAGAACCTTTTCACACTTTTCCAATGATAACCAATCCTGACGATAATATTTTCTGTTTACATATATAGTTTCCTGATATGACATCCAGGTCTTCGCTTTTATGATGGCCTCAGCCAAAAACAGTTTTCCTGTCAAAACAGAGGCATCCGTAAAAATCAGCTTTTCTTTTTTCAGAAATTCAGTTCTGTAAAGTGCATCATGAAAATCCAAATAAAATTCTTCTTTTTTATAATCTGAAGCAGAAATCTTTACAGGAACAATGTCAGCAGGCACCCTTTTTTCCGTATAATCACAAAAGCAGATATCAATTTTGGGGGAACTCGCTTTCCGAAACCATTTCATTAATTTAGAAACCGAGATATACCAATCCTGTGGCTCTAAATATGAAATATACTCCCCCGATGCAAGTCGGTTTCCCATATTAAGACACTGATCATATGTAAAATGCTTCGGTGTATTATACAATCTGATATTGGACTGCGACATCATCAACTTTAAAAGAAGCACATAATATTCCTCCGGCATTCCGTTATTGATAATGACGATCTCTATATCATCCGAGAATCTGGCGATCTGACGCAGCATTTCTGAAAGATATCTGGATATATATTCAACAGGTAGTACAATGGACAACCCAGCTTTTGTTTTCTCCGTTCCAGCATACATTTTCATATACCGAAAGGCATCCTTGATCCAGTCAGGGAAAGAATATTCATATTTATAATATCCGTAATCCTGCCAATATTCGATCAGGCTGTCAGCAACGGTTACTTTATCTGTCTGCGGTATGTAAAGAAAATCTCCATATATAAACGGAATACTCCATTCCAGATATGCACTTATAAATTCATCATCTGTCGCATACATACCTGCAGAAATATCTGTTCCCATCCGCTTAATCAAGACTACATGCTTGAAAATCTTTTGTATGATTCCCATATCATTTTCCCGGCTCATAATCGAATCCGACCGACTGCAATCATAATTGTAAAGCTTGTCCGGAATGACCGTTATACCATTTGCCCGCGGATAAACCTTCGCCTGAAAAGCCTTATCTTCACCTAAAACAATATCTTCATCCAGACGCAATTTGTATTGCTCAATCAATGATCTTCGAATCAGAGTTCTCCATAAAAAAGGGTTCATATCCTTACGTCTGAATAAAATTTCCGGTTTGAATTTTTTATAAAACGATTCTTTTGGAGTCAAACACTCATACAGCCACTGATCGCACTCTTCGCTTTCAGGCAAAATATTGGCACCGCAGATGACAACATCGGAACCATCCCTTTCTGATGCCGCAACCATTTTTTTAAACATATCAGATTCTATGTAATCATCCGAATCGACAAACCCAACAAACCTGCCTTTTGCAGCGTCTAACCCAGCGTTTCTGGCTGACGGAAGTCCTCCATTTTCCTTATCTATAATTCTGATTCGAGAATCAGTTTTTTCATATTCTCGCAATACTTCCAGAGAATCATCTGTAGAGCCGTCATTGACACAAATCACCTCTATATCTGATAATGTCTGCGATAGAATACTCTCCAGACACCTGCCCACATAGTTTTCCACGTTATAGACAGGAACCAATATAGAAACTACAGGTTTTTCCATTTAATCATCCTTTCCTGACAGAAAATGGCTTTTTTGCCAGATATATAATCGTTTTTTTTAATCCATTATGATCATAGTAAAACTTTAGTTTTCCCACCAATCCGTAATTTCTCCATTCCTCATTTAAAACTGCCTCCCCATATTGATTAATTTCTATCTGCTGTTTTTGATAAACAGACTCCAGATCATCCAAATTTGCAGTTGTTCTCTGAAAATACAGAGGCATTTTCGCAAATATCTTCCACCAGAATATACTGAAAACATTCTGATTGTTTTCAACAGGACGGTTGTAATCATAGATCAAAAAAGGTCTGTAACAGGCATCCTGCTGAATAGTACCCCGGTGTCTCTGTTCATGAAACAGTTTCTCTGCATATCCGCTCAGTCTCTCGCTGGTAAAATAATACCAGGGAATGTATCCGATCTGATATCTGCAGATTTCGTTCAGGGCATCCTGACCGTCCCTATGATTTTTCATCATTTCTTCAGCCGCAGCCGAAACCTGATGATCTCTCATCCGCTTACAGTTGATAACAAGCAGCTGTTCATCAACACGTTTTTCCTCTTCCTCCGGGTCATATTGTTTTTCCGGAATACCAATCATATAATAATCATCCACACTGCTTACATGAAAAAACTCTCCGATATCAAACATGGAAACGACTGTTCCTGATATGTAAATGACTTTTTTTATTTTCTGCGGCAGATAATCCGACAGTACAAGCGGCAGATAGTCATCTGCTGCATCCGTCTCTATCAGATCTAACGTACATTTTTCAAAGCCGGCACATAACTTCCGATACTCCTCTCCCGCCTGCGGATCATCTGTGGATTTTGTCAACAGATAGAAATGGTAAGAGTGATATCCGGTGCTGTTTCTCATAATCGAGCTGATTGTCACAGCTGCATCAGCCGGATTTTCTTCATCCGGCCGAATGGCGACCGCCACTTCCACCGGTTCATCGATAAAGGAAATCGGAACCGTCTTATATTTCAACGACTCATCCTTCATCAGATGCGCCATATAAATACCTGTCAGCCTTTCCGATATAAAAAACCGTTTTTCATCTACACTTACCCGAGTTTTGAACTCTTCCAGAATCGGGAATATCCATTCACAATAATCAAAAAACAGCTTTTTACTGAAGATATTCATATTGCAGAAATTACTGTCATCCCCGGCATAATACTCATCCATCAGATCCTTATAATCCGGATGCTGTTCTAAAACTATCTCATTCGCGAGATCAATGTCTGTTTTTCGCTGGTTTTCAACAAAATGACGATAAACGTTGTTCACTCTTCCCATATGAGCGACAAAATCACAGCCGTCTACCAGCCGATGCATATTTTCTTCTGAATATCCGATTCTTTCAAAGTAATTACTTTCATCAAAATCACGAATATTATAAACTACTTCCTTCACATCATTCAGCACAAAATGCCGGCGGTAATGCGCCAGTCCGATGTAATCCGGGTTACCCAGTTTATCATAATTCTTCCATACCCAGTATATTGCCGTCATCTCGTTATATGAATCGTTTTCATCCGAAATGTTGTCCCCGGTATCATCACCGATCATATTGGACATCAGCCACTGATAATTTTCGCTGCTGTGATCGAGCCTCTTTTTCGCGTTGGCGCGGCCGACATGAATCGGCGTCAATATATCATCCTTAAAAAGTGGTGCTTTCTTATGATAGCAAATTAAGATTTTAATTCCGCTCACACTATTTCCTCTCACAATGTTTCATATCAACCGTTATTCTTCTGTTTAATCTGTTCCTGTAATTTTTTCACCTGCCGCTGCAGATCATACATCATTGAACTATTAACCACCCTTGCCTCCAGCTTATTTTTCAGCGACTGTTCCCGCCAGAGATTCTCCAATGTATTCACATTCGAATAGTGCGTCGCCACATCCAGAGCCCGCTCGAAATATCCGTAAATATCCGACATATAATGCAGCGGATGTACCCCATCCATATGATTCGGCGTGGAATGTGTGAAATCCGGGAACCGTATCACATGGCTATTCGGGAAATACCGGTACAGCGAAGCATACAGCTTTCTCAGCCACTCATTGGACTCCTTCACCTTATATTTCGGATCCTGCGGCCGCAGAACCGCGTCATTTCCCATGACATCCCCCGCGCACAGCGCCTCGATGATCACGATCTGCTCCTGCAGGTAACCATCCGGGTTATTTTTGCTGTACAGAATTTCTTTTGCAAAGGTACGAAGTTTTTTCTCAATCACGCTCATCTCCATTCCAAACGGAACAGACTTCTGCAGCAGCGTATATCCATCTTCCTTCCGGAATATTTCCTCATACTCTGTTTCCAGCCCGGGAATCTGTGCCAGCTGGATGACACCGTTTTCTCCGCCATCTGCCATCACTTCCCAGCGTTCCATCAGTTCATCAGCCAGATCGATGACAATGAAATCCGACTTATTTTCTTTCAACAAAGCCGGCAGGATCCGTCCCGTCTGAATACGGAACATCGTCCGGTCATATTTCCCCATCGCTGATTTCCGGATATGTTCCAGTTTTATATCCAGCACTTTCTCATACAGCGATGTCACCGGTATCTGCGTCACGCAGCGCCGAAAATCATACTTTCCGGCACTGACATAACGAAAAAGATCCCGGCTGACACAGCTGCCGTATACATCGATTGTTACTGCCATGATCTACCTCCGCAATTCAGATATGCGTTCCAGAACTCCAGTCCGGTCAGTTCTGCCTGACGTTTTTCGTATTCCTCCCGCACATCATCGTATTTCCTGTATACTTTTCTCTTCATCTTCCGCAGAGCCATCCACAGCTGAAGTAATTCTTTCCTGCTGCGGTATGTCACAAATCCCCGTTGGCTGTGACTGTCATAATTCAAAGCCTTTCCTGCCCGAAAAAAATAAATGGTCCATGCATTCTGCACAGGAGCTACAACTGTCCGTGATGCCTTGCACCAGATACCGTTGAACGTGATCCGGCGGAGCAGATTACGCATCCAACTTTCGGTCATTTCCAGTGTTTTCTGATATTCCGCTTCTGAAAACGGAATGGGCAGACTGCTTATATCTTCCAGACGATAGCCCTGCCGCATGATTTCACCGTTCAAGACCTCCGGATCCTGCTGCTTCATCCAGTCAACTCCTTTCAGGAAATCATCAATGCAGCGCAGCAGCAGCCAGGCGTTCTTATAGCGCAGGTTGAACATTTCATTTCTCACCCAGAGCTTATATTCCTTCCAGAACTCTCCGACGGCATATGGCTGCCCGCGCACCGCGTTGACGACCAGCCGGTTGCGGAAAATATAGTAATACGCGGATGAACTGTATTTAAACTCAAACGGCTCATGCCACACGCAGATGCCGTTCAGCAGGATCAGATGTTTCATATTCCGCAGGCCGTATTCCACATCGTCCCCGCGAATAAAAATCGGAAGCGGCAGATTATCTTCCCGCACAAAACACATCGGTATCGCGCAGTACCACCAGGCATTGTACTCATAAACATCTTCCTGATCATTAAGAAGACAATCTTTCGTCTTCCGCAGATCCAGACCATTCTTGCAGTTCGTTAACCGGCCGCTGTTCCATCTGGCTCCGGATTCCGTCTGAAACCACGGCTTGTCCGTGCGAAGCATGGCGCCTCCGACAAAACTGTCCTTATATTCCTCTTTCAACAGCGTCAGCATCTGATACGTTCGGAAAATAGCTTCCGGCAGGATTACCACATCGTCATCCATCAGCAGAACATGTGTAATCTTTTTCCCCTCTGCCAGCCGCATTGTCTCAATCATTCCTCTGGCAAATCCGCTGGAACCGCCGGCATTTTTATTCGGGAATAAATGAATGTCCGGATGATCAAGCTCATCTGCCTCGAGCGTACCGCCGTTATCCGCAATCATCACATTCAGACGGCCGGACAATTCACCGGAACGATTATCCAGAAAAGCCTCCCGCAGCAGCCCGATATTTTTTAATACATATGACTCCCGCCTGTAGGTGCAGATAATCAGAGAAATATGTACATGGCAGGGAGCCGGCGTCTCTGTCCCAGCAAAATAATAGCCCCCGCAAAATTCAGAACCGTCTTCCAGAGAAAGCAGGCGAACCGCATATATCCCGCTCTGTTCCTGAATCTGAAACATCAGGCGAACCTCTTCCCACATATCGGCATGAAAAATCTTTTCACCAGCCACACGCCGGATAACCCGATCGCCGCGTTTTTCCTTCTGCACAAGGGAAATCCGAAACCTGCCTTTCAATTTCAAACACACTCCGATCTGCGACACCTGTGTATATTTAAACCACCGGGAAGCAGAAATACTGTTAAAATAAGTGTCCAGAAAAAGTGCACTGCCCTGCCCCATCCTGATACAGGAATCTCCTGTACGATATTTGGCATTTCCATATATTCGAAAATATAATTTTTCTTCCGTGCATATTTTCTCAGACGGAAATATGATATTCTGAAGTTTCATTTTTTCACAACTCTCCCGTTGTATGTCTCACGGCTTCTGTAAAATCTCTGATTTTCCGGAACTTTCCATTCAGTTCTGCGGACTTGTACACTTTTCGGTACACATAAAGGCACATTCCGTTCCGTCATCGTTCCTCCCAATCCCATCATAGTCATATACAGCCCGCTTTCCCCGCAGTCTGCACCGCACCAGCCCCGCAACATACATCATCAGAACAACGGGAGGAAAACCGATTCCATTCTGAGGAGAAAAGTTTTTCTTCTCCGTATGAGACAGAAAATATTCTCTCCCCTTCAGGAAATCAAACAGCGCGCACTCCGCCGCCCAGGCCAGACGAAACTTCCGTTCACCAAAATATCCTCTCACCCGCATCTTCCAACGTTTCAGAACGTCATCGGCCGACCATCCTTCTCCGTACATGGCATTCACGATCATACTGTTTTTTGCATCATAATAGGCCAACAACATGCTCTCCCTGTACTCATACGTCTCATGCCACACCTGGATTCCGTTCAACACGACAGGTTGACCGCCATGCCGCAGTCCGTATTCTACATCGTCACAGTGCAGGAAAAACGGCAGCGGCAGATTATCCTTTACAAAACTCATTGGGAAACATCCGAACCACCAGCCGGTGTACTCCCCTGCCGCCCGGTTCATGGCCGGGAGATTCTCCCGCTTCGTCATATCCAGATTCCCGCCGGCATGTATCAGATCCCCGCCATTCCAGATCTCCGCTGCCGTATGCTGAATGCAGCGGCGATCCAGCCGGAACATCCGGCCGGCGACCACCTCATCGCGGTATTCCGGACGAAACAGTCTGCACAATGCGCACAGACGGTACAGGGTCTCCGGGATGAATTCCACATCATCATCCATCAGCAACACATGTGTGCTTCCCTCCTCAGGAAGTGCGTCCACAGTTTCCTGTATCCCCCGTATGAAACCGCCGGAACCACCCGTATTCGGGTTATGGTACAGTCTTATGTATGGCTCTTCTATCTGCGTCAGTTCGGATGCATTATCCACCACACGAAGGCGCAGACAATGATACCATTCTGATTCCGGATCAAAGAAACGGCTGCCGCGAACCTTATCCATATTTCTCAGAACCTGCCTGTTTCTTTGATAGGTACAAATGACCAGTGACAGCCGCACCGGATTGATACAATCATCAGGCACATCTGCAATATAGGCAGCCTGCCTGATCTCCATTTCTTCATCAGCGGAAAGTTCGAAATAACACATACCGGATATATCAGCCAGTTTATATTCTCTGGTCTCAAAGTCCCGGCAATTCAACACATCCTCCGTCACCACACGGTATTCTCTGTCGTGTTCAAGCTTACAGAGGCGAAATCTGCCTTTCCCGCAGATCTCTGTCACCAGTTTCCACTCATGTGTTCCTGTGTACTTTCTCCAGGTCTCTGTATCAAACAGGTTCATATATGTATCTGTCCGAATCCCGGCGCCGGGCGCCAGAGATACTCCTGCATCAATTCGTGTTCGGACTCCCGGATTTCCGGATAAACCGGCATCTGTTGAAATCTCTTTGTCAGAAACCCGATCTCCATCGGCACTGATTATTTTGACTCTTCCGCTCTTCCTGAAAAACAGTTCCTGCATATCGCAGGCTTCATCTGAAAAAAGAACTGTCTGTAATGTCACTCTCATCCCGCTCTACGCCTGCTCCATCTTTTCATACGCTGCACAGGCTTCCCCGGGTTCCCCCACCATACGCAGTTTTCCTTTTTCAATCCAGACCACCTTCGTACAATTCTGACGGATAACAGATGTAGAATGAGATACAATCAGTACCGTGGAACCGCCGTGTATCATCTCCTGAATGCGGCTCATGCTCTTTTTCCGGAAAAACATATCCCCCACACTCAACACCTCGTCCAGAATCAGGATCTCCGGAGAATCATGAATCGTCGATATGGCAAAACCGAGACGGGAAACCATACCGGAAGAATAATTTCTCACCCGTTCCTCCATGAAGCCCTCAAGCTCCGCGAACTTCACAATCTCGTCATATTTCTCATCGATATATTTTTTGCTGTAACCGATCAATGCACCGTTCAGATACACATTCTCCCGTCCGGTCAGTTCAGGGTCAAACCCGGTTCCCAGCGTCAGCAGCTGAATCTTCCTTCGATCCGCCTTCACGCTTCCCTCTGTCGGAGACAAAACGCCCGAAATGATCTTTAAGATTGTACTCTTGTCGGAACCGTTGGTTCCGATAATTACGAGCACTTCACCCTTATTCACCGTAAAACTGACGTCATCCAGCGCACGAAATTTACTGACCGTACGGCGGCGTGTCAGCGTCCGTATAACCAGTTCCTTGATACTGGAAGATTCATCCTTGTCTCTTTTAAAATCAATTGAGACATGGCTGACTTCTATGACAACCTCATCCTTCTCAAGAAAATCGGAAGCCTGCCAC
>JAJQFQ010000185.1:0-7706 GCA_021201035.1 Clostridiales bacterium
AAGCCGGCTCGGGGGATTCGGCGGTCCGGCACTCTTTCGGCTATTCTTTCCCGGCAGAGGATGCGGAACTGGGAACGCTGCTTTTCGGCGGAGATAAAACAGTGATCATATATTATAAGGATCGGGAGGATTACGCATATAAGATGATCCGGCTGATCCGGTTGTTTGGAAAAGAAGATTTCCTGAAAAAAATGTATGGCGGAATGCTGTCTTTTGAACAGATCCGCTGATTTGATAGCGAACGGACATGCGCTGCTGATGCAGCGCCGACATTCATGAAAGCCGATGACTAGTATAGAAGGAGATTTCAGGATATGAGTTTTCAGGAATATACCCTGTGTGATTTTACGGAGGTGCTGGCTTCGAGGGAAGCGGTTCCCGGCGGCGGCGGCGCCAGTGCGCTGGTTGCTGCGGTCGGGATGTCACTCGGAAACATGGTCGGTTCCCTGACGGTCGGGAAGAAGACCTACGCAGATGTGGAGGATGAGGTTCGGACATGGATGGCGCAGGCGGAGTCACTGCGTCTGGATCTGCTGCGCGGTATGGATGCGGACGCGGAGGCGTTTCTGCCGCTGTCGAAGGCATACGGCATACCGAAGGATGATCCCTCCCGTCCGACGGTGATAGAGGACGCACTTCGGGCGGCCTGTGCTGCACCGCTGACGCTGATGCGTCAGATTTGCCGGGCGATCGAACTTCTGGAAGGATTTGCCGAAAAGGGATCCAGAATCGCCATTTCCGATGCAGGTGTCGGCGCCGTGTGCTGTAAAGCGGCTCTTCAGGGAGCATCCCTGAATATTTATATTAATACCAAATCCATGCGTGATCGCGAATACGCGGCTGATCTGGAGCGTCAGGCGGACGAACTGTTGGAAGAGTATACGATTCGGACAGACCGGATTTATGAGACAGTGCTGGGAAAACTCAGATAGAGAAGGGACGGGAAATATGGCGGCACTTTTAAAAGGAGCGCCCGTGGCGGCGGCTCTCTGTGAGAGGATGAAACATGATATAGAAGAACTGAAAGCAGCGAATATCACGCCGACGCTTGCGATTCTCCGTGTCGGAAACAGAGATGACGACCTGTCCTATGAACGGGGCGCGGTAAAGCGCTGTGCTTCGGTGGGCGTGGCCGTGCGCCATGAGGTGCTTCCTGAGGATGTGGACAGTGATACATTTTTTGCCGTGTTGGAGGATTTGAATACCGATGAGGGAGTACATGGTATCCTGATGTTCCGGCCGCTGCCGGCGCATCTGGATGAGGAGAAGGCACGCAGACTGCTGAACCCGGCGAAGGATGTGGACGGCTGCACGGATGCTTCTCTGGCAGGGGTATTTACAAATACGCAGATCGGGTTTGCGCCGTGTACCGCACAGGCGGCGATGGAGATCCTGCGGTTTTACGGAATCGAATGTGCCGGGAAAAAGGCGGCTGTGATCGGGCGCTCTCTGGTGGTCGGGCGTCCGGTTTCCATGATGCTGATGCATGAGAATGCGACGGTGGTTACCTGTCACACGCGGACGCCGGACGTGCCTTCCGTTACGCGGGAGGCGGATATTATTATCGCCTGCTCCGGGCAGATGGAGAGCATTGGCGCTGCATATGTGCGGGAAGGACAGGTAGTCGTCGATGTCGGAATCGGCTGGAATGAAGCGAAGGGAAAGCTTTGCGGGGATGTAAGGTTTGAGGAGGTTGAACCGGTGGCAGGCGCATTGACTCCGGTACCCGGTGGCGTCGGCGCGGTGACGACCTGTGTGCTGGTCTCCCATGTCGTGGAGGCGGCGAAGCTGGTTATTGATAAATAGTAACTATTCAGGACAGGTCTTCGCACTTGCTGCGAAGACCGTATGAAAACGCATAGCATATGGGGAAAAGCCCCATCGCGCAGCGATTTTAAATGGGCTTTTCCTCGTAACTGTGAAGGTACTGAACAGTTACGATAAACGTTTGTAAGGAGGGTATAGAATATGGCATTTGAAAACAATGCTTCAGTGTTGGAGACCGGACAGGATTTCACCCTGCTGGCACCGACGCTTGAAAAATATGCTCCGGTACCGGGCAGCCTGATCACGATCCTGCAGCGGGCGCAGGATATCTATGGCTACCTGTCACCGGAAGCAATCGATTACATATCCGCTGCCACCGGAATACGGCCGGCGCGGATTTATGGTGTGGCGACCTTTTATGCACAGTTTCGTCTGGAACCCATCGGGAAATACCTGATCATGATGTGCAAGGGTACCGCCTGTCATGTCAACGGTGCAGACAGGGTGCAGGAAGCGGTCAGCGAGTATCTGGGCATCGGGGACGGTGAGACGACGGCGGATGGGATTTTCACCTTAAATAACGTGGCCTGTCTCGGCTGTTGCTCTCTTGCGCCGGTGATGATGATCAAGAGCGCGGACGGAGAGGAAACCTACGGCAATCTGACGAAGGATTCCGTGGTAAAGATTCTTGAGAAAATCCGTTCTGCGGAAACACAGACTGATTCTCCGGAACAGGAAGCAGAAATAAAATGTTCCGATCATAAGGCGGAAACGCAGACGTGCTGCGGGAAAAACGGGGAGGTGCAGGCATGAAGATTGTCATCGGACAGGGAAGCTGCGGCATCGCCGGCGGCGCGAAAAAGACAGAGGCGGAGTTTCGAAAGCAGATAGCGGAACGCGGCCTGACGGATATTGTTCTGGACAAAACCGGATGTATCGGAGCCTGTTATCTGGAATCGATCGTGGATGTGTACGGAGATGACGGCGGACTGCAGGGACGTTATGTGAAGGTGCAGCCGAAGGATGTATCCGGGATTGTAGAAAAGCATCTGATCGGGGGAGAGGTTCTCAATGAACAGGCTATCTCTGAGGAGGATGCGGCGATTCTTGCGAATCAGAAGCGCATTGTCCTGCGAAATTGCGGACTGATCAATCCGGAGCGTATCGGGGATTATATGGAGCAGGATGGTTATGAAGCTGCCCGAAAGGCTCTGACTGCCATGACGCCTGAAGAAGTCATTGAGGAAATAAAAATGTCCGGTTTACGCGGGCGCGGCGGTGCTGGATTCCCCACATGGTTTAAGTGGAACGCGGCCCGTCAGAGCGCGGGAACGGAGAAATATATCGTCTGCAATGCGGATGAGGGAGATCCGGGTGCGTTTATGGATCGCAGTGTGCTGGAGGGAGATCCGAATGCCGTGCTCGAGGGTATGATCATCGGCGGTTATGCCATGGGCGCCTGTGAGGGTGTGATCTATGTCCGTGCAGAGTACCCGCTTGCTATCAAGCGTCTGGAGACGGCGCTGGAGCAGGCGCGCGCGCAGGGATTCCTTGGAAAGAAGATCTTCGGGACAGATCGGGATTTTGATATCCGGATCAAGGCCGGCGCCGGGGCATTTGTCTGCGGTGAGGAGACAGCTCTGATCGCTTCTCTGGAGGGAGAGCGCGGTATGCCGCGTTTGAAACCGCCGTTTCCGGCACAGAAGGGCTACTGGCAGAAACCGACGAACATTAATAATGTAGAAACCTATGCCAATGTACCGTGGATTATCCGAAACGGCGGAGAGGCTTTTGCTGCCTACGGTACGGATCAGAGCAACGGTACCAAAGTTTTTGCTCTGGCCGGCAAGATACAAAAGGGCGGTCTGGTCGAAGTGCCGATGGGGCTGACTTTGAGGGATGTTATTTATAAGACCGGCGGCGGAATCAAAAACGGCAAGACGTTTAAGGCGGTTCAGATGGGCGGCCCCTCCGGCGGATGTATTCCGGCGGAATTGATTGACACACCGGTTTCCTATGAGCATATCAACAAGACGGGAGCGATTGTCGGTTCCGGCGGCATGATTGTCATGGATGAGGACACCTGTATGGTGGATATGGCCCGGTATTTTCTGGATTTCACGCGGAAAGAGTCCTGCGGCAAGTGCAATTACTGCCGGATTGGGACGCGGCGGATGCTGGAGATTCTGGAACGCATCACCAACGGTGAGGGGCGCGACGGAGATATTGAGCTTCTGGAAGAACTGGCTTTGAAAGTGCGCGACGGCGCCATGTGCGGTCTGGGACAGACGGCTCCGAATCCGGTGCTGACGACGCTGCGTTACTTCCGGAATGAGTATGAGGATCATATCTATCACCATAAATGTACCGCGAAATCCTGTAAAGCCCTGATTACATACAGTATTACGGACCAATGCGTTGGGTGTACGCTCTGTGCGCGCAATTGTCCGGTGGATGCGATCAGTGGAACCGTGAAGAATCAGCATACGATTGATCCGGACAAATGCATCAAGTGCGGCAAGTGCGCGGAGAACTGTCGGTTTGACGCAATCGAAATCCGGTAGGAGGGGCATATATGGTGAAAAAATACAGAATTAATATAGACGGAAAAGAAGTGACCGCCCTGCCGGGACAGACGATTCTGGAGGTGGCCAGAGAGAATGACATTTACATACCAACCCTGTGTTATGATGAGCGCATGGAGATTTACGGTGCCTGCGGTCTCTGTATGGTGGAGGCAGAGGGTAATCCGAAGCTTTTGAAATCCTGTGCGACGGAGGTAGCGCCGAATATGATCGTGCGCACAAAAAGCGAGCGCATTGAGGAGTCCAGAAAGACCAATCTGGAGCTGCTGCTCTCGAATCATGTGGGCGACTGCCGTCCGCCGTGCGTCAAGGCATGCCCCGCACAGACAGACTGTCAGGGATATGTAGGACTGATTGCCGAAGAACGTTATCGTGAGGCGCTGGAGCTGATCCGTGACAGGATCCCGCTTCCGGCTTCCATCGGGCGTGTCTGCCCTCATCCATGTGAACAGGAATGCCGGCGCGGGTTGATTGAGGAACCGGTATCCATCGCGAACCTGAAACGCTTTGCCGGAGATCTGGATCTGGAGGGAGACCCTTATATGCCAGATTGTGCGGAGGATACCGGGAAACGGGTTGCTGTGATCGGAGCGGGTCCTTACGGGCTGTCCATGGCTTACTTCCTGCGTCAGAAAGGACATGCGGTGACGATTTTCGAGGCGATGCCTTATGCGGGCGGTATGTTGCGCTACGGCATTCCGGAGTATCGTCTTCCGAAAGTGGTGCTGGAGGAGGAGGTTCAGCTGATTCGGGACATGGGTGTCGAGATTTGTACCGGCACAAAGGTTGGCAGGGATATTTCATTTGAGTCCATCCGCAGGGATTACGATGCGGTGTGCATTGGCATCGGCGCCTGGAAATCCACCGGTGTCCGGTGCGAGGGAGAGGATACCCCGGGAGTGATCGGCGGTATTGATTTCCTCGGAAAGATTGAGCGGAACGAGCCTTTTGAGATGGGCAAACGGGTCGCAGTCGTCGGCGGCGGCAATACCGCTATGGATGCCTGCCGCAGCGCGGTCCGGCTCGGTGCTGAGAAGGTTTATAATGTTTATCGACGCACGATTGACGAGATGCCGGCAGACCGGATGGAGATCGAGGAGGCACAGGAGGAAGGCGTTATCTTCAAAAATCTGACGAATCCTCTGAAAATCCATGCGGGAGAGGAAGGGCGCGTATCTTCTGTGACCCTGCAGGTGATGGAACTCGGTGAGTCGGATGCCAGCGGCAGACGTTCTCCGCGTCCGGTCGAGGGATGTACCGAGGAACTGGATGTAGATATGGTGATTCTCGCCATCGGGCAGGTCGTGAACCCTGAGGGTATCACCGGTGTGGAACTGACCAGGAAGAACGGTATTGTTTACGATACATCTACCTTTATGACAAAGATTCCAGGCGTGTTTGCCGGAGGCGACTGTGGAAACGACAAGATATCCATCGCGGTAGAGTCCATCGCGGACGCGAAAAAGGGCAGCGCCGTGGTTGATTCCTATCTGGAAGGAAAAATCGTTGGTTATCGGCCGGAATATACCGTGGAACGGACGGATATCACGGAGAAAACCTTCGAGGACAGAGAACGGCAGTGCCGGCCGAAGCCGATACAGTTATCACCGGAAGCGCGAAAAGATAATTTCCTGGAGGTGGCAAAGGGTCTTACCAAAGAACAGGCGACGGCGGAGGCTTCCCGCTGTCTGGAGTGCGGCTGTCATGATTATTTTGAGTGTAAACTGGTGGCGTATGCGAACCAGTATGATGTGAAACCGGAACGAATCGCCGGTGATATCAAAAAAACAGAGTTTGAAGATAAAAATACCTTTATCGAGAGGGATCCGAATAAGTGTATTCTGTGCGGGCTTTGTGTCCGTGCCTGCGATGAGGTGATGGGAGTCGGCGCACTCGGATATGTGGGGCGCGGCTTCGATACCGTAGTTCTTCCGGCTCTGGGCAGACCTCTGGAGGAGACCGGCTGCATTTCCTGCGGACAGTGCGTCAGCGTGTGTCCGACGGGCGCTCTGCAGGAGCGTCTTCCGATGAAAAAACAGATTCCGCTTGAGACGGAAGAAACGGATACCATTTGCGGTTTCTGCTCGATGGGCTGTGCGCAGAAGACGATGACTCACGGCAGTCTGGCCATGAAGGCTATTCCGGATCCGGACGGCCCGGTGAACGCGGGTGTGCTCTGTGTGAACGGAAAGTTCGGCTTTTCGAGTGCATGCAGGGAAGAAGAACGGATTACTGTGCCGATGATGAAAGCAAACGGAACCGTGACAGGCGCCAGCTACCATGACGCGTTGGTTATGACTGCGAAATCCATGCAGTCAGCTGCCCGCCGTTACGGCAGCGATGCGGTTGCTGTCGCGGTTTCTGCCAGATTTACTACAGAGGAAGCTTATCTGGTGAAAAAGCTGGCGGATCAGCTGGGTGCGAAAATTTTCAGCTTCAGCAACCGTGCCTGCGGATTGGAGCCGGTGCTTGGTCTGAATGCTTCTCCGAATACGATGGATGAACTGATGGGCACGGAAGTGATTCTGGCTGTCGGTTTTGACGCGAAGGCCAATCAGGTGATGCGCGTGAAGCTGATGCAGGCGGCGAAAGCAGGTGCACAGGTCGTTCTTATCAATCCGGTCGGATATGAGCAGGAACACATGGAATTTGCGGCGAAAGCTGTGTATACGGATAATAACCTGGGATTCTTAAAGCAGATGGCGAAGGTACTGGCTGAAACGAAGACGGCAGCATCAGGAAAAAGCCCGGCTCAGTCTTCGGCAGAAGCGGATGCGGCGGATTTGCAGAATGAGGCATTTCTGACATCCGTTGCGGATGTAGTTGTTTCCGATGAAGCTGCGGAAATTGCCGCTTTGTATCAGAAAGCAAAGAAAGCCATGATCGTGTTCCAGCAGCATATGGTATCCGTTTCCTGCGCGGAGATGATTGCGGACATCGCAGTTCTTTCCGGACATATCGGAAGTCCCAGGGACGGAATTGTGATGTTGAAGCCGAAGAATAACAGTCAGGGACTGGTTCAGCTTGGCATCACGGCGGGCGCGGAGTGCCTGGAGGGTGTGAAAGCCCTGCTGGTTCTCGGCGAAAATTCTGAACCGGAGATGGTAAAAGATGTGGAATTCCTGACGGTTTGCGACACGCATCTGACGCCTCTTGCGCGGAAGGCGGATGTGATCCTGCCGGGTACAGCTCCGATCCATGCGGAGGGAAGCTATATCAATACAGAGCGCCGTTTTCAGATGACGCACGCGGCACTGGAGCCGGAGGTTGGTTTTCAAAACTGGCAGGTCATCTGTGAACTGGCAGAGGCACTGGAGATGCCGTTTTCATACGATGCGGAGGATGATATAGAAC
>JAJQFQ010000185.1:7716-10191 GCA_021201035.1 Clostridiales bacterium
ATATAGAACAGGAAATGGCAGACAGTCTGACATGGTATCGCGAGGCATCTGAGGGCGAGGTGATCGGCGGAGTGTTAAAGCCGGTGAAACAGGCATTAACGGCGGTTAAGGATGACATATTTGTCGAACCGTCGGCAAACACGGATTACCTGATGGATATGATAACATGAGCGCAAGCGAGAAGAATGCACTGGTGCATTCGGCGAACGGCGAAATGCGATCATGAATCAAAGATTCATGATATAGTAAATAATCTGATGAAGGGCTCTCAACGATAAGGTTGGGGGCTCTTTTTAGAGAAATATAATCATGAGAAAAGAAAATCATTGAGAAATCATGGACATAAAGGTATACTATAATTATCAATGATGAGTAAGGAGAAGCCAATGTCGCGATATCTAAATCCCGGAAATGACGGTTTTGCATCTGCTGTACATTCAGAAATATACGTAGATAAAACATTGCTGCTGGAATTTACGAATAAAGTGATCGGAACCGAGCAAAGATGGATGTGCGTCAGTCGTCCGAGGCGATTCGGGAAGTCCGTGACGGCGGGTATGATTACGGCATACTATGAGAACGGGTGTGATTCCAGAGACCTGTTTTGCGGGAAAAAAATATATGATCGAAAAGGCTTCGAAGAGCATCTGAATAAATATCAGGTGATTCATCTGGATGTTCAATCCTTCAGACGGAGCAATGAAAATGCAATGCAGCTCATCGCGCGGCTTAATACGGAGGTGATTGAGGAACTTCGAAATGTGTATGCGGATGCGGTTTGTGAAGGGGAAGATTATCTTCCGGCTGCTCTTGCGTCCATTAATGATAGTACCGGCGATTATTTCTTCCTTATTATTGATGAGTGGGATCTGATTTTCCGGGAATTTAAGGAGGATACGTCTGCGCAGGAAGCTTATATCGGACTGCTCAGGGGATTATTTAAAGATGAGGCATCTAAGAGATTTGTGAAATTGGCTTATATTACCGGAATCCTTCCAATCAAGAGATACAAAAGCCAGTCTGCTTTAAATAATTTCAGAGAATATACGATGACGTCTCCAAAAGCGATGGCTCAATATATAGGATTCACAGAGGATGAAGTCAGACAATTATGCCGAAAGTATGAGATGGATTTTGAACGGACACGGCAGTGGTATGATGGGTATTCTTTTCCGAAAAGTCAGCATATTTACTGTCCGAATTCAGTTACAAATGCGATGTTTGACGGCGAATTCGGGAGTTATTGGTCAAATACGATTGCTTTTGATGACCTTCAGTCATATATATGTCTGGATTTTGACGGATTGCAGAGAGCGGCTGTGCAGTTGTTGGCAGGAGAAAGGTGTAAAGTCGATATCAGCAGTTTTCAGAATGATATGACCAGTTTTAAAAAACGGGATGATGTGCTGACCGTTTTGATTCATCTGGGATATCTGGCTTATGACAGTGTGCATAAAGAGGTATACATTCCGAATGAGGAAGTGCGGGGGCTTTTGAACAGGCAATCAGTCATACAGATTGGGAACCGGTCATTGAGACACTCGCAGCTTCTGAACAACTCTTACAGGCGACATTGAATCTTGAAGCAGAGAAGGTTGCGGAGGGTATTGAAAAAGCACATATGCGAAATGCATCTATTCTGAAATATAATGATGAGAATTCTTTGAGATGCGTGATTCGTCTTGCATATTTTTCGGCTGTTAATGATTATATTATTTTTGATGAACTGCCGGGTGGTAATGGATATGCGGATCTTGTCTTCCTGCCGAGGCAAACTTCTGAAAAACCGCTATTAATTATTGAGCTGAAATGGAAGAATGATGCCGAGGGCGCCATTGAACAAATTAAATCCCGGCACTATATGGATAGACTGGAAGATTATTCGGGGACGATGTTATTGGTTGGCGTAAACTATCATAAAGGTGATGAAGAAAAAAAGCATACATGTGTGATTGAAGAGTGGGAAAAATAACGGATTAATCTGAAAAAGATTCGCCCATTTTATGATGCTGATGCTTTTTTTCATACTCCCTTGATTACAGCAAATACTAATCGGTTTTTTCTTCTAAGCTTTTTTTATAGGCTGTCCCGCTGTAGCCAGTGGGAAGGATGGAAACTTCTACGCCGCTGACCCGCAGAGGAGAAACAGGAGCACCGGGAACAGCGGGCGCAGAATCGTTAGAATATATTAACCGGCGCAGGCCGTTTTTCGAAAAAGTCAATACCTTATTTGTAAAATTTCTATGAATTAAGATTATTCCCAGCAAAGCGGATGGCCGAATAAAAGCCGTTCAGCAAATAAATATTTTAAAATAAATAATAAGCGCTATGATGCTTACGATCAGCCGACATTTCTTTTCCATTTCCCTCTGAAAAAATGTACCCATGTAATAATACAGCCAAGTCCCCATCCGAAAAGCGCATTCCACCAGACCATGCGATAACTGATAGCGGGAATTTCCTGTAAAACATAGG
>JAJQFQ010000142.1 GCA_021201035.1 Clostridiales bacterium
TTTTTGGTCAAATTTAGCGGATTCCGAATGTTTTGAGGATTGTGGGATAAGTGAGATAGAAAATCTTTGATTTTCGTCATCGAACTTATGCAGAGCAGCACGAAGTGCGGAACAATCCGTAAGTATCATCATTAGTAAAGGCTTTTGACCCCCCTATGATACAAACTGCCCATACATTAGTTCATTGTCGCCAACACCTCGCCGGCTGCGACAGACTGTCCCTTTGACACATCGATAGTTGCCAGTGTTCCGTCCTCCGGAGCAACGACGGGGGTTTCCATCTTCATAACCTCCAGAATAACCACCGGATCACCCTTTGACACGGATGCTCCGGCCGAAGCCACGATATCAACCACCTTGCCGGCTGCACCGGCTGTAATTGCAATCGCTCCCGCCGCCGTTGCCGGTGCCGGTGCGGAAACCGGCACCGGGGAAGCTGCGGCTGCTGCCGGAGCCATACCCGAAGCAGGAGCCGAAACAACCGGTGCTGCCGGCGCCGGAATACCCTGAACCACCGCTCCTGTCTTCTCCTCCACCGTCACATCATACACATTCCCGTTTACTGTAATCGTATAACTCTTCATCTTCGCCATCCTCCTGTTTAAATAAAGCTTTTCCGTTTTCGAATTGTCCTCACGACAAACCCATCCAAAGGAATCTGCTCACTCGCCGCAATCGCCGCCGCGATAACCGCAACCAGTTCCGGATCAATTATATCCGATCCATCTGCGGAACCGGAAATCATCGGCGCGGGTTCTGTGACCGGGTCTGATTTATTCCCGGCAGGAACCTCTGCTCTGGATCGCAATATATCCGATGTGACGTCATCCGCAGTCTCCTGTTTTTCCGCCGCATCAGCACGTCTCGAATCTGACTTCTGTTGTTTGGACTGTCCCGATCGTTCCGTCAGTTTCGGAATGAACCGGAAACAATAAATGATCAAGGAGATTATGATCAGCATGATAAACACGGTACCGATACCCAGAATCGTATTCTGTACCGCTGCCGACATCTTTTCCCCCATGCTCTGCTCTGCTGCAAAAACATTAACCGGAGTGAAAAACAATGCGGCTCCCGGCAGCAGGGCAAAACATATGTTTTTTTTCTTTCTCATTCTATCATCTCCATCCCATAACCTTATCTTCCATACTGTTTCGTTGTTTTGCTGTGCAGCCGTTCATGCGCCAGGACGCATTCTTTTTTACAGCATGGAAAATGCCATAATCAGATGTTTTCTGGTATCCTTCGGTTCAATCACGCTGTCAATCAGGCCGTGCGCCGCCGCTGAACGGACGGAATTCTGTCTGGACTCATAGACTACCGCCTGCTGATCCTGGGACGCATCCTGTGAAAACAGGATATTCGCCGCCTTCTCCGCCTGCATCATGCCGACCTTCACACAGTCCCAGGCAATCGTCATGCAGGAACCGGTTTTCAACGGCTTTGTATTCATCGCCACATAGGCACTGCCGTACGTATCACCGATGATCAGATTTACCCTCGCTTCGGAAAGTCCCGCCAGTGCCCGCATCATCTCTGCCAGAGATTCCGGCAGGCTTCGTTCCGTTTCCTCCAGCGCGGCAAACCCCTCCGCCGTGGAAACCGTAAGCACCGGAAGAGACATTTTCGAACAGAACGTCAGAAAATCCGCCGCTTTTTTACAACCGCCGGCCGTCAATCCCTTCGGCAGCTCCTGTATGACATTACCCTGCTCATCAAACAGATTCCCCGCATTGCCTGCCACACCGGTCAGGATACCGTTCAGTTTCAAAAATCCCGTCACCATCTCCGGGCAATATCCGGGACGTATCTCCGTGAACTCACCGAAATCTCCGCACTCCCGCAGCAAGGCCCGCGTATCTGTATTTTCAACAATTTTTCCGGAGGCGACATAACGATTCAATTCTGCCATATCGCAGCATCCGTATACCGCATCCTCGAAAAGTGACACCAGCAAACGGATCTTAGCAATCACCTCATCCTCTGTCTCCAGCACCTCCGCCCGACCGGAAACCGTATTCTGAAAATCGGAAGCTGCGAATTCCCGGGCCATCACAGTATTATCCGTAATTGTATGGGGTGCATTCACAAACATATCCGCCGACGCCGTCATAAATGTAAAATCACTCATGGCTGGAATCATCGTCATGCCGCCGGCGCAGACGCCGAACACCCCGCTGATCGTCAGCAGCTTTTCTGCGCTTTCCATCTGCTTCGCGAGGATGCCGCCGAAACCGTCCAGCGCATCCACCGACTCTTCCAGGCGAAAACCGCCGCAATCGATCAGGCCGATCACCGGAGTCCTGCTCCGCATCGCTTTGTCATATAAATCCGCAATCTTCTTTGCATGCATCTCGCCCATCGTACCGTTTAAAACCGCCCGGTTCTGACTGTAAACAAACACCGGGATACCCCCGATCTGACCGTAACCCGTGATGACGCCGTCAGACGGTTCAGCCTGATTTTTCAGAGAAAAATCCGTGCTGCGCGCGGATACATAAGCACCCAATTCCACAAAACTGCTGTCATCCAACAGTTTATTAAGACGTTCCCATGCTTTATTTTCTGCCATTCAAATCTGCCTCCTTTTTCTTCAGGTCCGTACTCCAAAAGGAAATAAATGAAACCCTGCCGGCGGAATATGATTCGGGATTCATTACGATTTCATTTCATGATTGCAGGTATTCTACTTTATTCTTCCGTAATTTTCAACAGTATATTCCATCAAAAAAAGGGACAATTCAACCCCCGGTTGACAATGTCCCTTTTCCTTTTGACCCTGGTATCATGTCATTTTCCGGGATAGATAATGACGGAATCCACATCATAGCCCTGCAGCCGCTCTCTGCCCTTCAATCCTGCCAATTCCATCAGAAAAAGAACCTTGACAACCTCGCCGCCGAGCGCTTCCACCAGTTTAATACTGGCCTCAATCGTACCTCCGGTCGCCATCAGATCATCCACAAGCACTACCTTCTGTCCCGGACGTATGGCGTCCTTATGGATCTCCACCTCATCCGTGCCGTACTCCAGTTCATACTCCTGCGAAATTGTCTCACAAGGAAGCTTGCCCTTTTTTCGAACCAGCACAAATCCCTTGCCGAAATCCTTCGCGATCGGCGCCCCGAACACAAAACCGCGTGACTCTGCTCCGGCTACCACATCAAAATCAACGTCCTCCAGAAACGCTTCCATCCCGTTAATGGCCAGTGCAAAGCCCTCCGGATCCTGAATGACCGATGTAATATCACGGAATATAATTCCCGGCTCCGGAAAGTCCGGAATGCTTCTCACATAATCCTCTACTTTTTTCATGAATTTTTATCTCCTTCCTTTTTCTTTACTCTTCTGAGAAATCGTCTGTCATAAGAGTCCCGTCTTCATCAAAAGAGACTCCGCCGAGCGGTTCCGAATACTCATTCACCAGATCTATGATCGTCTGCTTCGTATCACCGGAAGCCACGGTCGGCTGATAATCATTATAACTGCCTGTCGAACTCAGACGACAGGGAATAACAGCGGCATCCGTCACATCCGTCTGCACCTCGCCATCCACGATCGTAAACGTCTGCTGATAAATCATCGTATTCTTATCCGAGGGATTTTTATTCCCACCGAAGCAGAAATTACCCAGACTGTAGCAGATTACCTTTCCCTCATAAATCTCAACCCCCTGCAGCACATGCGGATGGTTGCCGATCACAAGATCTGCGCCCGCGTCGATCAGACTGTGCGCTGTCTCCTGCTGATAGTCATTCGGATAATATTCCCGCTCAATCCCCCAATGGCAGCAGGCGATGACCAGTTCAGCCCCGTCATCCCGCAGTGATTGAATCTCCTCTTCCATGGTATCCAGCTTTTCCTGGGACTGGGACAGCAGACTGGCCGAGACGACACCGACCTTCACGCCGTCATCCGTGACATACATACCAGACTGCCCTGAGTAAGCATAGGTAATCCCAGCCTCTTCCAGAACACTTTCTGTCTCCTGAAATCCTTCCTCTCCGTAATCATAGGTGTGGTTATTACCCATCGAACAGGCCTCCACCGAACTACCTGTCAGGATTCCCACATATTCCGGTGATCCCTTCAGATTAAATGTCTTTTCCACCCGCTCCGTCGCCGTGGACAGAACACATTCCAGATTCACGAGCGTCAGGTCATCCTCCTCAAAAATATCACGGACGCCGTCAAAGAAATAGTCCTCCCCGTAGGAATCATAGTAAGCGTCAAAGGATCCATCATAGCTCTGCGTCTGCGTCACGCCCAGCGTACAATCTCCTGTCGCCGTGATCGTGACTGTCTTTGTCACCGTATCTGGTATACTACCCGTGATTTCTGTCAATGCCGGGTCGTCTCCATCCGTATTATGTTCATCCGTTTCCTGACCGGTTCCAGCCTGCCCGGCAGATGTCCCTTCTCCGGAGACTGCGGAAGAACCCGCCGTATCCGTTTTCTGTCCTCCGCAGCCGGATAGCAGAAACATAGAAACTGTACACATTGTTATCACCCGCAAAACAGTTTTCTTTCTCATAGGTACATTCCCTCTTACCAACGTATTGGTTGCTTATTTTGTGCCTTTTCATCATTTTTATATGATTTCGGCAGTGAATATTTCGACCTGTTCTTAATCGTTAAAATTCATTCACTTTTTCTCCAGAACAAAAAGATATGTTCCGCTTTTTTCAAGAATACAAAACTCTGCCAGCAGCCGGAAACGCCCCGAAATCCGCAGATATTTTTTCATCATTCCCATCTCACGCGAATAGCAGAATACACGCCCCCGCCCGGACAGAACCTCCGCCGACCTTTCAAAAAATCTCCGGTACAGCGCATCTGTCTGCGACCTGTCTCCGGACATGACAGGCATATCTGTCACAATCTCATCAAACAGATACTCATGTGTAAAATCAAAGTAATCCCGGTTGATATAATTCACCGGCATACCGGTCAGCTTCGTGTTCGCACGGGCTTTCTGTATCGCCTCACCGTAAATGTCGATTCCGTACGCGCTGCGAACCGGGCCGGCATACCTTCGTTCCACCAGAAGTGTTCCCACGCCGCAGAAAGGATCCAGCACCTGAGCATATTCCTTCAGCCAGGGTTTTGCCAACGCCATAATACCTGCCGCCGTCTGCGGACGCATGCCCGCTGCAACAGAATACTTTCGATAACTGAAACGATGATCCGGCAGTGTAAAAAGCTTCAGAAACGGCGTTACGTTCCCTTCCCTGCCCACAGCCAGACGAATCTCCGCCTCATAATCTGACACAGAATTGACAAGCATCCCATCGTACGCGCGCTCTATGGCCGCAGCGTTTTTTTTCGCAAAGGCACCTGTCTCTTCCTTCGGCATCGCTCCCGTTACCCCGACCCGAAAATAAAAAGGAGGCTCGCCCTTATGATTTTCCGTGAGTATCCCGAACAGATCCGTTTCTTTCAAATCCGCGGCTAATATCTCCGGATCCGCCGAAAAACTCTTTTTACCATGCAGCACAAACAGCATCTCCTGCCAGAGCCGGCCGGTCTGTACGACGCTCATATCGCTGACCATTGTCCTCACACCGCTTTTCAACATCATCTTGTGAAAAGGTATATCAGCCGCCAGCGCTTCCCGGAAAGCAGGCAGAGTTGTCAAAATCACCTCATTCGTCCGGTGAAAGCCGGAAAAAACATGCATTTTTGCTCCCTCGTTTTTTAAAATCAGCTCCTGCAAAGCAGCCATTTCCGCCCGGACATGTTTTCTTTCATTCTCCGGCGCTTCATAGGAACGAGGCTCATCCAGCCGCCGGTGAAACACATCCAGACAGGACTCACAGTCCAACTCAGCCATGGCAAGGATGTACTCTGCCCGGACAAACAAAGTATCCTCCGCCTCCCAGGCGTCCATCAGGACTTCCAGCGCTTCCTGAACCCTCAACAGGCCGAGAACGGCAGCCGCGTTTTTCCGCACCTTCGGATCGTCATCCGCCAGGCACTTCATGATCACATCATAGCGGCCTTCACAGATCTCCCGGAACTGATCCTGCCTGTCCGTTTCTTTCATCTGTTTTTTTAATTCGATCAGATTGGCCCGCAGATCGCTCCCGGTACAGATCTGTGCATATATTTCTTTTACTGTCATATATTCTGTCTCTTTCCGCCACAGCACGATTCCTATCATCTGTCTGAATCTCTGCGCCATATCGTTCCCTGTTTTTTATCTGCTTTGCAAAGTCATATTCCATCGCCAAACGGAAATGACTGCTGACGCAGTACCATATTTTTATATCCGGCGGCTTTACGGAGCCGTACTCTTCTTCGGGACAAAAAACCCCGTCATATCCGCCTTCTCCAGCGTCAGCAGCTGCACCTTCTTCTCAATACCGCCCGCATAGCCCGTCAGACTGCCGTTCGCCCCCACCACCCGGTGACAGGGAACTACGATAGAAACGGGATTATGTCCGACCGCTCCGCCTACCGCCTGCGCAGACATCTGCAGCAGATTCTCTCGTGCCGCGATCTCCTTCGCGATCGCTCCGTAAGTCATCGTTTGTCCATATGGTATGGAACACAGGATCTTCCATACCGTCTTCTGAAACGCTGTCCCCCGTAAGTGAACCGGCACGGTAAAATCCGGTTCTCTTCCGGAAAAGTAAACCGTAAGCCACCGCTTTGTCTGTTCTAAAAGAACAGTTTCCTGTTCTTCTGCTTCCTCATCCAGATGAAGAGCAAAATATTTCTGTCCTTCGAACCATAATCCGGTCAGGCCGATCTCATCCGCCGCCAGAAGAATGTCTCCCATCGGGGACTTATAATGGCTCACGTACTGCATCGCATACCTCTTCTTTTCTTTACATAGATGCCAGATACGCATCCACGTCCTCTTTAAACTGCTCCCAAGCATCCGGATTCTCCACATAATAAACCGGACACATTTTCCCGGTGATATCATAATGCCGGATCACATCATCCGACGTCAATCCGAACTTCGCGCAGAGCCACGCCGTCAGAAGAATGACTGAGTCATAGGTTTCCTGATTAAAGGAACCGTCCTCATTCTCATAACAGCACTCAATCGACAGAGTATCGCTGTTTCTGTCATTGGACGCGTAGGTGATCTCCGCCGTCGGAATGCACTGCACGATCTCACCCTCCAGACCCACAATAAAATGTGCGCTCGCCTTCGTCACATGAGAATCCTTCAGTCCCTCGAAATAATCCCGGTTTGCTTCGGCCGAGGTACCCGGATTCGCCGTATAATGAATCACAATGCCGTTGACCTCCTCCAGGGAGATTCCCGGTCTGGAATATTCATTAACCGTCAAAAGATCTACCTCGTAATCTGGCGTATGTGCCTCGATGCTCTCCTCCGATATCTCCGCTGATGTCCGCACAGACGCTGAAGTATTATGCCTTGTCACCGCCACAATCAACAGCAGGATGACGATCAGGCAGAGCACACCGATCAGCACATGTTTCATCTCATATATGATCTCCCCAATACCTGTTCCCCGCTTTCTTTTGTGATAAGACATAATTACCTCCCGCGCGTCTCATCCATATGTAAACGGACATATCCGCTGACGCGGACAACACCATGTGTAAAAGCACATCTGTCTATTGACAATTCTGTACTTGAAGCGTATACTTTTAACAAAGGAAACGGGTTTTCCTACTGAGTAAGGTCTGATGACCGGAAAAGCTTGCTCGTTTCTTTTTTTATGTTCATAATATCGTATAAATACATTTTTCCATCTTTATTATGCCGAAAAAGCCTGGCTACATGAAATACATTATACCTCTCAAGCTCCCCTGATTTTCCATATACAGGCAATGCCAGCCGCGATTCGTAACGATACCAGCCAAAACGGGCATCTGCCTGATGCTTTTCTTTTTTATTTTCCTCATAACATCTTCCGGATGCAATTTGTATCATCTCCGGTAAACCTTGTACGGCATTTGCCTTTGCCTTCGCATTAGCGCCTTTCAGGATACGGGTATAATTAGAATGTGTATATTCGTCCGGAAGATCTGCTCCAATGTACACAATCTCGTTGGTTGCGGCAATTGTAAAAAATTCTCCAACATACTGTTTCAAATAAGCTTCTACATCATTCCAATTTACATTTCGTTTGCTTTTAAAAAGAATATCATTGATAAGCACGATCTGGTTTCCATCCAGGTCTTCTATAATATTAACATTCCTGTTCATAAACAAAATTACCTCCCGCGCGTCTCATCCATCCGGTATAAAATCGCGTTGCAGATCGCAGCCGCCACATTACTGCCGCCTTTCCTGCCCCGGGCAACTATGTACGGAACATCCGTATTCAGGATCAGTTCTTTGGCATACTCGACATTCACAAATCCCACAGGCACTCCGATAACTAACTCCGGCCGGATTCTTCCCTCCTGCATCAGTTCATACAGGCGGATCAGCGCCGTCGGTGCGTTCCCGATCGCAAAGATCAGTGGCACATCCAGTTTCGCGGCCTTGTCCATACAGACGGCAGAGCGCGTCGTACCATTTTTCTTTGCAATCTCCGCAACGTCCTCATCTGAAATAAAATTATAGACCCTGCCGCCGTATTTTGCCAGAGCTTTTTTATTAATTCCGGACATGGCCATGCGGGTATCCGTCACGACACACGCACCGGCGCGGATTGCCCGCATGGCATGAGCAACGGCATCCGGGGAGAACGTCAGGGTTTTTGCGTATTCAAAATCAGCGGTCGTATGAATCACGCGCTTGATCACCGGCTCAAGCTCAGGATCCGGACGGATGCCCCGTCCGGCAAGCTCCTCCGAAATAATCTCAAAGCTTCTTTTCTCGATTTCCATCGGCAATATGTTTTCATATTGTACTGTCATGATTTCTAAACCCCTGCATTTAAAACTTCGTAAATACGTTCCATATCCAGATGCTGCCGCAAAACTTCCGCCAGTTTATCATACTGCTGCTCTTTGTACTCCGCATAATCCATGGCTTCAAACTGAAATACGGTATCTTCACTCTGCCTGCAGTTATCTTCTCCCGTATTTCCGTCAATCCCATGCCGTGCCGCCAATGCCAGCACCATGCGCCGCACGACATCCTCCCGGTCGAAAATCCCATGAATATATGTGCCGTACACATTGCCGCAGCATGCCCCGTCTGACTTTTGTATACCGGAAACACGATCCGTAATATCTGCCAGAGAGTATAATGCCGTTGTATCCTCAGGCCCACCGGCAAACCTGCTCTGTCCCATATGGATCTCATAACCGCTTAACGATATGCCGGACAGGCTTTCCAACACGCCGCCGATTCTGCCGAAAGTCCCCTCCACTCTGGTTCTGGTCTTCTCGCCGGCAAACACCGTATCCATGGCAAGCAGCCCCATACCACGTATCGTGCCGCCCTCTTCCACACCATCCGGATCGGAAACCGACCGTCCCAGCATCTGATAACCGCCGCAAATACCGAAGATCACCGTTCCTGCCTCCTTTGCTTTCAGAACGGCGGCCTCCAGACCGGACTGACGCATCCAGAGCAAATCCCGCATCGTGTTTTTTGTCCCCGGCAAAAAAATCAAATCGGGATTTTTCAGCTGCGATGGCTGTTTTACGTACCGCACCGAAACACCCTCGATACTGTCAAAAATATTAAAATCCGTGAAATTGGATATCCGCGGGAACCGGATTACTGCTATATCGACAAGCGACATTTTCTGTTTTCTGTCAAAACGCTCCGAGAGACTATCCTCATCCTCCAGATCGACATCCATGTAGGGCACGACCCCCACAACTTCTTTTTTGCACAGTTCCTCCAGCATCCGGATGCCCGGATCCAGTATCGTTTTATCTCCGCGGAATTTATTGATCACAAGTCCTTTCACCTGATCACGTTCCTCATCCTCAAGCAGCATCATCGTGCCGTACAGCTGGGCAAATACCCCGCCCCGGTCGATATCTCCCAC
>JAJQFQ010000221.1 GCA_021201035.1 Clostridiales bacterium
GATGGTTCGCGACGCATGGGAGCAGGAGGACGCCAAAAAGAAGGAAAAGGCTCTCCGCAAAAAGTCAAACCGGAAGATGACCGGTATCTTTGCGAAGAAACGGAAAAAAGAAGAGACGGAAGCTGTCGAGAAGGCAATGGAACGCCCCGCCGGGGGCACGGTTCACACGCCGGAGATGAAGCTCGCCGAGCATAATATTAAAAGTGTGAAACAGCAGACTGTCGAGGAGGAGGCTGCGAGGGCGGCTGCGCTCGCGGCAGCGATGGAGGCGGAGCGTCTCCGCCAGGCATCGATCAAGCCGTTTAATTATCTCGGATTGACAACGCCGTCCTCGATTGAGCCGTTTTTTACTTCGAATCCGGTGAATTCGCTGACACTGGCTGTGGATAATCTGGCTTTCGGGTCGCTGACGCTGAATCAGACGACGCGGACCGCGGTTGCGGGTATGCCGAGTTCTATGGCTGCGGTTCACATGGCGGGTCTGAGCACACCGGGCGGAGCGGGAACCGTGGGCATGTACGGAGGTGCGGCCGGCGGAGCGGGAGTACCCGGCATGCCCGGAATGACGGCTTCTGCAAGCGGTTCGACGGGCGGAGCGGGGACTGCAGGCACACCGGGAGCGGCTGCGGGCATACCGATGGCAGGAGCCGCGGGTATGTCGGCACAGGCGGGCGCATCCTATATGCCGCAGGCGGCATTGGTCGGAGGTACGATTCAGACACCGGGCGCCATGCTCACGATGTCCGGAGCGCCTGAACACGCGGCGAAGTCACGGAATCTGATTTCAAGCCAGACGGGAACCGGTTACATGGATATGGTTTATGCCAACCGGCAGAAACAGAAATACGACGTGCGAATTACCTGATTTTGCAGCGTGATATAGTTACTGTACATTTAAAAATCCGATGGGAGGGTAAGAATGACCCATGGGTATAAGTAGTAAGGATAAAAATAATGTAAGCCAGACTCGGAAGCAGGACATGGAGCAGAAAATTCAGCTTCGCATGGAAGAGGAGATGGGAACTCTTTACCAGAGCGATGAAAAGGCACACCATACCATGTCGGCGGGAAGCCGGCGGATTGTGATGCTTGTGATCGCACTTGCGGTGATTCTGCTTCTGTCTCTTTGTCTGCTCCCGTATGGAATTATCTCGGGATTTTTTGACGGACTGACACAGGGAGTTCATCTTCCGCAGTTCACTTATTCGTTGGCGGAATACCGGGAACTGGTGATTTACTGGATCAATGCCCTGGTGGAGTTTATCACGGCCGGAGGCAGTGCGTCATTCGGAGCGATTCTTTGTTCCGTCCTTGTCGCCGTCATCGCAGGCTATGCCATGTCGGTGACCGGAGCGGTTTATCAGGGGCTCTTCCAGAATCCGATGGCATCGCCGACTACGATGGGCGTTAATGCGGGCGGTACGCTCGGAGGGCTGGTTTACATATTGTTCATATACGATGCGACGGCAGTCGGGGCGACCTATACGTGGTCTCCGCCGTGACGGGAAATGAAGTCATCGCATGGTATTATTCTATGAATATCTTTCAGCGGTCTGCCCAGCAGCTATGCATTCTGGCGGGTTGTTTTCTGGGCGTCGCTATCATACTGGCAATCTCCATGGCGGCGGGACGCGGCAGGATTTCTACTGTGGCATTGCTGCTTGCGGGATCTGTTTTTTCAACGCTGATCAATGAACTGGGTCAGCTGGTTCAGTATTATGTCAGCACTTACGGGGATGAGACAACAGCCTCCGCGGTCAATACGCTGATCGGCGGGAGTTATATTGGGGAGACCTTTGCCTGGTCTGAGCTTTTGCTCATGGCAGCGCCGATTCTGGTTTGCAGCATTGTTATTTTTGCGCTGGCCGGCAAGATTAATATTATCGTGTTCGGTGAAGCGGAGGCGAGAGCGATGGGAATCAATGTGACGCGATATCGGAACGCGCTGATCGTGTTGTGCACGATTTTATCAGCGGTGGTTCTGGCTTTTTGCGGAACGGTATCCATGGTGGGATTTTTAATGCCTCACTTTGCGCGGTATCTGGTGGGACCGGATTTTAAAAAGCTGGTACCTGCTTCCGCGTTTCTGGGCGGCATTACAACGCTTCTGGTTTACGATGTGTGTTATATGACCGCGCAGCTGAGCCGGTTCAATATGTATACGGGCGTGGTCTGCAGCATCCTCTCCGCGTTTTTCATCATTTTTTACAGGAGGAACAGACATGCCGACTGGTCTTGAGCAGATTCGCGCCACGCGTGCTGCGGAGCGAAAAAAGAAAAGAAAATGGAAAATCATGATGGTTGTTATCTTTGCGGTGCTGGCTGTTGTGTATTTGTGTGTACGTGGCCGGGGGCTGGTTCCGTACAATCCGGTCTTTGTCGGGAAAAGTCTGCTGGCTTTTTTCCGTTACCGGTTTACGCTGCTGACAACCTCGGCCGATCTGAAATCGCAGATGGCGTCTCAGTTGCAGAATGAAATCATGGCGGAGCTTGGAAGCGGTTATGCCGCGGTGGTAAGTAAGCTGTCCAATCTGCTGCTGATGTTTGTGGCGGGAGCGGTGCTGACTCTTTCCGGTACCGTATACCAGACGGCCATGCGCAATCCGATGGCGGTTCCGACCATGCTGGGCGTATCCTCCGGGGTACAGATGGCGCAGATGATCCTGATTCTTCTTTATGCGGAGGAAGCTTACAATATGGCGAAGGAGCGCTACCTCCTGAGTTACGATATCTCCATCGGCGTTCTTCTTGTGATCATGGGTGCTTCTAAAATTGTGGGCGGCAAGCGCTTCAATGTGGCGGATCTGCTGATAGTCGGAACGATTGTGAACCGCCTGTTTAATACGATCATGAATTATGTAAGGTCGAACATGGATACGGATACCCTGACGCTGTATCAGGAGTTTTCCCAGAACAGCCAGGATTATTTTGACAGCTTCCAGGATCTGGGCATTCTGGTTCTGGTGGCGGTGATTGCGGTCGTCCCGCTGCTGCTGATGCGTTTTTCCTATAATATGGTCAGCTTTGAGGACGATGACGCCTACGCGGTGGGCATAAAGGCGAATTTCATGCGTTTTTACGGGATCTTCGCGGGCGGCGTTCTGACGGCGACGGCGATGATTCATGCCGGCAATGTCGGTATGCTGGCGACTGTGGTGCCACTGATGTGCAGATATATTTACGGCGCGGATTTCCGCGATCTGCTCTGGACGTCCGCTGTCTGGGGAGGAATCATACTCATGTGTTCCAATCTCGTGCGCAGCTTTACTTATATCAATGAATACCAGATCCCGCTGGGAAATATCATCAGCCTGCTGGCGGTACCTCTGCTGATCTGGATCATTCGGAAGCAGAAATCCATCTTTACATCGATGGAACGTCAATCATAAACATAAATCAGTAATTACGATGACAAATGTCATTCATGACACAGGAGGATCATAACTACTATGGAGGAAAAAATCATCGAACAAAATCTGACAGCCGGTGAGGCGAAGGAGGCCGCTGCCAGCGTAAAGAAAATCGTGGACAATGTCGGTACAGTCATTCTCGGAAAACAGGAGGCTGTTGAACTGGTGGTTCTGGCGCTCCTGGCTGAGGGACATGTGCTGCTGGAGGATGTGCCGGGCGTGGGCAAGACCAGTCTGGTGTCCGCCGTGGCGAAAAGCGTGGACTGCGGTTTCTCCAGAATCCAGTTTACACCGGATCTGATGCCGTCGGATGTGTGCGGTTTTTCCGTTTACAATCAGAAATCCGGCGAATTTGAGTTCCGCCCCGGCGGCGTGATGAGCAACCTTGTCCTGGCGGATGAGATCAACCGTGCCTCAGCGAAGACGCAGGCGGCGTTGCTGGAGGCGATGGAGGAGAAGCAGGTGACCGTGGACAGCAAAACCTATCCGCTGGAGGAGCCGTTCCTCGTAATGGCGACACAGAACCCGATCGAGTCCTTCGGTACCTATCCGCTGCCTGACGCGCAGTTGGATCGTTTCTTATTAAAAATGTCCGTGGGATATCTGGATCTGCAGGAAGAGGCGAAAGTCATTCTGATGTCGAAGGAACAGAAGAAAAATATTCAGCCCGTAGTCGGAAAGCAGGAGGTGAGAGACCTGACGGCTCTCGCGCGGCGCGTGTATGTGGCGCCGATGCTGGCGACTTATATTGCCGAGATCGTGGCAGCGACCCGTACCAGCGCGGATACTGTGCTGGGATCTTCCCCGCGCGGCGGTATTTTCCTGGTAAACGCGTCGCGGGTTTACGCCATGATGCACGGCAGGGAATATGTGACGCCGGACGATATTCAGTATCTGGCACCGCATATTCTGGCGCACCGCATCACTTTGACACATGAGGCGACTGTGGCCGGAAAATCACAGAAGGACGTGGTGAATAGTGTTCTGCAGAGCGTGGCTGTGCCCACGGGAGAGACGAAGTGAAACGGGTAAAAAATGTTCTGAATAAAATCAAAGCGCCCGTGCTTTGGGTGATCGCATTGCTGTTTTGTCTGCTGCCGCCGTTGTTTCTGGCAAGTCCGGCCGGATATTTTCCGATTCTGGTGTTTCTGTTTCTGACGCTGATCTCGGGATTGTATCTGGCGGCGCTGAGACGGAGTCTGGAGTGGGAGGAGGGCGGCAAAGCCGCCATCTGCAGACGCGGCGACCGGCAAAGCTTTGGCCTGGCCTTGCATAACAAAGGTCCGCTGGTATTCCCTTCAGTGAAGGTGACGCTGCGTCTCTCCGATCTGTTCGGTGGAACGGACAGTACGTTGGACACGGAGATGGCGCTGGTGCCTTTTGAACGGCGGCAGCTGGACATGGATGTCCGGTTTACACATATCGGTACGTATACGGTATCTGTTCAGAAGCTGAAAATAGGTGATCTGATGGGGTTGTTTCAGAGAGACGGTGAAGGCGGTGCGGAGCATGAGGTGCAGGTGCTGCCGCATGTGTGGAAGCTGGTTCGTTTTCCGATGTCTCATCAGGTGAACAATGAGAACCCCATGTCGCGCCAGAGTTCGGAGCGGGACGGCATGGATTATACCGGCGTCCGTGAATACGAACAGGGAGATCCGATCAAGACCATCCACTGGAAGCTGTCCGCGCATACATCTGATTATATGGCAAAACAGATGGTGACCATCGGCATGACGGGTCTGGCGGTGATTCTGGATCTGTACAGCAGCCGGGAGGACAGTGAGGTTCGGATGGATCTCTATGACGGACTGGTGGAAGGCGCGTGTGCACTTTGCGGTTATGCTTTGCGGCAGCATCTGGATCACGAGATTTTTTACTTTGACCGGGACGGCATGGCAAAATCCTGTACGTTTCGGAAAGAGGCGGAGATTGACCGGATGGCGACGGATCTGCCTAAAATAACATTTGACAAAGAACAGTATCCGGTGGAACAGCTGCTTCATCGGTCTTCTGTAGATTTATATGGGAAAAATAATGTGGCGCTTGTGACGTCGGAGGTTACCACGGAGATCATTGAACTTCTGATCCGCATTCATCTGCGGGGCAGATATCCGTCTCTGATGCTTGTGCTGCCGAAGGGGCTGAGCGAACTGGAGGAGGCTGAAGCGGTTGCTCCGCTTCGTAGCCTGGATGCTTACCGGATCCCCTGGTTTGCTTACACGGATCCGGAACAGCTGGAAGGAGGGGAACTGGCATGATCAAACGATATATCATCCATGCGGTTCCGGAGTTTATCCTCTGTCTTGTGGCGGCAGTGGCGCTGACGGTGAATGTGCTGCAGGGATTTAAGCTGACGGATCGGATGCATACCTCCTACGGGATGTTCATTGTTGTGACAGCGATTGTACTGGTCGCATTGTTTCTGGTCTGCTACAGCAGCCGGACGAAGCTGATCGGGATACCGGTTCTGATCGGAATCGCTGCCGTGCTGGTGGTGGTTTGCTATCGGATGGGCTTTTCTCTTCTGGAGACGGATGTCATTGAGGCGAACTGGGGGACATGTATACTGATCGTGATCGTGATCGCGATACTGGCGTATGCGGCGAGCCGCACGCGTCTGGGCAGCGGCATTTTTGCGATAGCAGGTGCGATTACACATGCCTGGATCTGTGTATGCCTGTATGATTTTTCCGTCTGGGCGCTGGCAGTGTTTCTGTTGGCGGCGGGGGTGCAGTTCCTCTATACCCGTTACCGGCATCAGATCATCCACGCGGATGCACGAAAACATGCCTTTCTTCCCCTGATGGGAACATCGGTCGTTGCGGTGGTTCTCGCGATCACGCTTTCCGCAGGCGTCTGGTTCGGCATCATCGCGCCGACGGAACCGCCGACGATGGACATTACGCTGGTGACCCGGGTTGTGTCCATTGAAGTGCTGGAAAGAGTCGGGATATCCAAAAAGACGGTTCTTCTGGATCGCAGCAATATGGCCGATACGCCGGATGATTATGAGACAGACAGCGATGAACTCAATGATGAACAGGAAGAAGAAGAAGAGGGAATGGAGGATTCCTCGCCGGAGGATGACGCTTCCCTGAATGATGATCTGCTGACCGGGCAGAATCAGAATATTTTTACCAATACGCTGGGCAGTTATTCCATCCGGGATTATCCGGTTTTGCTGATTCTTCTGATTGTTGTGATCGCGGCGGTGGTCGCCGGACTGATCACACGCTTTCAGATGCGGCACAAAATCCGGTTAAAAAAACTGTCGGAAAAGGACAGAGATGAGCAGGTGCGCCTGATGTACCATCTCTTCCGGTCGAAGATGAAACGGATGGGGATCAGCGGGGCACTGTATGATTCTCCGGTTAGATCGGCGGAGCATCTGAAGGATAAGACGGTTCTTCTCGATGAGGGCGGGCCGACATGGCTGGAGCTGAGTGAGATTTTTTCCCGTCTGGCTTACGGCGGCATTTCTCCCGGCGAGGAGGAGTATGACAGCTATGTAACGTTCTATCACAATTTCTGGAAAGCCTGCCGGAAGATCTGCGGTTTCAGGTATCTCTGGAAGCAGTTTTGGTTGTGAGCGGAAAGAGGGGTGCGGATGATGAGAAAGTTGTTCAACAAAAGAATGATCGCACTGGTCCTTTCGGCACTGATGAGGGTGAGCCTGACCGGATGTAAAGAAAGCCTTGCTTTCCAGCAGATCGAGTATAGTCAGGACATGGATGAAGTCACGGATGATGATCAGCTGGTAGATAATGAGGAAGAGTACGAGGAAGAGGACGAGGATATCTTCTCTCAGGATGAGCGGAACGACGCGGAGACGGAACGGCATTATGATGAATCGGAGGCTGTGAGCGGTGATTCATCCGGTACCGGATCCGGCGCTTCCTACAGCAGTTCCGCTTCCGATTCGGGGGAAAGTGACGTTGCAGAGGATGACGCCGAAGATGGCTCCGACGGAAGCTCAACCAGTGAGGCGGATGATACCGGCTATGAGGGAGATGCCGATACAGATGCGAACCCGAATGAGGAAGGAAGCGGCAACGCGTCCGATGAAGGTGAAGCTGATGCGGGTTCTCAGGACGGAGAATCTCAGGATGAGAATAATGATGGAGTCAGTACAGAAGATAACGATGATGACAGCAGTCTGTATCTGGGAGATACCTCAGGCAGCGTTTATGAGGATTCAACCAGCACGAACACACAGGCCGCCAATCTGAGTCAGGATGATATCACGACACAGGGAGCAGTGATCGCCACCGGAGAAGCCGCTATTCTGGTTCAGATGCTGAGTGGGGGCGAAGCGGGATAGGAACATGGAAATAAGCTTTTGAAAACTGAACCGGCACAGTAATAAGCCGGAAGCCGGAGCCGTCCTTACGGCGGCTCCGGCAAAAATCTGATGAGAATATCGGGTTCTATGCTGTATTGAAAGTGCAGAAAAGAAAGACAGGAAGAGAAGCTGCATTTTGAATATAGCAGAGAACAGACACAATTATGAAATAGAAAACCATAGGGATGTGAATTCGGAAATAAAGGAAAACAGGAGGGAAGCGTATGAGGTATTTTAAGAGATTAACAGCTGCGGTACTGGTTTTCTGCATGATATTTGTTTTTGCCGGATGTCGTTACAGTGATACGCTGGAGCAGCTGGTATACAGAGCAGTGGACGAAGGATTTATTGATATGACGCCGCCTTTTGAGGTGGCGGAAAACGATGAGGAAAATGAAGACACGAATGATGTTCTTCCGGACGTGACGGTGGATGAGGATTCCGAGCGTCAGTCAGAGGTGGAGGAAGCGGGGATTGTTTCGGATACAGATAACCCGGACAGCGAGTCCGGATACGCGGCGGAGTATGACAGTTCCGGTGATGATTCTGTCGCGGCCAGCGATTCAGGAACAACGACAGATGCCTCCGAGAGCGCAGAGACGGCTTCTGTGACGGCCGGGACGGAAGAAACGGACAGCGGCGTGGATAATGAAACCGGTGACGGCGGAGAGGATGCGGTTGCCGGGGCGGTAGAAACGGACAAACAGGTAACAGATGATTACGGGGAGGATGTGGTGCTTTCGGAGAGCGGAAGCATCGCGGCGGCGGGACCGATTGCTGTTATGCTTTCTGTGCTTGGCGCGGGCGATACGCTGATGGCGACTGACGCGAAGACCGCTTCTCTGGCAGCCTCGAATCAGGTGTTTTCCGACATGTCAGGTGCTGCGGCTGTATGGAGCGGCGACGGTTCAGCGGGGCTTGACAGCGATGGGCTGGCGCAGCTCATTGCACTTCAGCCGGAGATTGTCATCGAGACCAGCGGGAGTACTTGTCTCAGCGATTCGGATGTGGCCGCGTTAAAGGAGAACGGCATCAGTTATCTGGTTGTTCCGACATTAAACAGCATATCCAATATTGAAACGATCATGACGACGTTGGGAACGGTTCTGGGCGACCGCAGTGCGGAGGGCGGCGGTAATGCCCCCGAGATTGCAGCTTCCTATGTGTCGTGGGTGGATAATGTTGTGAGTGTTGTCGGTGATGCGACGGCTGATACTGTGATGTATACTCTTTATGTGAAGGGCTGGGACGATAATTGTACTTATACGCTGTCTAATGATTCATATACAACGTTGTCTGGTACCGGATGTGCTTACATAGAAAACAAGGCGTGTCTGTCCACGAAGATCATTTCATCTGCTCTGTCTTGTGCGAACATTACGAATACGGCGAATTCTTACGGAGTGACGAAGGAGGTTTTATATGTGACGCCTTTGATTTGTTCCTACAGCACGATGACAGTCAACGGGACGGTGGCATCAAAGGTCAATTCCTCGGGACAGAAATATCTGGAGGGATCCTACAGCGGTACAGATATATACGGAGATACGAACACGGTGGGTTACGCTCTCGGTACTGACAATTTCCCGTACCTCATTGCAGCAGACGCGCATACCAGAGATGGAATTCTGGCGTCCAAAGCGGAAGAATACGGGCTGTGGACTGTGTATCCGCATATTAACAACGCGGACGGTTCTTTCAATTCGGACGGCTTTCTGGATCCTTACGGAAATCTGGTTCAGACACAGATTTCCGGAGAATATGAGGTACTCGTGAATCCGGCCGGCTATCAGAATTGGGCAGACGGTACATGTGAGAGTATCCTCGAGACGGTCTGGGCGGCATGGCGTATTTCCGGTGTCATAGAGGAAGATGTGATGCGCGGTTATATTTCTGATTTTTATTCCACTTTTTATGGGTATAATCTGAGCAGTGCGGAAATCGACGCAATCCTGGCGGGAAATTAGGATGCCCGGCTGATCAGGATGAGGTTTCATGTATTTTATGCTTTAAAGAAAACTTCTGTAGTGCTTTTTGTATACGGCCACTCATTTCGGTGAGTGGCTGATTTATTGTTGCGCCTGATTGTACATATGTTCGGTGGAATTTATATTGCTGAATTGAAAAAGTAAATTCTAGTGCAAGAGTAAATTCCACATGCCCTTTAA
>JAJQFQ010000111.1 GCA_021201035.1 Clostridiales bacterium
TTAAGAAGAAACAATGCCGTATTTATGCGGCTTGTGGCGTTTCGCAAACGCCTAAATTGCATGAGAGTGGAAAGGAGAAGTATTGACATGGCAGCGAGCAATGTGACAAAAGTACTCCACACCGGCATCAGCGTTTACAATATGCAGGAGTCACTGGAGTGGTACAAAAAAAATCTCGGTTTTGAACTGGTGAAGGATGATGGCTACTGTCCTCCTCTGAAAGCGAAGATCTGTTTCATTGAGAAGGATGGTTATCAGATTGAGTTGTTTGAGTATGATGAGCCGAAACAGATTCCGGAGGATCGACTGACGCCGAACACGGATCTTCAGACCGTCGGCACGAAGCATGTGGCTTTTGCGACGGACGATATGGATGCGCTGAAGGAAGGGTTTGTGGCGAACGGCGTGGACATTGCGCATGAGGTTCGCATGGGAGATGATGCGGTGATGTTTATCCGTGATTGCAACGGAGTGCTGATTGAGCTGATTCAGCAGCCGAAATAAGGTAATAAAAAAGCTTCCGGCGCTATAGCGTTTCGGAAGCTTTTTTTGTGCCTTGACGGCCTTGCCGCCCGATTAGCGTGCCAGAGTCACGGTTACGGACATAGCTGTCTCATCATCACCGGGTGCAGCTGTTTTGTTGGCAGGAAACAATCAGAAAATGCAGAATTGCTATACGGCTCGGTAGAAATATTCAGCCGTTTTTCGAAAGTCCTTTACAAAAATGTTGTTTGGGGGTAGTATCTAATATGAAAGTGTCGTGAATAGACAGATAAATAAAAGGGGTATTTATGGGTACAACGAATGAGGAACTGACAAAAGTGGAAATCATGGTCATGCAGACGATCTGGGCTTCAGATGAGGAGCTGATGATGGGACAGATTCTGGAACGGATGAACAGGAAGCTGCCGAAGCCATGGAAGCCGCAGACGATGACCAGTTATCTGCAGCGCCTGGTTAAAAAAGGATTTATACTGATGAAGCGGCGGGGACGGAGCTACGTATATGAGGTTCTGATCCCGGAAGAAGAGTTCCGACAGAATGAGATGGCGCGTTTTACGGATACATGGGGTCATCAGTCTCCCGCAGGTTTTGTCGCCGCATTTAATAAGGATCATCCGCTGACGAAGGAACAGAAGGAAGAACTGAGGAATCTGATAAATGGTTTTGATTGATCTGATAGTATTGATCATTTTGACAAACGCGCTGACCGGAGCGATTTATCTGAAGATCTGGTCAGCGGTTTCCGGCTGTTTTGAGAAGAGGTCGGATTATATCAGTATATATCGATGGCTCAGGCTGGGATTGTTGTTTTATGTCCTGCCGGGTCTTGCCGTGGTTTTTGCGGGATGTTATCGCACTCTGGCTGCCGGAATGGAGCAGTCAGAGATATTCGCTCCCATGAAGATTGCGGCGTTTTTGATTTTTGCGGCAGCACTGGTCTGGATAGCCGGTGCGGCGGTCAGCATCTGCCGTTATATCCGGGACATCCGGATTTTCTGCAGGATCTGTGAACACAATGTGGAAATCGAAGATAAATGGATACAGGAGTATTTTGCTGACATTTGCAGACGGCAGGACATCTACAAGTCGGTCTCTGTTTATGTAAATACTGAGATCACGGCGCCGGTTGTTTTCGGCGTGTTCCGTCGTCAGATACTTCTGCCTTCGGGAGGCATCGAGGCTCAGGATATACGGATGATTCTTGAGCATGAGATTGTTCATGTCAAACACAATGATCTTCTCGTTGAGCGGATGATGGCGATCGTAAGCCTCATCTTCTGGTTTTTGCCGCAGCCGAAACAGATGCTGGCAGCCATGGAGGAATGGAGTGAGACCGTGTGTGATATCTCCGTATGTGCCAGCGACGTTTCCGTCTGGCTGCCCAGACAGTATTTTGATCTGGTGGTGCGTTGTGCCCGGGAAGAGGAGGAGGCGAAGTACGGGACGGTGATGGCGCTTGGAGGCGGAGAATCATCCGGTATCCGAACGAGAATCCTTCGTATGAAAAAATTCGTCGTACACAGACCTGCCGGGTGTGAAGCGGGATTTCTTCCACGGAGGAAGTCCTCTCTTCTGGCGCTCGGACTGGCGGTTTGCGCGGCATTTCTTATCTGGCAGGCGGGCAGGCAGGCGGTTGTGCAGGTGACGACCGATCATCTTGTTTCGCATAACATACCCTGGTCAGGCGCGGCATCTGGCGACCATTTGAGGGTGAGGGGAAGTCGTCATGTATGGGCGGGCAGTTCGGGATACCGGTTAGTGTATCTGAATGAAAAGGGACAGATCCAGATGGTGTTTGAGGCGTCAGCGACCCGTCCGGCGGCGGCCGACGGCACAGGTGAGGACATGGATGGTGTATTCGGGAGTGTGTATATATATCAGCTGTTTGAAGGTCCGCAAACCGGCACGCCGGCCGCTCTGGGCGCCGGCTCATTGAATTATATAGTGTCAGATGCCGGCTGGTATGTCGTGAGATGGGATAACGCTTTGATGGATACAGGGGTTACGATTGATTATGTAATTACAAGGTAATCTTAAATCATGCGGCGGTGTAGGATGAAAAATCCTGCATCGCCTTTTTTGATACGATTTATTTGAATCCGGAATAACTAGTTTCGAATTGTGCATGAATAAGCCGGCAATCATCTCTTGTCATACCTAAAGATTTAGGTTAATATGAAACGGTAGCCTGCGAATGAAGAAGGCAGGTGCGTCAGAACAGACAGGCGAAGGATCATAGAGATGGGTAGCAAGATACAGCTCAAAGAGGAAAACGAAGAAATACAGAATAATCCGTATCGGGAGGATTACCGGAAAAGGAAGGGGATGGAACCCCGGAAGAAAAAGCTGATGCAGCTTCTCATCGCTGCTGCGGCCGTCTATATGATCTATGTGATCGTGCCGCTCCCGGTTGCCAATTCTTTAGATTATATCCTAACCATTCGTATGTCGCCGGCACAGTATGCAGATGAACTCAGATCCAGTGTGCAGAGCCTGGGCATTCTCCTTTCTAACCAGGATTTATCAGACACGCTGGGTTATGTGGAGTGGTTATCCGTTGAGGAGAAGCTTCGCGATATTCTATGGGGCATATGTGCGCTGGCAGTAGGCGCCGGTCTCTCTGTGACCGGTGCGGTGTTCCAGGGCAGCTTCCGCAATTCCATCGCTTCACCGACCACATTAGGAGTGATGAGCGGAGGCACACTGGGATCAACGATTTATATCATGTGGGGCTCGTCATGGTTCGGCGGAGAGATCGGAAGCCGATTGAGTGAGGTGAGCGGCATGAGTTCGCTGGGGGCGGGAAAGTTCCTCTTCGTTCTGATCGGATGCTTTGGCGCGGTGCTGTTCACCGGCGGCGTGGCGAAGCTGGCGAGCCGGGGCGGCAGGATTTCCATGGTGACGCTGATTGTGGTCGGCATGGTGTTTTCCTCCGCGGTCAGTACAGTATCTCAGTATATTACAATGACGGTAAATACAACGGATCCTTACGGGGAAAAGGCGGCGCAGCTGCAGACGGCCATGGCGGGCCGCATGAGCGAAGGCGCGGTGTGGATTGTGGCAGTTGTGGTCGCGGCCGTTGTGACGTTCCTGATTCTGTCGGCGAAACGGCTGAACCTGATCGTCTTCGGGGAGGATGAGGCGCGCGCCATGGGGATTAATGTGAAGCGCACCCGGAACATCATGATGGCGCTCTGCACGGTGATGACGGCCGTAATCATTGCGGCCTGCGGCGGCATCGGATTTGTCGGTCTGATCATTCCGCACATCACGCGGCGGGTGGTCGGTTCGGATTTCCGCTATCTGCTGCCGGGATGCGTGATCATTGGCGGCATGTTCGTACTGATCTGTCAGTGGATCCCGCCGATTTCCTGGATGTCGTCGGCGCATGTCAGCGATTATACCAGTATCGTGGGCGGAGCCGTGTTCCTCTTTATGATCATACGAAACAGGAGGCAGAGCCATGCAGATTGGGCTTAAAGAATCCATTGAAATCAAAAAAGAGGACAATCGATTGTTCCGGCGGAATATGCTGATCCTTGTCCTGGTTACCATAGCGGCTTTTCTGGTGTTTATGAATGCATATAACTATGCGGCCTGGAAATCTCCGGTCTATACCTGGAGCTGTATCCGAACCTGGTTTGCCTATGCTTGGGCGACGGTCACGAATCAGCCCCGGTTGGATATCATCGCCAGCTATCCGGTCGGATACTCGCTGACATTTTCCAATATCAAAAGCCTGTTTATGGCGATGGGCTGCGGGGCGCTGCTGGCGCTGTCCAGCAATATTTTCCAGAATGTGTTCCGCAATCCGATGGCCGCGCCCACGATGATGGGCGTTAACACCGGCGTACAGGCCGGTATGCTCTATCTGGTTGTCGTATACAGCGGGGCGGCGCTGAACATGACGAAAGAACGTTATCTGGTCTGCTATTTCGGTGCGGCTGTCATGCTGGCGGCCATTATGCTGCTGGGCAAGCTGGCGTCCGGGCGGGGGCGGTTTGCCGTGGAGGATCTGATCCTCGTGGGCGTTGCTCTCTCCCAGATTGTCGGCGCGGTATTGTCCGGCTATACGAACGGCATGGACACGGACGTCCTCGCCATCTATCAGATGGTCTCCATGGGGACGTCCCTGCAGACGGACTGGATCTCCATCCTCTGGCTGCTGATCGCGTTCGGTGCGAGTGTGATACCGATGTATCTGCTGCGGTTCTCGTTCAATGCGGTGTCCTATACGCCGGATGAGACGAAGGGTATGGGGATCGACTCGGGTGCATTTCGGTTTATCACGCTGGTCATCGGTACTTTCATGGTGACGGCGGCGATGGTGCACTGCGGGGTGATCGGGATGCTGGCGCTGGCGGTTCCTCATATGGGCCGGGCGTTTTTCGGATCGGATTTCCGGAAACAGTTCTGGGCAAATATGCTTCTGGGAGCCCTGCTTCTGATGATTTGCCGGGGTGTGGTCATCCTGATGCCGCGTGTGCTGGGGCAGTATTTCCCGATCAGCATCATTGTCAATATCATGGTGCCGCCGATCTTCGCGGTATTTCTGGCGAAATCAAAGAGGGGGTGGGAGTGATGAGGCTCGAACTGAAACGAGTAAGCGTTGGCTATGACGTGGCCGCGCCTGTGCTGGAGGATATCAATTTTTCAGTGGATACCGGAGAGATCTGCTGCATCCTCGGTCCGAACGGTGTGGGTAAGACCACACTGTTCCGGAGTATTCTGAAATTCATGCCGATTTTAAACGGCGAGATCCGTATTGATGGAAAGGACATACGGACGTGGCCGCATACCGTCATGGCGAAATATATGGCCTATGTGGCGCAGTATCACAACCCGCCCTTTCCCCACGAGGTGAAGGATGTGGTGCTTCTGGGTCGGGTCAACAGTACGCGGTATTTCGGGCAGCCGGACCGTCAGGACTATGAGATTGCGGAGAACGCGATGAAGGATATGGGGATCCATCATCTGCGGAACCGGTACTACACCGATATCTCCGGCGGGGAGCGGCAGCTGGTTATGATCGCGCGGGCACTCGCGCAGCAGCCGAGCTTTCTTGTTCTGGATGAACCGACGGCGAATCTGGACTACGGCAACACGATCCGGGTGCTTCATGAGATACGCCGGCTGACGGATCTGGGATACGGCGTCATCATGACAACGCATAACCCCGACCACCCGTTTTACTGCAATGCGAAGGTGGCGCTTCTGCAGAGAAACAGCCCGCTGCTGTACGGCAGCGCGGTGGATGTTGTGACGGAGAAAAATATGCGGGACGCCTACGGCGTCGGCATCGGCGTTGTAGAGTATACAAACAAACAAGGCGTCCGGATGCGTTTGTGTGCACCGGAAACCTAAAAACCAACCCTTGTACCCACCCCTGAAAGGGGGTGGGCTTGCAGGATAGCCGGAAGTGCTTGTGCGCACCGGAAATATGGAAAAGACCCGCCCGAATACCCGCACCTGAAAGGGACGGGCTTGCAGGGAGCAGAAAATGGGGAGACATAGATTAAAAAAACAGACAGCAGGAGGAAGCGACAATGAGCTTGACACAGGAACAGGTACAGCAGGGCAGCTCCGTTTTGAATCGCATTATGGACAATATCGAGACTGTCATTATAGGAAAACGGGAGGCCGTGGAGCTGGTGACCCTCGCCATGGTCAGCAGCGGGCATGTGCTGGTGGAGGACGTGCCGGGCGTGGGTAAGACCAGCCTGATCACATCTCTGGCGAAGACAATCGACTGCGGATTCTCCCGCATCCAGTTCACGCCGGACATCATGCCGTCGGATGTGACCGGATTCTCCATTTTTAATCAGAAGGACAGGGAGTTTGAGTTCCGTCCCGGCGCGGTGATGAGCAATGTCATCCTCGCGGATGAGATCAACCGGGCCTCCGCGAAGACCCAGTCAGCGCTGCTGGAGGTCATGGAGGAGCGTCAGGTCACGGTGGACGGCCGCACCTATCCCATGCAGGAGCCGTTCATGGTGCTCGCGACGCAGAATCCGCTGGAATCCTACGGTACCTACCCGCTGCCGGAGGCGCAGATTGACCGTTTCCTGATTAAGATTTCCATCGGTTATCCCTCCTTTGAGCAGGAGGCAAAGGTTGTGAAGATGGGGAAAGCTTCAAAACAGGCGATTGGTCCGGTTGTGAAGGGCCAGGATATTCTGGCGGTGCGGGAGCTGGCGGAACAGGTCTTTGTTCACGATATGATCATCGACTATATCGTGCAGATTGTCACGGCTACCCGGAATTACGCGGATATCCAGATCGGCGCTTCCCCGCGCGGCTGCATTGCGCTTTACAATCTGGCGAAATCCTATGCTCTTTACCGCGGCAGGAATTATGTGCAGCCGGATGATGTGAAATATCTGGCTCCCTTTGTACTTTGCCACCGCATCACCCTGATGCAGGAGGCGAAGATCGACGGCAAGACGCCGCAGCGTGTGATGGACGAGATCCTCGGCAGCATCGCCGTGCCGACCAACGAGAACAAATATCAGCCGATATAGAGGTGGAATTCCATGGATCTGAATATAGAACGCCCGGTAAAAATGAAACGCGGGGCATACCGAAAAGATAAACGCGTTCGGCGGCGCCGCGCCAGAAATCTGGAGCGCAGCAGGAAGATCCGCCTGGCAGTTACCTGTGCGGTGCTGCTCGCTGTCTCCGCGCTGCCGGCCGTATTTGTGAATACGGTCATTGGCTATCTGCCGGTTTTTATGGTGGGACTGCTCATCGCGCTGTCATTTATTTATCTGCAGTGTCTGCGGCGAGCGCTGGTCTTTGAGGAAAAATCTGAATTTAACAATTGCAGGAGAGGGACGGCGAGCGCTTTTTCCATCCGGGTGAAAAACCGGTCGCCGCTGGTCTATCCGAAGCTGGAGGTGTTTTTCTACATATCGGATCTCTTCGGCGGAGAGGACGACGTCACATCGACGACGATCACGCTGTCGCCCTTCGAGGACCGGGTTTTTGAGTTCGACGTACAGTTCGAGCACATCGGGACTTATGAGGCGGGTCTGAATAAAGTGGTGATTCAGGATCTGTTCGGTTTTTTCAGAAAACATTGCCGAATACGAGCCGCTATGAGATTCAGGTGGCGCCGAAGGTCTATGACCTGGCGAAGCTGAACATCTCGAACCGTGCGTTTTCGGAGAGCCGGAATATGCTGAAACCGACCGCTATGGACGGCACGGACTATACCGGCGTCCGTGAGTATGTCATCGGCGACCCGATCAAAAGCATCCACTGGAAGCTCTCCGCCCGGACTGAGCACTATATGACTCGTCAGTTTGAGAGCTACGGCAATACGGGCGTCGCCATTCTCATGGATTTTCAGTGTCCGTCCTGGGACCGGGACAGCATGATGTCCGTGTTTGACGGCGTGGTGGAGACGGCGCTCTCCGCGGAAGCCTACGCGCGCCGGAACGGTATGGAGGCGGAGCTGCTCTATCTGAATAAAAACGGCGGCCGCGGGCATTATATCTCCCGCAATGACGAGACCCACGCGGAGCTTGTCGCGGATGTGCCGAAGATCACGGCGGAGAAGCTGCAAAAGACGGCGCTCACACTGTTGCGGGAGGAGGGAAACGCCGCTTATTCGAAGAGCAATCTCGCATTCATTACCGGAAATGTAACGCCGCAGCTGCCGCGCACGCTGATGGATATCAAAGCGAGACGGAAGAATCCGGTTCTCTTTGTCGTCCTTCCCAATATCCTGACGGGGGAGGAGCGCCAGAAATACTTAAAGCCCCTGCGCGGTCTGGACTACGCGGGCATTCCCTACTATGTGATCGGGGATGCGCAGGAGCTGATGGGAGGTGAACGCCGTGTTTCCTAGATATCTGAAAAATTCTGTGTACAGCTTTCTGCTCTGCTGCGTGATGTCCTGGAGCCTCGCGCAGATGTGTTTCCTCGGATTTTACGTGAACGAGGAGCAGCAGTATAATCTGCCGCTGCTTCTGGCTGTCGTGATTATATTAAATGTGATTCTCTGGCTGGTGTCCTATGGGAAACGGACGATGGCGGGCGGCGTGATTGGGTTTATCGCGACTATTGTGATTGCACTTGTTTACCTGAGCGTCAGCGGGAACATGCTGACGGCGTTCACTGACAGCGCGGACATTCCGAATCCTTATCTGTATTATATGATCTGTTTTGTGGTGATTGTGGGAACTTGGCTTCTGGCGTCCACGCGGCGGGGCACGCTGGTTCTGATGGTGCTGGGCGCGCTGGTCGCCGCGCTGATCCAGTACCTGTACCATAACAATCATTTTCTCTGGCTGGCGCTCTTCCTGATCGCCTGCATGGTGAATCTCGCGCTGAAAAACTACCAGAATCAGGTGCTGCATTACGGAAACCGCAGCAGTTCGTTCGGGCGGACCGCGTTGGTGGCGCTGACCTGCGTGCTCGCCGCGTTTCTCATCGGGACGGGGGCGTTTTACGGGATTGTCCGCCCCTTAAATCCGCCTGCGAAAAAGCTGGAACTGTTCACGCACGATATGACGCAGACACCGCTCGACCGGATGGGGCTGGCGAGTGAGGTGAAGGTGATGGACCCGGACCGCAAATCGGATGTGGTCGAGGAAGTACCCGGCGTCAGCGGGGCTGACAGCAGCCGGAACCCGGAAAACGACGACGGAGGAATCGTCGGAAATGAGATCGATGAGGATTCCGAGCAGGACAACGCGGCAAATCTGTTTTCGCAGGACGCCGAAAACGATGATCTGGACGCGATCAGCTATAACCGCCTGAGAAAAGTCTTATGGACTACCATTCTTGTGATTGCTGTTCTTGCGGCCGCCGCTATCGTGTTGAAAGTGCTTTCCCACAGGATGTGGCTGCAACGGATTCAGAAAAAATCCCGGAAGGAGCAGATCTCGGCGATGTACCATCTCTTTTTGCGGAAGTTTGCGCAGATCAAAGAGGGGAAAAACCGGGAGGAGACGCCATATGAATACGCGAAAAGAGCGGAGATTAATCTTGCGTCTTTTGTCACACCCCGCGCGGATTTTCATGAGATAACGGATATTTTTGTGCGGTCAGAATATGGCGAGGACGGGATCTCCGGGGAGGAGTATGAGAAGTTTACGGAATACTATCGGAATATTTTCCGGTGTCTCAGGCAGTATCTCGGATTGCGCTGGATATTAAAATTCTTTTTGCTATAGTGATACTGACTCCGGGAGAAATGAGTCCGGAGGAGAAGAATTCTGCTACCTTACCGGAGACTAGAT
>JAJQFQ010000227.1 GCA_021201035.1 Clostridiales bacterium
CTTCCCATTATATGCGCAGAGGAATATTGAGTTTTTTGATAAAGTGTGATACGATGATGCCGCAAAGGAAACGATATACTGCCGTTTCCTATCATGAAAGATTCGGAGGGATTTATTTTGAACTTGGATATTAAGAATCTAAATGCATATGAGATACTGCAGGAGAGGCCTTTGGAGGATATTCATTCGGAAGGTTTGTATCTGCTTCATAAAAAAAGCGGCGCGAAGATTGTCGTGGTTTCAAATGAAGATGAAAATAAAGTGTTTTATATAGGTTTTCGTACTCCGCCGAAGGACAGCACCGGCGTACCTCATATCATCGAGCATACAGTTCTGTGCGGCAGTGAGAAGTATCCGGCAAAGGATCCGTTTATTGAACTGGTGAAGGGTTCGATGAACACGTTTCTGAATGCCATGACCTATCCGGATAAAACGGTTTATCCGGTGGCAAGCTGCAACGACAAGGACTTTCAGAATCTGATGGATGTATACATGGATGCGGTGCTTCATCCGAATATTTATAAAGAACAGAATATTTTCCGTCAGGAGGGCTGGCATTATGAGATGGATACTCCTGAGGATGATATTGCGATAAACGGCGTAGTATATAATGAAATGAAGGGTGCTTATTCTGTTGCTGATTCTGTCGTTGAGCGCAGTATTCAGAACTCTCTTTATCCCGACACTCCCTACAGATATGATTCAGGCGGAGATCCGGAGAAAATACCGGAGCTGACGTATGAGCAGTATCTCGATTTTCACAGCACTTATTATCATCCGTCTAATTCGTATATTTATTTATACGGAAATATGGATGTAGAGGAAAAGTTAAACTGGCTTGATCAGGCATACTTATCTCAATATGACCGGATTGACCCTGATTCAGTGATTCCCGCACAGACGGCTTTTTCGGAGCCGGTCTGCGAAGACAGTTATTATTCTATTTCCAGTGCGGAGAGCGAGAGAGACCATACGTATCTCGGCTTCAGCTGGTCTGTGGGGACGGCTCTGGATCCCGTGCAGTATATTGCTTTTGACATATTGGGTTATGCGCTGCTGACCAGCAATGGGGCGCCTGTGAAGCAGGCGCTGATTGACGCGGGCATCGGGGATGATATTTACGGCGGGTATGACAGCGGTATTTTTCAGCCGTATTTTTCAGTGATTGCCAGGAACGCGAATCCGGAGGATCGGGATCGTTTTTGTGAGATCATCCGAACAGTCCTGACAGAGCAGGTGAAGGAAGGCATGAACCGGACGACGCTGCTGGCCGCGATCAACCGGGCGGAGTTTACATTTCGCGAGGCTGATTTCGGGCGCTTCCCGAAGGGACTGATGTTCGGTCTGCAGATGATGGACAGCTGGCTTTATGACGACGCGCAGCCTTTCCTTCATATGGATGAGATTCACATTTATCAGGAGTTGAGAGAAAAGCTTTCGGACGGATATTTTGAAAATCTGATTCAGACATATCTTCTGGACAATTCCCATGCATCCATCCTTCGCGTCATGCCGAAAAAGGGTCTGAATGCACAGAAAGATCAGACACTCCGCGAAAAGCTGAACACATACCGGGATTCTCTCAGCGAGAGTGAAATTCAGGACCTGATCAGGGACACGAAAGCGCTGGCGGCATATCAGGAGGAGCCTTCGCCCAGAGAGGATCTGGATAAAATCCCTCTGCTGTCCAGAGACGATATGAAAAAGATTTCAGAGCCCTATAGCAATGTTGAGGAGACGGTGGACAAAATTCCTTATCTCTGGCATGATTATGATACGAACGGTATCATTTATCTGGATCTGCTTTTTGGTGCAAACCATATTCCGGAGGAGCAGGTGCCGTATCTGGAGATTTTATGTTCACTGCTGGGACGCCTGGATACGGAGGACTATTCTTTCCTTGATCTGACAAATGAGATTTATCTCTATACCGGCGGTATTCACGCGGAGGCGAATGTCTCAGCTGTTGTTGCGGGTGAGCGGGAATATGAGGCACGACTGGAGATCCGCATGCGGACACTGGAGTCCAATCTGACAAAAACCATAGAACTGGCGAAGAGTATGATGGTTCGCACGCTGTTTACGGATGAAAAGAGAATGTATGAGCTGCTGGCCCAGACAAAATCCCGTATGCAGACACAACTGAGAGAGAGCGGTAATACGGCGGCGGCCGGCAGGGTGTTATCCTATTCTTCCCGCAGAGCCAGATATAACGAACTTCTTCACGGTATTGCCCAGTATCGTGTGCTGGAAGAACTGGTATCCGATTATGAGAACCGCAGGGAAGGATTGAAATCCATGCTGGAGGGTCTGATTACTTCTCTGATGCAGCCTTCTAATCTGGTTGTAAGCTGCACCTGCAGCCGCAATGCCTTTGAGATGGTGAAAAGTCATGCGGGTCTGATCAGGGACGGCCTGTATGCAGATACAGAAAAGGCGGACGCTCAGATTGCGCTTCCGGAACAGATCAATGAAGGCTTTATGGATGCTTCCCAGATTCAGTATGTCGCTCTTGCCGGGAATTTTAAGAAGGCCGGATTTTCGTATACCGGTGTGCTGCGCGTGTTCCGATGCATTATGAATTATGAATATCTGTGGCAGAATATTCGCGTCAGGGGCGGCGCTTACGGATGCGGCTGTAATGCAGGACGGACGGGGGATATTTATTTTACTTCTTACCGTGATCCGAATCTGGGGAGGACGCTGGATGTTTACCGCGGCGTGGCGGAATATCTGAAAGCATTTGATGTAGATGAGCGGGATATGACGCGGTATGTGATTGGTACATTCAGTGAGATGGATGCGCCGCTGACTCCGGCCGGTATGGGACGGCGTTCCCTGCAGGCATGGCTGAACGGGACATCATATGAGGTGATTCAGCGGGAGAGAGATGAAGTTCTTGCCGCCGACTGCCAAAGCATTCGTGATCTTGCCGGGCTGCTGGAAACAGCGCTTTCCGATGCGTATATCTGTGCGATCGGAAATGAGGAGATACTGCGGCATGAGTCCGGATTGTTTGAGGCGATGGAGGTTTTATGAGTGAGCAGGTTCAATTGACTGAGGATATTGAGATGAATGAAGTGATCTCCGGTAACGGAGATAGTATGAATGAGCAGTTTAAATCCGGGTTTGCTACACTGATCGGCAGACCGAATGTGGGAAAGTCGACGCTGATGAATCGGATCATCGGCCAGAAGATTGCGATTACTTCCAGAAAACCGCAGACGACCCGTAACCGTATTCAGACGGTATACACGGATATAAAGCGGGGACAGATTGTTTTCCTGGATACGCCCGGCATTCACAAGGCGAAAAATAAGCTGGGTGAATATATGGTGAATGTGGCGGAGCAGACCTTTGACCAGGTAGATGTCATTCTCTGGCTGGTCGAGCCGAGTACCTTTATCGGCGCGGGCGAACGCCATATTGCGGAACAGCTTTCAAAGGTCAATGTGCCGGTGCTTCTGATCATCAACAAGACGGATACGGTGAAAAAGGAAGAGATTCTGGCATTTATCGACACGTATCGCAAAATCTATGATTTCGCGGAGATTATTCCGGCATCCGCTTTAAAAGGAGACAATACAGATGTCATTCTGGATATGATTTTTAAATATCTTCCGTATGGACCGATGTTTTATGATGAAGATACGATTACGGACCAGCCGGAACGTCAGATTGTGGCGGAACTGATCCGCGAGAAAGCATTGCGTTCTCTCAGTGAAGAGATTCCTCACGGGATTGCGGTGACGATCGAATCCATGAAGGAGAGACCGAAAGGAGATATGGTTGATATCGAGGCAACGATTATCTGTGAAAAGGATTCTCATAAAGGCATCATTATCGGAAAAGGCGGTGCGATGCTGAAAAAGATCGGCAGCAATGCCCGAAAGGACATTGAGAAAATGCTTGATTGCAGAGTAAATCTCCGGCTCTGGGTGAAAGTCCGGAAGGGCTGGCGTGACAGTGATGTCCAAATGAAAAATTTTGGATATAATCCGAAAGATGTATAACCGTTTTTGTATTGCATAACCTAACATCAGCCGAAGCGTAACCACGGATGTGGGAAGCGGTTGACATTTTATCTGACAATGAATGATGCGCGGAGTCGTCGGCTTTCATATATGGTGATGACTGCGTCAGCAGTCATGTCCGTTTGTCATGAAAAATGTCAGAGCAGGCGGTGGAGGGACATGCGATGAGAGATAAAGAGTGGATCTGTTTCGAAAAGAGCGGGAGGGTATCAGATTATCTGGCTTACTGTCAGAGCAGTACCGGAAAATTCAGCGAATTCGGAACGGACACGGAAAGATGTGAGCGACAGGATGGGGCAGACCTGTATTCTGACGGGAATGATCATAAAGACTGCACCGGCGGGCGAGTACGATAAACGAATTACGATACTTACCAGAGAAGCGGGAAAGGTCACGGCTTTCGCACGGGGCGCCAGACGGCCGAAAAGCTCCATGCAGGCGGCGACAAACCTCTTCTGTTTCGGAAAATTCGAGGCATACGAAGGTCGTGATTCCTATAAGGTCATCCGGGCGGATATACAGGAGTACTTCAGCTGGCTGTATACGGATCCGGACCGGATGTACTACGGATGCTATTTTCTGGAACTGGCGGATTATTTTCTTCAGCCTTACAGCGACGGAGCGCAGCAGCTGAGTCTGCTCTTTCAGACAATCCGCGCACTGGGTGTTCAGAGTCTGGAGCCGCGTCTGGTGCGTCGGATTTATGAATTAAAAACTCTCGTCTATTACGGCGTCGCTCCGCAGGTTTTTGCCTGTGTGAAATGCGGGACAAAGGAGCACCTTGCGGTGTTTTACATAGAAAACCGCGGTGTTTTGTGCAGCAGCTGTGCGGGCGGAAAGACATCAGGGTATGCGGACAGAGCAGACGGCAGACCGGACTGGGCAGTGCCGGCTGACGGAGGACGGCCTGCCGGAATCAGGTTGGACAGCGCTTCCCTGTATACATTGCAGTATATTGTTTCATCTTCCCTTGCGAAGTTATATACATTCAAGGTGTCTGAATCCGTTTACCGAACGGTCAGTGAAGTGATTGAAAAATACCTGAAGCTGTACGTGGACAGGGAGTTGAAGACGCTTGTTTTTTTACCGCAGGAGTCCTGAGTTTTAACTGATTATATGAATTTGTCTGTAGAAGATACCGGGTGTACAGATAAAAAGGCAAGGAAGGTTGAATTGCCCGAATGGAGAACGAAAGATGCTTACATTTGGAATCGACTGGGATGATGTAATCGCCCCGTTCAATGACCGGGCGATCGATATGGCAAATGAGGAATACGGATTTGACCCGCCGCTGACACTGGAGGATATCACTTCGTGGGAGAATACCGGCCGGGCATCCGTGATCAAACAATATTATAATGATCCGCGGCTTTATGACCGGCAGTATGTGCCGGAAGAGTCAAAAGCGTTCATCCGGAAACTGATGACAAAGGGAATTGTCTATATCGTGACCGCTGCTTACCCGCAGTTTATGACCCGGCGGATGCAGCAGATTCGGGAGGCTTTTCCGGATTTCCCGGAGGAAAACATTATCATGGGCGTGCAGAAATCCATGGTGCATGTGGATATCGCTTTGGATGACGGACCGAAAAATATCCTGAAAAGCAGGGCGCGGTTTCCCGTGCTTATGCGAAAACCGTGGAACACGGAACTGACCGGACTGCTGGCGGTCAATAATTTTGAAGAGTTTTTCGTCCTTCTCGACCAGATCAAGTCTTCGATGATCGAGGACTGCGTCGAGGCGAGGAGGCCTGCCGTGGTGGCGCTGGTCGGGCCGAGCGGTTCCAATAAAAACAGTATTACCCGGGAACTATGCAGGAATGAAGCTTTTCTGATGCCGAGGGCCTATACGACGAAACCGGTCACCGACGGGATACATATTCAGATTTCACAGGAAGAGTTTCTTCGCGACAGGGAATCCTTTATCGAGACGACGATGTATGCGGGGTATGCCTACGGAACAAAACGGGCGGACATATCCGCACTGATGGAGCAGAACCGTTACATAGTCATGCCGATAGATCTAAGCGGAGCGATTGCCATGAAGCGGCATTATCCTACGGTGATTATCTTCTGCAAATGCAGCCGGGAGCGGATGATCTCCTCTATTTTAGAAAAACAGATGAGCAACCGCGAGAAGACGCTGCGGTTGATTTCGCTGGAGAATGAGCTGAAAAATGCGGCGCTTTGCGACTATATGGTCAATACTGGGAAAGAGGATGCGGTACAGAGGATTCTGGAAATCTGCGGATTGTAAGCTGCTAGTGAGAAATGGAAGAATAATGAACAATAACCGACTTCAACAGCAATTGGATTTTATTCTGGAAATCGATAAAGAAAAGCGCATTCAGCGTCAGACGTATCTGACTGACGGTGAGCATAAAGAAAATGACGCGGAGCATGCGTGGCACATGGCGATCATGGCAATCCTGCTGGCGGAATATGCCAATGAACCGATCGATATCCTGCGCACGATACAGATGCTTTTGATTCATGATATCGTGGAGATCGATGCGGGGGATACGTATGCCTATGATGAGGAGGGGAAGAAAACGCAGGCGGAGCGGGAACAGCGGGCGGCCGAGCGTATTTACGGATTGCTCCCGGAGGATCAGGCGGCGGTGCTCTACGAGATCTGGCGGGAGTTTGAGGAACAGACGACACCGGAAGCGCGGTTTGCCAGAACCCTGGATAATCTGCAGCCGATGATGCTGAACGCTGCGACCGACGGGAAAGCGTGGGTAGAGCACGGCGTACATATGGACCAGATTCTGAAGCGCAACCGGAATACGCATTTGGGCTCGGAAACGCTCTGGGCATATGCGCAGGAGCATTTTTTGAAACCGCATCTGGAGAATGGGCACATTTTGCCGGAAAAGACGGAAAATCGCAGGCGTAAAACATCGGAAAAAGAAGAGATTTAAAATCACTCGGACGCATAGAATATAAAAAAACGCAGAGTGTCTTCCATGAACAACGAAAAACTGGATAACCTTTTAACCCTTGCACTCGATGCAACCGATGAAGAGAGAAATAAATCAGAGGAATTAGCGGTCGGCTATCATGCTGCGGACAAAACCTGGCAGTTGATCGTCAGGGCTTCCGGCAGTATGGCACAATTATCTGAAGCCTATCCGGAAGTTGAAATTCATACGCTGCTGAACGGGTATGCCGTGATGACGGTGCCGCAGGATCTGATAGATGAAATATCACAACGCCCGGAAATTGAATATATGGAGAAACCGAAACGCCTGTTCTTTGCGGTGAGCGAAGGCAGGCGTGTTTCGTGCGTAAATTCTCTGCAGCAGTCTGCATCCGGGGAAACTGCAGCAGGAGAGCAGCTTCTGGGCGCCGGTATTCTGGCGGCCATTATCGACTCGGGTATTGACTATGCACACCCTGATTTTTGCCATGCGGACGGAACGACGCGGATTGTGGAACTTTATGATCAGACGGCCGGTGAAATTTATGATTCTGCTCAGATTAACGAGGCGCTGGCGCAGCCCACGGATGCAGCGCGCTACCGGATCGTACCGAGCCGTGATACGAGCGGACACGGAACCCATGTGGCGGGCATCTGCGCGGGGAACGGCCGGGCTTCCGGCGGGATATACCGGGGCGTTGCGCTGGAATCTCCGCTTCTGATTGTAAAGATGGGAAACGCCGATCCGGATGGATTTCCGAGGACAACGGAACTGATGCTTGCGGTTGATTATGTGCTTCGTCGGGCAAGAGAGTGGCAGATGCCGGTGGCCGTCAATATCAGCTTCGGAAATAATTACGGTTCACATGACGGCAGTTCCCTGCTTGAAACATACCTGAGTGATGTTTCGTCATTCTGGAAATCCGTGATCGTCACCGGAAGCGGTAACGAGGGTGTATCGCGCATCCATACCTCCGGCTATCTTTCCGGCGGGAGAGACGCGGCAAATGATGTGATCATTGCCTTTTCCGTTGGTGAATATGAACCTTCCCTCAATATTCAACTGTGGAAATCCTATGAGGATCAGTTCGATATTTACCTGCGCGATCCGCGGGGAAATCAGTTCGGACCGCTCTCGCCTGCTTTGCAGATTCAGCGCTATCAGACTGCAGGAACGGAGCTTTTGGTGTATGACGGCGAGCCCCGGCCATACAGCGTGAATCAGGAAATTTATGTTGATTTTATTCCCTTTGGCAGTTATATAGACGCCGGAATCTGGGAGCTTATGCTTGTTTCCCGTAAAATTATTGCCGGGCGTTATGATCTCTGGATGCCTGGGCAATCCGCCATTTCTGTCGGCACCGGTTTCCTGACACCGACGGCGGATAATACGATCACGGTTCCGGCTACGGCAGTGAAAGTGATTTCCGTGGGTGCGTATGACGCGGTTTATGACAGTTACGCGGCTTTTTCCGGGCGTGGAGCCGGTATCAGCGTTTCCGGGATGAAACCGGATCTGGCCGCGCCCGGTGTCGATATCGTTTCCTGTGCGCCCGGCGGCGGTTATACGGCGAAGAGCGGTACGTCCATGGCCGCGCCCTTTGTCACGGGAGCGGCGGCGTTGCTGATGGAGTGGGGGATCCGACTCGGAAATGATTCTTATTTATATGGGGAGAAAGTGAAAGCGTATCTGCGGCGCGGAGCCAGAAAGCTGCCGGGATTTTCGGAATATCCGAATGACCGTGTGGGATACGGAGCGCTGTGCGTGCGGGACAGTTTGCCGTAGACAAATTTTGTTCGGGTCGTTATAATGGATATGCTGAAGATCACGAAGACTGCATGAGGATTCCGAATAAAGAACTCAATGATGGAAAACAGATTAGAACAAACAGAAAATAAATTATCCAAAAAGATTACAACAGGAATAGTAGCTCACGTCGATGCAGGCAAGACGACGCTTTCCGAGAGCCTTTTATATACGGCCGGAGCCATCCGCAAACCCGGAAGAGTTGATACAAAGGACGCTTTTCTGGACACCTATGAGCTGGAGCGTTCCAGAGGGATCACGATTTTTTCCAAACAGGCCCGCTTTTCGTGGGAAGATGTTCAGATTACACTGGTTGATACGCCGGGACATGTGGATTTTTCCGCTGAGATGGAGCGGACATTACGTGTGTTGGATTATGCGATACTGGTAATCAGCGCTTCGGATGGTGTGCAGGGACATACCCTGACACTGTGGGATCTGCTTGACAGGTACGATGTACCTGTATTTTTGTTTGTCAACAAAATGGATCAGCCGGGAACGGACAGGGAAAAGCTGATGGCAGAACTGAAAGCCCGTCTGGACGCATCCTGTGTGGATTTTACGGATCCGGCGTCGGAGCAGAGCCTGGAGGATATCGCGGCCTGTGATGAGGAGACGATGGAGACCTATTTTGAGACGGGCGGCGTCCGGGACGACCAGATTCGCCGTCTGGTTCGGGAACGATGCCTGTTTCCCTGCTATTTCGGTTCGGCGCTTAAGATGATGGGGGTGAAATCATTCCTGCAGGGATTTGTGCGGTATACGTCGGAAATCATGTATCCGGATGCGTTTGGCGCACGGGTCTATAAAATTTCGAGAGATACGCAGGGAAACCGGCTGACGCATATGAAAATTACCGGAGGCGCTTTGCATCCGAAGGAGATTCTGACGAATCTGCGGCCCGACACGGTACGGAACGGAGATATCTGGGAGGAAAAGGCCGACCAGATCCGCGTTTACAGCGGACAAAAGAATGAG
>JAJQFQ010000115.1:0-7101 GCA_021201035.1 Clostridiales bacterium
CATACTGGCGGTGATCCTGGTGCAAAAATCGGGAACTGGAACCGATGAGAATACTGTCGCCGGTGAAGTGGGCGATGAGGTGTTAAGCGGCGATGCGGAATTTGGATCTGCTGATGCTGAAAACGGGACAGAGGATTCCTCTTTGAGTGACGAAGACGGGTCTTCGCAGGATGGCTCTGGCGCTTCTTCCGAAGATGATGCGGAGAATAGCATTTCCGGTGAGATTGGAACCGGCGAGGGTATTTCCTTCCCTTATACAGCGGAATTGGATGAACTGGAGCTGGTGGCCGTCTACGACTACAGCGGTTATTACATCGAGGACGGGTCTGAGTCAGAGATTGACAGTGTGGCAGCGCTGGAGGTGACAAATACTTCCGATGAGATCATCGAGTATGCGGAGATTACCATGACGGCTGATGGCAAAACCCTGACTTTTGACGTTTCCCTGCTCCCGGCGGGAGAGACTGTTCTGGTGATGGAGGCGGATCAGAAGTCCTGCAGTGAGACGGCTGTATTTACCTATGAAGAAAGCGTGATCGCTTATCTCTCGGAGCTGGATATGTGCGAGGACCAGGTGCGTGTTACGGAAAATGACTCCGGGTCGATCACGGTGACCAATATCAGCGGTGAGGATATTTCCGAACTGCGGCTGTTTTATAAGAATCAGCTGGATACGGGGGAATATATCGGAGGCATCGCTTACACCGTGAAGCTGGAGGATTTAGCGTCCGGCGCGAGCATGACTGTTTCTCCTTCCCATTATGACCCGGAATACGGCGTGGTTATGATGGTGCGTATCTATGATTGAGGAATTACGGAGTTTAAAAATATCTTATAAATTTTATCAATTCAATCACAGATTCGTTGACAAAATCCAAATAGGGCATTATCATATAGGATATTATGATGCCCTATTTCGGAGGAGATATTATGTTTATTGGAAGAGTCCGGGAATTGAAGAGACTGGATGCCATGTATCGCAGCAAGAAGCTGGAAGTTGCGATTGTCTATGGACGTCGCCGGGTGGGCAAGACTACGCTGATCAACGAATTTTGCAGAGATAAACGAACTGTGTTTTTTGCGGCGATGGAAAATTCGGCTGAAATGAATCTGGAAGCATTGTCAGGAGCAATTGCGGCGGCGGAAACCGGGTCGGCTGTACAGGTTATGTACCGTAGTTTTGTGGACGCGCTTACAAAGATTCAGGAAATGTCGGAAAAAGAAAGACTGGTGTTTGTTATTGATGAATATCCTTATCTTGCGAAAGCAGAGCCTGCTGTCTCTTCTTTGCTGCAGAATTTTCTGGATCATCAGTTTAAAGAGACTCATTTGTTTCTGATTCTGTGCGGTTCCTCCATGAGCTTTATGGAAAATCAGGTTCTTGGATATCAGAGTCCGCTCTATGGACGCAGGACCGGTCAGTTTAAAATACTTCCTTTTGATTATCGTGACACAGGTCGATGGTTTCCCGGGTATTCTGCAGAGGAAAAGGCTATTATGTATGGTATAACAGGCGGAGTGCCTCTGTATCTGGAGCAATTTTCCCCTGATAAGACGATCAGAGATAACCTGCTGGATGTCGTATTCAACAATAATGCCATGCTGTTTGAGGAGCCTTCGAATTTGCTGAAACAGGAACTTCGTGAGCCTGCCGCGTACAATGCCATTGTTACTGCAATAGCGTCGGGTAAGTCAAAACTTTCGGAAATTTCGACGACTGTGGGACAGGACAGCAGTCTCTGTGCAAAATATATCGGGAATTTGATGATGCTTGGGATTGTAAAACGGGAGACGCCTGTCACGGAGCCGAATTCAAAACGCCCGATTTATGTTTTGGATGACCTTTTCTTTCGCTTCTGGTACACCTTTATTCCGAAAAATATGGCTGCGATTATGTCTGGCCGGATGGAAGGAATCTATACAGTCGCTGTGGAACAGCGATTGTCCGATTATATGGGACTTGTGTTTGAAAGAATGTGCAAAGATTTTCTTCTGTTTTATGACACGGGCCTGCCTGTAAATCTGCAGGCTGTCGGACAGTGGTGGGGCGGCAATCCGATGACGCATAAACAGGCACAGATTGATATCGTCGCTCTTTCGGCGGAGGATCGAAGTGCGATTGTCGGTTCATGCAAATTTCGAAATGAAATTATGCCTTGTAGTGAGTTAGATCTGATGAAAGATTATGCTCATGCTATGGGCGGTTTTGACAGATACTATTATTATTTGTTCAGTAAAAGCGGTTTTGAGGAATCGCTGGTTCGGGAACAGGATGGCACGAATCTTCGGCTTGTCACGCTGGATGAGATATATCAGGTAAAATAGTGAAATCATATCATTCTTTAAAAATATCTTGATGTTATATCAGGATAAATTTATAATAAAACATATCGGAATCCGGTTATGGTTTAATATATATACCCGAGCAGATAACCGGAAAAATGTGAAAATGAGAGGGGTTGGCCTATGGCAAAGATTTTTAATGTAAATGGTACCTGCAGGGCAGAGCAGCATTATATGGTAGATCTGAGTTCAAGGCTGAGAGCCATTAAGGCCATGGTTGACGCAGGGGATTATTTTACGATTAATCGTGCAAGGCAATATGGAAAAACGACGGTATTAAATGCATTGGCTGATTATCTCAAGTCTGACTATTATGTGATCAGCCTGGATTTTCAGGGGCTTTCTTACGCAGATTTTGAGACGGAGGAAAGATTTGTTGCTGCTGTTTCCAGACAGATTTTGTTGGTTGTGGATGATGGTTTATATGTTGAAGCGGAACGTGTATTAACTCCATATACGGATGGAAGCAAAAAAGGGGCTTTTTTATCTGAATTTTTTATTTCCCTGACCAGAATATGTAAAACAATGGAAAAGAGAATTGTTTTGCTGATTGATGAAGTGGATTCTGCTTCCAACAATCAGGTTTTCCTTGATTTTTTGGCGCAGCTGCGTTTTTATTATCTGAAAAGACCGAATATAGCGACTTTTCAGTCTGTGATTTTAGCCGGGGTCTATGATGTGAAGAATTTAAAGCACAGAATTCATCCGGAGGAGGAATCAAAGTATAATAGCCCGTGGAATATTGCTGTTGATTTTACGATTGATATGGGTTTTTCCGAAAAAGATATTGCAACTATGCTTTTGCAATATGAAAATGATTGGGATACAGGAATGAATGTAAAGGAAATCAGTCATTATTTGTATGATTATACAGGCGGTTATCCTTATCTTGTTTCCAGACTGTGCCAGATTATGGCAGAAGGAATAACAGAAGCTGAACCTAAATCAATGAAATCCGGACATTGGAATCGGGATGCATTCCAGATGGCAGTGCGTGAGATTTTGAAGAAACCGAATACTCTCTTTGATGATATGGGCAAAAAACTTGCGGATTATCCGAAACTGAAAGAGATGATTTATTGTATTTTGTTTCAGGGTAAGAAATTTGTTTATGAGACTGAGAATGAAAGAATCCGTATTGGTGAGATGTTTGGCTTTTTGAAAGAAAGGGATGGAATGGTCAGTGTTTCTAACCGGATTTTTGAGATGAAGCTGTATAATTTATTTTTGTCTGAGGAGGAAACTGATACAAGAATATTTGCAGCGGCTGAGATGGAAAAAAATCAGTTTATAAGGGGCGGGTATCTGCAAATGAATCTGGTTCTGAAAAAGTTCTGTGAATATTTTGAAGAAATATACAGCGATGTGGACGAGCGATTTATCGAAGACAATGGGCGCCGTATTTTCCTGATTTTTCTGAAGCCGATTATCAATGGCAGCGGGAATTATTACATCGAATCAAGAACAAGAAATATGAAGCGGACAGATGTTATTATTGATTATAAAGGTGTTCAGGAAGTTCTTGAGATGAAAATCTGGCATGGACAGGAGTATAATAAGCGTGGAGAGAATCAGTTGTTGGAGTATTTAGATTATTATCATTTGCGGAAAGGATATATGCTGAGCTTTAATTTCAACAAAAATAAACAGATTGGTGTAAGAGAGGTTATCCTCGGAGATAAAATATTAGTGGAAGCTGTTGTGTAATGACGTGCGATCAAAAAATGATCAAATCATAAGATGAGAATGATCGTATTGTCTGACAATATAATCAATATGTGGTAATTTTCAAATTATCTGACAATTCTACAAATATTCGTTCTTTACAAATGATGAAATACCGTGTATAGTAGTTTCAGCAAGTCAAAGGAGACTGTTCCATGGGGATAGTCTCTTTTTTTGTTACTTTAAAATGTTGTCAGTAACCATTATGATAATACAGAAAGGAATCAGACAGTATGGGAAGCTTACAGATGAATGAGAGCAACGCCCAACCGGCGGGACTGTACGATCCCCGGTTTGAACATGACAACTGCGGCATCGGCGCCGTGGTGAATATCAAGGGCATCAAGACCCACCGGACGGTGGAGAACGCGCTGAAGATTGTGGAGAATTTAAAGCACCGTGCCGGAAAGGACGCCGAGGGCAAGACCGGCGACGGCGTCGGCATTATGCTGCAGATCTCACACCGGTTTTTCAGCAAGGCCATGGCGGCGCAGGGCGTCGACCTGGGCGGAGAGAGAGACTACGGTATTGGCATGTTTTTCTTCCCGCAGGATGAGTTGAAGCGCAATCAGGTGAAAAAGATGTTTGAGGTTATCGTAGAGAGGGAGAATCTGGAACTTCTGGCCTGGAGACAGGTGCCGATTCATCCGGAGGTGATCGGACAGAAGGCGCTGGACTGCATGCCGTATATTATGCAGGCGTTTATCAAACGGCCGGACGGCGTGGAGAAGGGACTGGATTTTGACCGCAAGCTGTATGTGGCGCGGCGTATTTTCGAGCAGTCGAATGACAATACATATGTGGTTTCTCTGTCGAGCCGGACGATTGTATATAAAGGAATGTTTCTCGTGAATGAGCTGCGGCTTTTCTTTGATGATCTGCAGGATGAGAATTATGAATCTGCGATCGCTTCCGTACATTCCCGTTTCTCGACAAACACGAATCCGAGCTGGGAGCGCGCGCATCCGAACCGCTTTATCGTTCACAACGGTGAGATCAATACGATCCGCGGCAATTCGGATAAGATGCTGGCTCGTGAGGAGACCATGGAGTCCGAGCATCTGGAGAACCAGCTTTCCAAGATCCTGCCGGTGGTTAATATTGTCGGCTCCGATTCAGCTATGCTGGATAATACGCTGGAGTTCCTCGTGATGAGCGGTATGGAGCTTCCGCTTGCGGTGATGATTATGATTCCGGAGCCGTGGGAGAACAACCACATCATGTCGCAGAAGAAGAAGGATTTTTATCAGTATTACGCGACGATGATGGAGCCGTGGGACGGACCTGCTTCGATTGTTTTCTCCGACGGAGACCTTATGGGAGCTGTGCTTGACCGGAACGGCCTGCGTCCTTCGCGTTACTATATTACAGATGATGATTATCTGATCCTTTCCTCCGAGGTGGGTGTGTTGGATATCGATCCGACTCACATCGTGGCGAAAGACCGCCTGCGCCCGGGCAAGATGCTTCTTGTGGATACCGTGCAGGGCAGGGTGATCGACGATGAGGAGTTGAAGGAGAACTATGCCGGTAAACAGCCTTACGGCCAGTGGATTGATGAATATATGCTGGAGCTGGGCGATCTGAAGATCCCGAACGAGCGCGTGCCGCGTTATACGGGTGAGGATCTGAGCCGTATGCAGAAGGCGTTCGGCTACTCCTATGAGTCCGTGAAGAATATCATGCTTCCGATGGCGAGGGACGGCGAGGAGCCGACAGCTGCGATGGGTATCGATATCCCGCTGGCGGTGCTGTCCGATGATCATCAGCCGCTGTTTAACTACTTCAAACAGCTGTTCGCGCAGGTGACGAATCCGCCTATCGACGCGATCCGTGAGGAAGTTGTCACATCCACGACGACCTATGTCGGCGAGGACGGCAATATTCTGGAGGAGCAGCCGACGAACTGTCAGGTGCTGAAGATCCGGAATCCGATCCTGACGAATACGGATCTGATGAAGATTAAAAATATGAATCGCGACGGCTTTAAGGTCAGCGTGATTTCCATGATTTATTATAAAAATACGAGCCTGGAAAAGGCGATCGACCGGTTGTTCGTTGAGGCGGATCGTGCGTACAGAGAGGGTGCGAACATCCTGATCCTGTCCGACCGCGGCGTGGATGAGTATCATGTATCGATTCCGTCGCTGCTTGCGGTATCCGCGCTCCAGCAGCATCTGGTGCAGACGAAGAAGCGCACGGTGGTCGCTCTGATTCTCGAGAGCGGCGAGCCCAGAGAGGTGCATCATTTCGCAACGTTGCTCGGTTACGGCGCCTGCGCGATCAACCCGTATCTGGCGCAGGATACGATCAAGCAGCTGATTGACGATCATATGCTGGATAAGGATTATTATGCGGCGATTGACGATTATAACTACGCGGTGATGCACGGTATTGTCAAGATTGCTTCCAAGATGGGTATCTCCACCCTTCAGTCTTATGAAGGATCAAAGATTTTTGAGGCGATCGGTATTGACAAGTCCGTGATTGACAAATATTTTACCCAGACGGTCAGCCGTATCGGCGGCATCACGATGGAGGATATTGAGCGTGATGTGGATGTGCTTCATTCCAAGGCGTATGATCCCCTTGGCCTGGGCACGGATAAGACGCTCGACAGCGCCGGACGGCATAAGATGCGAAGCGGCGCGCAGGAGCATCTCTACAATCCGCAGACCATTCATCTGCTGCAGCAGTCGACGCGTCGCGGCGACTATGAACTGTTTAAGCAGTACACGGATCTCGTGGATGACGAGAACAGCGTGATGAATATCCGCGGTACGTTTGATTTTAATTATCCGAAGAAGGGCGTACCGATTGATGAGGTGGAGAGCGTGGACTCCATTGTGACCCGCTTCAAGACCGGCGCCATGTCCTACGGCTCCATCTCTCAGGAAGCGCATGAATGTCTGGCGATCGCCATGAACACGCTACACGGAAAATCAAATTCTGGCGAGGGCGGCGAGAGTCTGGAGCGTCTGGACAGCAACCGCTGTTCCGCGATCAAGCAGGTGGCGTCCGGACGGTTCGGCG
>JAJQFQ010000115.1:7111-9675 GCA_021201035.1 Clostridiales bacterium
CCGGTATCTTGTGAGCGCGCAGGAGATCCAGATCAAGATGGCGCAGGGCGCAAAGCCCGGTGAGGGCGGTCATCTGCCGGGGAAAAAGGTCTATCCGTGGATTGCGAAGACCCGGATGTCTACGCCGGGTGTGTCGCTGATCTCACCGCCGCCCCATCACGATATTTATTCTATCGAGGATCTGGAACAGCTGATTTTCGATTTGAAGAACGCGAATAAAAACGCGCGGATTTCCGTAAAACTTGTCTCGGAGGCCGGCGTCGGCACGGTTGCGACCGGCGTGGCGAAGGCGGGCGCGCAGGTTATCCTGATCTCCGGTTATGACGGCGGCAGCGGCGCGGCTCCGCAGAGTTCGATTCACAACGCGGGCCTGCCGTGGGAACTGGGACTTGCCGAGACGCACCAGACGCTGATCATGAACGGGCTGCGCAATAAAGTCCGCATTGAGACAGACGGAAAGCTGATGAGCGGCCGGGACGTCGCCATCGCGGCGATGCTCGGCGCGGAGGAATTCGGATTTGCCACGGCTCCGCTGGTGACGATGGGCTGTGTGATGATGCGTGTCTGCAATCTGGACACCTGTCCGGTCGGCGTCGCGACGCAGAATCCGGAGCTTCGGAAGCGTTTCTCCGGCAAGCCGGAATATGTGATCAACTTTATGCGTTTTATCGCGCAGGAGCTGCGGGAGCATATGGCGAAGCTCGGCGTGCGCACCGTGGATGAGCTGGTGGGCCGCAGCGATCTGCTGAAGGTTCGCGATAATCTGACCGGACATGCGGCGAAGCTTGATTTGTCGAATATCCTGCAGAATCCGTTTGCCGGGCCGAAGGATAAGGTTATTTATGACCCGAAGAAGGTATATGATTTTGAACTGGGTAAATCCGTTGATGAGAGAGTTCTTTTAAAACAGATGGGGCCGGCTCTGGAACAGAAGCAGAAGAGGAGTATTGATATCTCGGTGTCCAATACGAACCGTTCCTTCGGCACGATCTTCGGTGCTGAGATCACACGCCGCTACAAGGATACGCTGGAGGACGATACCTATATAGTAAAATGTACCGGCGCGGGCGGACAGAGCTTCGGCGCGTTTATCCCGAAAGGTCTGACGCTGGAGCTGGTCGGCGACAGCAATGATTATTTCGGAAAAGGACTTTCCGGCGGCCGTCTGATCGTCTATCCGCCGAAGGGCGTCCGCTTCAAACAGGATGAGAATATCGTTATCGGAAACGTGGCGCTGTACGGCGCGACAAGCGGCAAGGCATTTATCAACGGCGTGGCCGGCGAGCGTTTCTGCGTCAGAAACTCTGGTGCGGTCGCCGTTGTCGAGGGTGTGGGCGACCACGGCTGCGAGTATATGACCGGCGGACGTGTGGTTGTTCTCGGGAAAACCGGCAAGAACTTCGCGGCCGGCATGAGCGGCGGCGTGGCCTACGTGCTGGATGAGGACAATGATCTTTATACCCGGACGAATAAGCAGATGGTCTTCACAGAGAGCCTGACAAATAAATATGATGTGCTGGAACTGAAGAGCCTGATTCAGGAACATGTGACGCTGACAAACTCAGAAAAGGGCAAGGAGATCCTCGACAACTTCGGTGAGTATCTGCCGAAATTCAAGAAGATCATTCCTTATGATTATTATCATATGCAGACGGCCATCGTCCAGATGGAGGAAAAGGGTTACAACGTCGAACAGGCACAGATTGAAACATTCTATTCAAAATTTGAGAGCTGAGGAGGGGAGATAAGATGGGAAAGCCAACAGGATTTTTGGATTATGACCGGGAAGTAAGCAAGGATATCGACCCGAAGGAACGTATTAAAAATTTTAATGAATTTCATGTCTATCTCTCCAAAGAGAGACAGCAGCTGCAGGGCGCGCGCTGTATGGAGTGCGGCGTGCCGTTCTGCCAGTCCGGCATGATGATTATGGGCATGGCCAGCGGCTGCCCGCTTCACAATCTGGTGCCGGAATGGAACGATCTGGTGTATCACGGAAACTGGCAGCAGGCTTATGAGCGGCTGATCAAAACGAACAATTTCCCGGAGTTTACCTCCCGCGTCTGCCCGGCACTCTGCGAAAAGGCATGTGCCTGCAGTCTTCACGATGAACCGGTTTCCGTCCGGGAAAATGAGCATGGCGTGATTGAGAACGCCTACGAGAAGGGCTACGCGGCCGCAAAGCCGCCGAAGACGCGCACCGGCAAGAAGGTGGCGGTTATCGGCTCCGGCCCGTCCGGTCTGGCCGTGGCGGATCAGCTCAATAAGCGCGGACATCTTGTGACGGTTTATGAGCGGGATGATCGTGTCGGCGGACTTCTGATGTACGGCATTCCGAATATGAAGCTGGAGAAGCAGGTGATTGACCGTAAGGTGAATATCATGAAGGAGGAAGGCATTACCTTCCTGACCGGTGTGAATGTCGGAAAAGATGAGAAAGCGGCGGATATCCTGAAGAATTATGACGCTGTCGTGCTTGCATGCGGCGCAAAGAATCCGCGGGATATCAACGCACCGGGCCGGGATGCGAAGGGTATTTATTTTGCGGTGGATTTCCTTGCACA
>JAJQFQ010000186.1 GCA_021201035.1 Clostridiales bacterium
CCCGGATTTTATAAGTGTCTTCCCATTCCCGGGAACCACGTTCTACACCGGGATAAGCACGAAGGTTTTTTTCCGGGTAAATGTAAATCATCCTTCCGCAGGAAGATGTGGTACATGGATGCTCGCAATGGCATACACGACGTTTGCTTTTGTCAGATTATAGATACTGGTCACTCCCTGACCACGCACATGCTGCGTGGTCGGGCCGAAAATGTTGCGGATTATGATGAAGAGAGAGTTCTGATACGACAATTCGCCGCAATCAGTGTTGCTTCTTTTGGAATTATCGTTGAAAAATGCACGAATATTTGTTACTATATAACAAATATATCTGGAAGGCGGCTTTTTATGTATCGGAAAATCACCGGATTTTTGACAAACTGGAAAGACAGCGCTTACCGCAAACCTCTGATTTTGCAGGGCGCGAGACAGGTTGGGAAGACCTGGTCTGTTCTGGAGTTCGGGCGCACCTGCTATGAGAATGTGGCGTATTTTAATTTTGAGACCGATCCCGGACTGGGGAATACTTTTGCGGAGGATATCAGTCCCGCTTACCTGATTCCAATTCTGTCCCATATGGCGGGACAGACGATTGTCAGGGAGAAGACGCTGATTGTATTCGATGAGGTTCAGCTGTGCGAGAGGGCGCTGACCAGTCTGAAATACTTTTGTGAGGATGAGCCGGGATACCATGTGATCGCGGCCGGCAGTCTGCTCGGTGTTGCCGTGAACAGGACAAAGTTTTCGTTCCCGGTCGGGAAGGTTGATATGGCGACGCTTTATCCGATGGACATGGAAGAGTTTCTGATGGCCTGTGGTGAGGACGATTTGGTTGCGGGGATTAGGGCATGTTTTGCGGCTGATACGCCGTTGCCTTCTGCGCTTCATGAGAGCGCGATGCGGCTTTATCGTCAGTATCTGGTTGTGGGCGGGATGCCGGAATGCGTGATGCAGTTTGTGAATACACGGGATTACATTCTTCTTCGTCATACGCAGGACACGATTCTGGCAGGATATTTGAGTGATATGAGCAAATATAATACGTCCAATGAGATAAAGAAAACCAGACTTGCTTATGATAATATAACGGTTCAGCTCTCAAAGAAAAACACACGTTTTCAGTATAAGCTGATAAAAAAAGGCGGCAGAGCTTCCGAATTTGAGAACGCTATCGAGTGGCTGTGTCTGTCCGGTATTGTTTCTCAGGTTTACCGGGTGGAGCAGATAAAGAAACCGTTGGAGAATTATCGCGACATTGATGCGTTCAAGATCTATGTTTCGGATCCCGGCTTGCTTTGCGCGAAAAAGGATTTGCAGGCGGACGATATACTCTATATGGTCGATGAGATCAATAATTTCAAGGGCGGCATGACAGAGAATTATGTCAATGTACAGTTGTCCGCAAACGGTTATCGGACGTACTATTGGACATCGGATCGCGGTGCTGAGGTTGATTTTATCATTCAGCGTGATGGGCAGATCGTCCCGATTGAGGTGAAATCAGCAGACAATACCAAAGCCAAGAGCCTGAATCTGTATATGAACACCTTTCAACCATCTTATGCGATCAAGCTTTCCGCCAGGAATTTCGGCTTTGAAGATGGGAAAAAGACAGTTCCTCTGTATGCCGCGTTTTGTATCTGATGATATCAGGGTCAAACACTTTTAACCCTGAATCATCTGAGAACATATCCGTTTTTATATTTTTCCGCCTGCATTCCGTTGGCGGTATGAATCAGCAGGAGCAGGATCTCCTCGCTGATTTTTTCTTTCTCCCCCTCCCACTGCTTTGCTTCTGTCACTTCGTCGTAAAACGCCAGTGCATTCACGCGGGTGATATATCCCTGCTTTACCGCATAGCGCACCAGAGCAGGATCATTGTATTTCAATATCGCCCCGTTGAAGACATCTGTCCGCGGCAGGATTCGGGCGGGCGCCGTGTTTTTCAGGATAAGGCGGAAAGCCCGCATGATATCCGGGGCGGAGATTCCCATATCGTAGAAAATGTCCATGCGGATCTGATGGCGGAGCGCGTCATTTTCTGCTTCGGCGGCTTCGTGCAGAAGAGAGCGGTTAGATAAAGCCTGAAAAAATTCCAAAAATCAGAGGACAGGGATATTTTCGCCTTTTGTTGGCATCGGAAATCATATTTAAATATTGATTGAAGACATAGAAAAAGAAAATAAATATTGAAGGGATGGTGAACCCCTTATTGTGGGTTTGGATATCGAATAAATTTCTTCATGAAACAACCCTGGACTCTACCGCCTTTGACTTGTTAATAAAAATGAAATATGTTATACTTGGTAATAGATAATCTGACATGGAAACTATATGATTTTCAATGATGACAATTTTTGCAGGAATAGAGGTGTTCGAGTATGAAAAGATGGATTGCACTTTTACTGATGCTGGTTGTAGCCGGTACCTGTCTATATGGCTGCGGGAGCACATCGGACGATACGGAAAGCCAGTCGGCAGATACAGCTGACGAAGACGGCACAGACACAGAAGCAGCTTCGTCCAAACCGGCGACAGAGTTTACTGTCGCTAAGAATGCGGAATGGTTCGATCTGCTGGATTTCTCAGATGAATCAGAGAAAGAAAACGCGCTGCGCGGTCTGATCGAAGCACCGGAGAGCGTTGAGCTGTATGACGATGACGGTAATGTGGTCTGGAGCGTGGATTCCTACGATTTTATCAGCGAAACGGCAGATTCTGACGATACGGACAGTAGCGGAACTGACGCCGCGGACACTTCCGGCATCCCGGACACGGTAAACCCGAGTCTCTGGCGAAACACGGAGTACAATACATACGCTGGCCTGTTTGAAGTGTGCGAGGGCATTTATCAGGTGCGCGGCTACGACATGTCAAATATCACCTTTATCCGGACGGACAATGGCTGGATTGTTTTTGATGTGCTGATGTGCCAGGAAGATTCCGAAGCGGCCATGGCGCTGATGGAAAAATATTTCGGCGAGCTGAATATCGTTGCCGTGCTCTACAGTCACAGCCATATCGATCACTACGGCGGCATCGAGGGCGTGATCGACAAAGACGATGTGGCGGATTCCAGTCTTACGCTGGAAGAGCAGCTTGCATCCGGAGACGTTGTGGTGCTCGCGCCGGAAGGTTTTCTGGAGGAAGCGATTTCAGAGAATGTATACGTAGGTGTAGCAATGAAGCGCAGAGCCATGTACCAGTACGGCTCACTGCTGGAAAACAGCATACAGGGCTCACTGGGCATCGGCATTGGCCTCGGACAGTCTACAGGGACATCCTCACTGGTAGCGCCCACCTATGAGATTTCCGAAAATGAGACGATCGTCATTGACGGTCTGGAGATTCAGTTCCAGCTTACACCCGGTACAGAGGCGCCTGCCGAGATGAATGCTTATTTCCCGAAATACAGTGCACTCTGGATGGCAGAAAACTGCACCGGCACCATGCACAATCTCTACACATTGCGGGGCGCTCAGGTGCGTGACGCGAACAGCTGGGCAAAATATATTATAGAAGCAGAGCAGATGTTCGGCGACGAGACGGAGGTTGTTTTCCAGAGCCACAACTGGCCGCACTGGGGCACGGAAACGATCAAACAGTATATGGAAGATACCGCAGCGGTTTACAAATTCATCCATGACGAGACGCTGCGCTATATCAACCTGGGCTACACCTCCACGGAAATCGCAAACATGATAGAATTGCCCGAGCAGCTGCAGACCGTGTGGTACTGCCGACAGTACTACGGGACACTCTCACACAATGTGAAAGCGGTTTATCAGAAGTACATGGGCTGGTACGATGCGAATCCCGTAAATCTGAACCTGCTGACGCCTGAAGAGACCGCACAGAAATGAGTAGAATACCTCGGAGATGTGGACAAAGTGCTGGATATGGCACAGGCTGATTATGATGAAGGTGAGTACCAGTGGGTGGCGCAGGTAACGATGCAGCTCATCTACGCGGATCCGGAAAACTGGGATGCGCGCTACCTCTGCGCGGACGCACTGGAACAGCTTGGCTATCAGGCGGAGAGCGGCACCTGGCGGAATGCGTACCTGACCGGCGCCTACGAGCTGCGCAACGGCAATAATCTGAATTTAACCACATCATCCTCCCTGTCAAACATGATATCGGAGATGACCATGGATCTGCTGCTGGACTATATCGGTATCCGAACCGACTCCGGCGAAGCGCAGGACGACGATGTGACGATCAACTTCATTCTCACCGATACCGGCGAAACTTATTATGTGAGCAGATGGGCAGGCGTCGTGATGGCGTATCCGGATGAGACCCGGGATGACGCAGACGCAACCATTACCTGTGAGCTATCACAGCTGATCGCCGCCATGACAGGCGATACAGAGGCGCTCGCCGCCATTACCATCGAGGGGGACAGCACCGCACTGACACGCTTCCTGCAGTACTGCACGACATTCAGCGCCGATTTCAATATCGTGGAACCGTGATCTTTCTTTGATACTAAAGCATCCACAGCGGAGCGTTTTTTATCATATAGGAAGTTCGCTTTCCTATATGATAAAAAAGCCGGGATTCCCTAATCAGGACTCCCGGCTTTCTTAGTATGACGGGCATGCCCGTGTTCTGTGGTGGAAGTCCACATAGGCGTAGCTACCGACGAACTTCATAGCGACTCCCAAGGTTTACATCGCAAGGTGGGGCGCACACAAGGGGTAAGGCACCATTACGAAACCACGAGGAGGCTCTGCAGCAGATTGAGGAGCATGATTATGCTGCTGAACTGCGGGAGGACGATATGCAGGCGATCCTCAAATACGGAACCGCTCTTTTCGCAGGATTTGGACGGCACAGGCAGCCAGACGGTGACTTTCTATAACGGACGTGCGTTAAAAGGACTGGCAAAGCGCAGGAAGGAGCCGTTTCTCGTTCTTGATCTTTACCATGAAGTCCTTGGGGGTGATGAGTTTGTGGTCATGAAATCATCGGACTGCAGAACGCTTATGAATTGCGCGGCACCGAAAGAAATCCTGGATCAGACGGATTCGTTCAACCGGATGCTTCTGTTGAAAAATAAGATAGATCTGGTTCGTTATGCGGGAAAACGGGGATATATCACGGATAGGAATGTGACTTGTAACGGTGAAATTGAATTTGCCGTATGTAAGAAAAATGGAGTTGAGAAAAGTGTGACATAAGGGTATAATGATGACAGTTTTGTAAAACCGGGAGGTATAAGATGACAGGCAAAAGAGAAAACTATATCACATGGGATGAATATTTCATGGGCGTCGCCAAGCTGGCGGGCATGCGTTCGAAGGATCCGAACTCCCAGGTCGGGACATGTATCGTCAGCGCGGATAATAAAATCCTGTCCATGGGCTATAACGGCTTCCCGAGAGGCTGCTCTGACGATGAGTTCCCATGGTCGCGTGAGGGGGATGAGACGGATACGAAATATCCGTACGTGGTTCACAGCGAGCTGAACGCGATTCTGAATTACCGCGGCGGGAGTCTGGAGGGTGCAAAGCTGTATGTATCTCTGTTCCCCTGCAACGAATGTGCCAAGGCGATCATTCAGTCCGGGATCAAGACAGTGGTCTATGACGATGATAAATACGACGGCACGCCGTCAGTGCTGACATCCAAGCGCATGATGGACGCGGCGGGGGTGAGGTATTACCGCTATCAGAGGACCGGACGCAGAATTGAGATATCCGTGTGAGCACCTGACAAGCCTTTTGCTGCTCAACTTTATGAAATTTATCAGAATCAGGTGGAATATTATGATACAGGATCTGGCGCCTCTTCATTTTGACAACACATATCATTCCATACAGCCGCAGGCGGGAGACCGGATAATCTCTTTGCGGAAGGGAGATATTTTAATCCGGGGCAATCTGCATGCAATTGATCTTCCCCGGTTTGAAGATCTGCTGTCTTCTTATATCTGTGAGCACACGTTTACATACCTCTTTGCCATCGGAGAGGAACGTTTTTTCCTGTGCAGAGATATGGAGCTGGACGGATATCGTTATGAGAAAGGTACAGCATTGCGAGGAGCAGCCCCGCAGCATCTGGTTTATGCGGCGCTGGTGGGCATGCAGCTGGGACGCTGGTATAAAGCGCACCGGTTTTGCGGAGCCTGCGGGCATCCGATGATTCCGGATGAGCGGGAACGCATGCTGCGCTGTCCATCCTGCGGCCAGATGGAATATCCGAAAATCTGTCCATGCGTGATCGTGGGCGTTATCCATGATGGGAAGATTCTGGTGAGCCAGTATCGTGGCGGATTCACGGATCACTACGCGCTGATCGCGGGTTTTGCGGAAATCGGTGAGACGATTGAGGAGACGGTCGCCCGGGAAGTATATGAGGAGACGCATCTGCATGTCAAAAACCTGCGCTATTATAAATGCCAGCCATGGCCGTACTCGGACAGCCTGCTGTTCGGATTTTTTGCGGAGCTGGACGGAGCGGAGCAGATTGTCATTCAGGAGGACGAGCTGTCGATGGCAAAGTGGGTGACGCCGGAGGAGATTTATGAGAAGCCGAATCATTTTTCCCTGACGAATGAGATGCTTATGAAGTTTCGTGATGAGTATAAAACGATGTAACGTCAGGATGTATTTGAGGAGGAATATGATGTATGATACCGCAATTATCGGAAGCGGACCGGCCGGCCTGTCGGCTGCACTGAATCTGAAGCTTCACAATAAAAATTTTATCTGGTTTGGTGCCGAAAGCCTCAGCACAAAGGTGGAGAAATCGGAAAAAATCGCGAACTATCCGGGTCTGGGAATGATTGCCGGACCGGAACTGAACCGTCGCTTTTTGGCGCAGATGGAGGAGATGGGGATTTGCCCGACAGACAAAATGGTGACGACCGTCATGGCAGGTGAATCGGGTTATCAGCTTCTGGCGGAAAATGATTTTTATGAAGCGAGAACACTGCTGCTGGCGATCGGTTCCGCGGCTGCGAAGGGTTTTCAGGGGGAGAAAGAGCTTCTGGGACGCGGCGTCAGCTACTGCGCGACCTGTGACGGATTTCTTTATCGCGGGAAAACGATCGCTGTTTTTTGCGGAGACCGACGTTTTGAGCATGAGGTGAGTTATCTGGCGGAGCTTGCCGAAAAAGTCTATTTTTATACGCCGTATCCGGAAGCGGAGATTGATCTGCCGAATGCGGAGCGGCTGGCAAAGCCGATCTGTCAGGTGAAGGGCGATGCCCGAACAGAGGCAATCCTGTTGACAGATCAGACAGAGATACCGGTGGACGGACTGTTCTGTCTGCGAAGCGCTGTGGCTCCGACGGCTCTTTTGCCGACGCTTGCCATGGATGGGGCGCATATTATCGTAAACCGGCGCATGGAGACGAATCTGCCGGGCTGTTATGCTGCAGGAGACTGTACCGGACGCCCGTATCAGATTGCGAAAGCTGTGGGTGAGGGAAATACAGCAGCGCACAGTATAATAGAATATCTTAAATAAACAAATCTGTCAGGCGTTACATTTCTCTGATCGCTATATGGTGCTGACGGAAAAAGACGGCGGCAAGACGGTCCCATTCCTGTTCCAGGGATTTGTCGGGAGAAAAAATCCGGTAAGAGATGCCTGTCGTGCAGGTGAGTATGTCATTTTTATAGCTGAGATTTAAAAACATGCCGGTGACGTCCTCCGTCCGGAAACTGCTGCCGGATCGGGCAATCGTATTGGCCTGATGTGCTGGTGAAAGCAGAAAAACAAAACGAAAAGCATCCGGTTTTCGACTGCCTTTGATCAGATTCAGGCAAAACGGGCGTACATGAGAAAACGGGATAAAGCGAAGCCCGGTCAAACCGAGCTGTCGGCACTCTTCCTCCGAATAAAAACGGGTGCTGAGCGTACCGTCTATGTCGGTCTGAAAGGCCTGGGAAACAGAAGCTTCTCGTAGAAGAAAGTGATCAAACATAGTTCCTTTCAGCATTTGGTTCAGAAGAGAACCGATGTCGTGAATCTGTATAGCTGTCATAAAAGCTCCTGTTCACAAAAAAAGTCTTTCGTGTTATAATGAAACATCAAATGGTTTTGCTTTATTATAGAAGTATCCTGCATGAAAAGCAAGCAGAAAGAAATGAGATATTGATATTGAATCATAAATACAGAAAAACAGCAGCGGTTCTGATTATGGCTGTCTTTATTCTGACCGGGTTATCCGGTTGCGGGACGGTTCTTTCGGAAATAAAATCGACCGCAGATGAGTTGCAGAAGAAACCGGCAACAGATATTGTTTCGGCCGCCGGAGCAGAATCCGGGTCTGTGTCTGAGAGCGGTACGGATGCTGTATCCGGAGAAAAGTATGCATATGGGACGCTGGATGATGAGACGAAGCAGGTATACGATGAGATCGTATACGCGTTTTCCAATCGCGAGACAGTCAGAAGTTCAACGACGAATGTGGATATAATAGAACAGGCGTATCAGGCGGTTCGCTATGATTACTGTGATTTTTTCTGGATTGAGTCTTTGAGCTATGTGTCATATGGCAAAGATGATGATATTACGGCGCTTGAGATTACGCCGACGTATTCCATGACAGAGGAGGAACAGGAGACGCTGCAGCAGCAGATTGACGCGGAAGCAGAGAGCATGCTGGCGGATGCTCCGACGGACGGCAGTGATTTTGACAAGGCGTTGTATGTGTATGAGACACTGATCCGTGAGGTGGATTATGTTGAGGGAGCCGGGAACAGTCAGAATATCATCAGTGTATTTATAAACCATGAGACTGTCTGTCAGGGATATGCTTATGCTACTCAGTATCTGCTGGAGAAGCTTGGCGTTGCATGTACGACCGTGCTCGGCCGCGCGAACGGCGAGACGCATGCCTGGAATCTGGTCGTGATGGACGGATCCTGGTATTATATTGACACTACCTGGGGAAATGCCCAGTATGTATACCGCAGTGTTGACGGGGAAGAATTGTCAGAGGAGAACATTCTTCATTCTCAATATATGGATTACGATTATTTTGGGGTGACTACAGAAATGCTGCTGACGACTCATGAGCCGGATGCGGCGATTGAATTGCCGGTCTGTACGGCGACCGCAGACAACTATTATGTTCACAAGGGACTCTATGTGGATGTCTGGGATGCGGACACAGTCGGCACCATCATTCAGAACGGATATCAGAATGGGGAAGAGATTGTCCGCATTCGTTTTTTCTGACACTGCGCTTTGTGAACAGGCTGTGCAGTATTTCCTGACTGAAGGACATTTGTTTGATTATTGTGACGGACTGGAGTCGGTACAATATCTGCAGGAGGCGAATTCGACCGTTATGGTATTGGTTTTCTGAAATACAGACAGGTTCCGGTTATCGGTTAGGATTCGTTGTCTGTCATTGAATATGTGAAAACAACTGCTTTACTGTACAGTTTACCGGATTTGTCAAACGGGGCTTGCAATAAGCCCAAAATCCTTTATAATCCTGTCTTTGACAGCTGATACAGTCAGGAAATCGCTCCAAGCCTTGA
>JAJQFQ010000002.1 GCA_021201035.1 Clostridiales bacterium
CGGAATGACGAATGCAGCAGAAATTACTCTGGGGCTGCGCGGACACTTTCAGCTTGAAAACGCCGTATGCGCGTTGCATGTACTTGCACTTTTAAAACCCAAATATCCGCAAATCAATTCTTTCACTGTTGTTTCCGGATTGGGGAACACATGCTGGCCGGGACGTTTTGAGCAGATCGGTTCATCGCCGGATTTTTACATCGACGGTGCCCACAACGAGGATGCGGCTCTGAAACTTCGTGTTTCGTTGGATGAGTATTTCCTGAACCGGAGAATACTCTATATCATGGGTGTTCTGGCGGATAAGGAATATGAGAAAATGATACAAATCATGTTTCACGAGGGCGACCGGGTCTATACGCTGACGCCGCCGAATGTCAGGGCGCTGTCCGCAGACGATCTGGCGATGCGGCTGAAAAGACAGAAAATAGATGCTGTATCTTGTGCAAATCCCCGTGATGCGGTATCATATGCTTTGGCGGATGCCGAAGAGAGGGATGTCATACTGGCGTTCGGTTCCCTTTCTTATCTGAGCGCCGTCCGGGAAGCGTTTGGGGATATAGGATAGAAGTATTCCGAAAGGCATCAGATGAGAGACCGGTACTGTAACGACAATATCGGGTTATGCATATTGGAATTAATAACAAATATCATTCATGAAGAAAATGAAATACACAGATAGATTATTAAAAAACGAGCGGTTTCTTCAGATTCAGCGCGACATAAGAACGGATGAGACAGACCGAATCTACTGCCATCACGAGTTGGAACACGGACTGGATGTCTGCAGGATTGCGTGGATCATGTATCTGGAAGATGCCTTTTCGGAAGGTATGATTTCCGATACGACAGATACAGGGAGTGACATTAACCGGGAAGAAATCAAAGACCGGATGTATGTGACGGGACTTCTTCATGATATCGGGCGTTCCTGTCAATACCGCACAGGCGAACATCATGCCGCAGCCGGTGCGGCACTGGCTGAACAGATATTAAAGGCGATTGATTATCCGGAGAACCGGATTTCGGAAACAGTAGATTTTATCCGGGATCATCACGGCAGACAGAATGCATATACAGACAGAAGCATGATCGGCTATTATATAGAGCGGGCAGATCAGCTTTCCAGAAACTGTTTCTGCTGCCCGGCGGCTGACACCTGTAAGTGGACGGCCGGTGAGAGAAATCAGATAATCCGGTTTTAATATCTTAGTTTGGAAAAATGACATAAAGACAGAAAATAACCTTGGAAAAATGACAAAAATGCATTATAATCTCATTGGAAAACGCACATAATTCTCTATTCCTTAAGTGGATAAGCTTTATATTAGATATTTTGCTTTAGATGTATGGTCGGGAGGTGTTTCTGTGCTGAAAAGAAAGATTGAGAAAGAGATTACTACATGGATTGAATGCGGTGACAAGGCTTTGCTTATCTATGGTGTGCGTCAGGCGGGAAAAACTTTTATCATTCGGGAATGTTTAAATAATGCCGGTTGTGATTATGTGGAATTTAATCTGATTCGTCAGCCGGAGATTGTGTCGGTTCTGGAAAGCTCTGACAGTGTAGATGATTTGATTTTAAAGCTGTCTTTATATGGAGAAAAGAAGATTATACCGGGGAAGACATATTTGTTTTTTGATGAAATACAGAGGTATAAAGAGGTTGTCACGAAGATTAAGTTTTGGGTAGAAGATGGAAGATATAAGTATATACTCAGCGGTTCGTTACTGGGGGTTGAGATTGTGAATCTTAAGTCGGCTCCGGTGGGTTATCTGAAGTCTGTTACCATGTATCCGCTTGATTTTGAAGAATTTATTCAGATTTTTGATGTATCAGATGAGGTGCTTGCACATTTGAAGGACTGTTTTTTACGGAAGAAGCCGGTAGATGACCTGATTCATACAAAAATAATGGATATGTTTTATCTGTATCTGATTATCGGAGGAATGCCTGCTGCAGTTGAAAAATATCGTGTTTCAGGTGATATTAATGTAGTCATAGAAGAACACAGAGATGTGATTGAACAATATAAACTGGATTTTACACAGTATGAGGAAGAAAATCACAAACTGGTACTTACACGCATTTATGATATGATACCGGCGGAACTGAACGAAAAGAACAAGCGTTTCATGGTAGCAGATATAAAAAAGAGTCTTCGGTTTGATCGTGTACAGGACAGTTTTGTGTGGCTGTGGAAAGCGGGTGTGGCTTTGCCGGTTTTTAATGTTACCGAACCATCCGTGCCGTTGATGCTGAATGAAAAAAGTTCGTTGTTTAAGTTGTTTTTATCAGATGTCGGTCTGCTGACCACAATCTATGGCCGGGCGACAAAGCTGAAAATTATCAATAAGGTATCAGATTTAAACAAAGGTGCTATTTATGAAAATGTGATAGCACAGGAATTGAATGCACATGGTTTTCCGCTTTATTATTATAACAGCAAAAAAATCGGAGAGCTTGATTTTGTACTTGAGTTTGATGGGGAAATATTGCCTGTTGAGGTAAAAAGCGGGAAGGAATATGAACGACATTCGGCGTTAAACAAAGTCATTTCATCAGACGAATATCAAACGCGGAAAGCCATTGTTTTTATGAATGGGAATGTGACTCGAAAAGATAAAATATTATACCTGCCCATTTATATGGTGATGTTTCTGAAAAACGATGATGTGAAATTTGCGGATATTTCCATCGATCAGTTTAAGATATAGCTATAATGGAGATATGATGAAAATAGGAAATCACGAATTTGATACAAAAAACAGGACTTATGTGATGGGCATCCTCAATGTGACCCCGGATTCCTTTTCGGACGGCGGCAGGTTTGACTCCGTTGACCGGGCACTGAAGCAGGCGGAGCGCATGGTCAGCGAGGGTGCGGATATCATTGATATAGGCGGTGAGTCGACCCGTCCCGGTTATACGATGATATCCGATGAGGAGGAGATTGCCCGGGTTCTGCCCGTAATCGAGGCGGTAAGGTCTCATTTCGATATTCCGATTTCCCTGGATACCTACAAGAGCGGCGTTGCGCGTGCCGGTCTGCAGGCGGGTGCCGACCTGATCAATGATATCTGGGGACTGAAATATGACCCGGCGATGGCGGGTGTGATAGCGGAATACGACGTACCCTGTTGCCTGATGCATAACCGTGCACGGGCGGATTATGCCGACACAGCGACACGTGATCAGGCGGCTGATGCGGATGGATGGACGGACGGGAATGAGAAAGATGCCGGTTTTGTGACGGCCTGGAAAGAGGATTTGTCCGAGACGGTCCGGCTGGCGAAGCAGGCCGGCATCCGGGATGAACATATCATCCTGGATCCGGGTGTCGGATTCGGAAAGACATATGAGAATAATCTGCAGGCCATCCGTCATCTGGATCAGTTGCATACGTTCGGTTACCCACTGCTTTTGGGAACCTCCCGAAAATCCGTGATCGGACTGACGCTTGATGTCCCAGCAGATGACCGTGTGGTTGGGACAGCGGTTACGACCGTGTTCGCGGTGATACACGGATGCGCTTTCGTGCGGGTGCATGATGTGAAGGAGAATGTGCAGGCCATTCGGATGACAAGGGCAATCCTCGGGTTATAATCCCGGAAAGTGTCTGAAAAGCAGATTTTGAATCTTTTCCGGACGAAATCCGAAAAGCATATTATTATTCTCTCTGTATTATGACATTTATTAATGAAGATATATTTACATGGTTACGAGACTGGGGAAGGAATCATGACAGATCAGATCAGAATTCAGAACTTAGAGGTATATGCACATCACGGCGTTTTCCCGGAGGAGGCAAAGCTGGGACAGAAATTCCTTGTCGATGCGGTACTATATGCCGATTTACGGAAGGCAGGCTCAACCGATCATATCAGTGACTCTGTTGATTACGGTTTTGTATGTCACTATATTACCGAGTTTATGAAGGAGAATACATATAAGCTCCTGGAGTCAGTGGCAGAGCATCTGGCGGAAGCACTTCTGCTGGAGCTTCCGAAAACAGACAGCGTTGAACTGGAGATAAAAAAACCGTGGGCGCCGATTGTGCTTCCGCTGGATACGGCGTCTGTGAAAATTACCCGCGGCTGGCATACGGTATATCTGTCCGTGGGTTCTAATCTGGGCGACCGGGAATCTTATATACGGTATGCTCTGCGGGCGCTGCAGGCAAATCGTCGTATACGGGATGTGAGGATTTCTTCCCTGATGGAGACAGAACCCTACGGATACAGAGATCAGCCGTCGTTTCTGAATGCGGCTATAGAATTACGGACTCTGTATACGCCGTATGAACTCCTGGAATTTTTGCACCGGATCGAGGCAGAAGCCGGACGGAAACGAGAGATTCACTGGGGACCGAGAACGCTGGATCTGGATATTCTCTTCTATGATGATATGATTCTGGAAAAACAGGACCTTATCATACCGCATCCGGATATGGAGAACCGGATGTTTGTGATGAAGCCGCTGGCAGAGTTGTGTCCCGGCAGAGTTCATCCGGTACTGCATAAAACGGTGCTTCGGATGTTGAGGGAACTGAGGTGATATTATATGATAGACATTAATGAACTGAAACAGTTGAATAAACCTGAAAAAATAGCCGTGACTCGTCATGCAAAGGAACGATTAGAAGAAAGAAAAATAAAGATTACTGATATTATAAATGGAATACAGACAGGGAAAATAATAAAACAATATAAGGATGATAAGCCTTTGCCCAGTTGCTTGCTATTGGGATATGCAATTGATAATAGACATATTCATATTGTTGCAAGTAAAGATGATGAATATATATATTTGATTACAGCATATTACCCTGACCCGGCAAAATGGAAAGATAATTTTAGTGTAAGAAAGGAGATTTGATTTGCTATGTTATGTATGGCTTGCGGTGCAGAATCAACAAAGGGATTTACAACAGATGTGACAGAATTAGGTAACGGAATTGTGATTGTAAGACATGTTCCCTGTTTTAAATGTCAGGAATGTAATGAAGTTACTTATACGGCGGATGTTGTCATGCGTTTAGAAAAAATTGTTGAATCAGCACAAAAACTTATGCAGGAAATATCTGTAATTGATTATTCGAAAGTGGCATGATGAAAAAATATAAGTATATTCTATGGGATCTGGACGGTACCATCATCAACTCCTACGAGGGGGTATCCAAGTGTGTGCAGTATGCTCTGGAGTATTATGGCATCCGTCCGGAGGGAGAAGAAAATTTGAGAAGGTTTATCGGCCCGCCCCTGCGCGAATCCTTTCCGAAGTATGCGGGACTTCCGCAGGAGCATGTCGAAGCCGCGGTTGCACGCTATCGGGGGCGCTATGATCCGATCGGCGTGTTTGAGTGTGAGCTTTTCCCGGGTGTGAGAGAGGCGATGGAATCGCTGCGCGAAGCTGGATTTGTTCAGGTATTGTCTTCGTCAAAACCGGAGCTTCGCTGCCGGGATATATTAAAGAAGTTTCATCTGACCGGATATCTGGATGAGGTGGTCGGCGCCAGCATGGACGGCAGGATTGATACCAAGATTCAGGTGCTTAACGAGACATTTCGCCGGCTGGGACCCTCTTTCCGGAAGGAAGAAGCTGTATTGATCGGCGACACGAAATATGATGCGGACGGTGCGGCACAGGCCGGCATAGACTGTATCGGGGTGTCTTATGGATTCGGTACACGGGAAGAACTGCTGGAGCACGGTGTGATGGCGGTCTATGATGATTTGTCTGTATTGGTGTCGGATCTCAAGAGCAGGGATCGGATGATGTGATCAAACAATCGAAAATATATATGGAATGATAAAGCAGTATCATAAAAATGAGTATGATACTGCTTTTTTTCTGTAAATCTCGGGGATGTCCCCGCCTAATTGTCTGACTATTCAACGTGCTTTTACGATATGTCTGGGAATAACCACAAGGTATACCTTGTGAACGCGGCGTTTCATTTGTCTATACGTGTCAATTTTAACAGTTTTTCATATGGTTTTCAATAGGTAAACTGTACATTTTTACATAATATCCCCCTGATTTTTTGTGAATCTTAGAGTGTCCAAAAGGTATACCTTTTGGACGCTTCGTTCAGGCTGGCAGGAAAAGATGGGGCGACAGGATGGGAAAAAATTGTTTAGATGCGTCAGACAGCGGTCTGGAAATCAGTGAAATTATGCTGGAGCAGTATTTGGAATCGCTTTCTGCAAAGGGGAAATCAAAGGGGACAATTCAGACCTATCGTCATAATCTTTTCCGGTTATGCCGGTCTCTGTCAGATGACAAAAAAATTTACCGCGGAACACTGGAAAATATTCGAAAAGATATGCTGACGAAAGGATATTCCGCCAGCACGGTTAATTCTTTTACTGCGTCGGTCAATGGATTTCTTGAGTTCTGCGGCCGCAGGGATTATCAGGTGTTTGAGACACTGAAGTGTGAGAAGGATGCCCAGCCGGAGCTTACGAGGGCAGAATATCTGAGACTTTTGTCCGCCGCACGCATGCTTGGGCGTGAGCGTGTGTATCTGCTGATCAAGGTCATTGCCTCCACCGGTGTCATGCTTTCTCAATTGCCGGAAATAACTGTGGAAGCGGCACGAGCAGGGGAGATATATTTCCCCGGCAATGTTGTACATATCCCATCGGTCCTGTGCCGGGAGCTTCTGGACTATGCCGACAGACATTCGCTTCGTGCCGGTCCGATTTTCGTGACACGTACCGGGCATGAAATTGACCGGAGCAATCTGAACCGGGAGATCCGAAACCTGGCGCGGGATGCGCGGGTGCTTCCGGAAAAATGCACCCCCCTCTCCCTGCGTCGGCTGTATCAGACGACGCAGCAGGGCATGCAGTCTCAAGTAGAGATTCTGGTAAAAAGAGCCGGAGATCGTCTGATGGAACGGGAACAGTACGGATATGGCTGGCAACAGCCGGAACCGGAGAAAAGCGGGTATGACCGGAAACAGACGGGATAATCAGGGTGTGGATGAAAAAATATCATGATAGATTTACATACGCATATTCTGCCGGGGCTGGACGACGGATCACCTGACATGGAGGAGTCTCTGGCCATGGCAGAACTGGCAGTGGAGGGCGGCGTGCATACGTTGGTAGCAACGCCGCACAGTAATCAGAGAGGCCGTTTTGAAAATTATACTTCTGTCAAACTCAGATCTGCGTTTGACGACTTCAGGAAAGCAGTGGAGGACAGAAATCTTCCGCTCCGGGTTTTGCCCGGCATGGAGATCTTCTGTACAGATGATATCCGGATTCTGATTGAGAGTGGTTTTCTGACCGGACTGAATAATTCTGATTATTTTCTGATTGAGTTTCCTTTTGACGGGGAACCGGGTTGGATGGGCGACTGTCTGGAGGAAGTGCTGGATTTGGGAAAAACACCGCTGATCGCTCATCCTGAGCGATATTTTTGCGTACAGGACTACCCTTCATTTGTTTTTGAGTGGCTGCAGATGGGCTGCAGGATTCAGGCCAATAAGGGGAGTTTTCTGGGGAGATTCGGGCGGCATGCGGAGCGTACCGTTCATATTCTGGCAGAATGTGATCTGATTTCCTGTGTGGCGAGCGACGCGCACAGCGCCCGTATACGCACCACTTACATGGATGACGTCAGAGTGTACCTGTCGGACCGGTTCGGGTCGGCAGCCGGACGTTTGCTGGAGGAAAATCCGTCCCGGATCATACAGAACAGGAAAATACCGCTGCATGGCAGGCCGGTTGAAGCGCGAAGGCGCTATTTTTGGTAAAACGGCAGAATGAACATCCGGTTTTGGACGGAGCATTCTGAAGCAATGAGGAGAGAGCATGAGAAGAATACAAATACTCAGCATTATTGTATTTGTTCTGGCTGCCGGCTTTTTTTGTTTCTACCGGTTTCGGGAATCCGGACTGGCGGACAGCAGGGCGCCGGTCATTGCCATGGATTCTGAGACGATCGAAGTAAGCTGTGACGCGACAGATGAAGAACTTCTGGCAGGCGTCACGGCGTCTGATAAAAAAGACGGCGATGTGTCCGACACCCTGATGGTGGAAAGCCTCAGTGATTTTACGGATACAGGGAAACGGACAATGACCGTTGTAGCGTTTGACTCTGATAATAATGTAACATCCGCGACCAGAGAGATTATATATACCGATTACCAGGAACCTCGCTTTTCGCTGGAAGAACCGTTTCGTTTTCCTGTCGGTACAACAGATGTGCTGGAAGGATTGTCGGCCTCAGATACATTGGACGGAGACCTGACGGACAGGATTACCATCACCTGTGTGGATGATGTGTACATGTATATGGAAGGAACGTACGCCGTAGTATTCAGTGTTACGAACAGTGCTGGCGATACGGTGGAACTGCCGGTCAATATGGAGTTTTATGATTCTTCGGAGGAGGCCGGATACCCGAAGATCACGCTGTCCGAGTATCTGATTTATACAGCTGAAGGCGAGACCGTAAATGCCTGGGATTATGTGGAAGAGATCACGATGAATAATGTGACCTATGTCAGAGGCAGCGGGGATTCGCTGGTGGCGGAGACGAACAGCAGCACTTCCGGCGTATCCGCTATCACGTCAGATAACGTGACGATAGAGGAGGATACCAGCTATATCGCGTCCGGAGTGTATGAGATCCTCTACAGCATTACGGACTCAAACGGCAGGACAGGAACGGTGCGGCTGATTGTGGTCACCGCATGAGAACTGATATCAGAAACGAAAGGATATCAGATCGAAACGGGCAGTGCGCATAGAGAGCGTATCCGATCAGGAAAGGATATCAGATGGAAGAAAAAATAGATTTATTTGCGATTCAGCAAAAAGTTGATTTCCGGATTATGCTGCGGGATATCCTGCGCCAGTGGTGGATGATATTGTTTTTTTCCCTGTCGGCCGCGATGATCACGGATGTTGTGGCCAATGAGCTTTACGTTCCGAGATATACGGCCACGACGACACTGTATGTCACATCCAAAGGAGTGAATAATACCGTTTACACGGACATTTCCACGACCAGTACGCTGGCGGAAGAGCTCAGCTATATCCTCTCCACAAGCGTGATGGAACGGAAGGTGGCCAAAGAACTGGGCATGGATGAGCTCGACGCCGAAGTAAGTGTGGAACAGGCTGAGGGAACGAATATGCTCACGATCACCGTTACTGCTGACACTGCCGTCAACGCATTCCGCGTCATCAACTGTATGATTGATAATTATGATACGGTGACGGAATATGTTCTTTCGAGTGCGGTCGTCGATATTCTTCAGGCACCGGCGGTGCCGACAGCGCCGTCCAATGCCGTGCAGGATCGAAAAATCATGGAAGAAGCCTTCCTGATCGTTGCGGTAATTATCATACTGCTCACCGCGTTCGGTTCATGGCTCAGAGACACGGTGAAGAATGAATATGAGTTTAAAGACAAAATAGACGCCAGACTTCTGGGAGCTATCTGCCATGAGAAAAA
>JAJQFQ010000156.1 GCA_021201035.1 Clostridiales bacterium
TTATGCGGGTGAGGATGGCGGTTTTCAGAATACTTACTGGAAATCGGGCGACGCGCTGACGATTTCGCTTGCTGTGACAGACGATACTGTGTCCGTGTCCGATGAATCGTCACTGGGAAGCGTAACGGTGCAGAAATTATCAGACGGATCCTATAGTGATTGCGACAGCAGCGTCGCGTCTGTCGCCTGGAACAGTACAGATCAGAAGTATGTCCTGACGTTGAGCACGGAGGGAAGTTATCGGATTGCGGTGACGGACAAGGCCGGGAATTCATATACATCAGGCGCGTTTGAGGTAAAGCAGGACAGCTCCGCCCCGACAGTGTCTGTCGACGCGGAGAATGATGCCGGATATACGGTGACGGACGCGGATGGGAATTACTGTTTTGCAAACAGCCTAACGGTCACGCTCACGGTGACGGATGAAGCGGGCGTGACGGATACCGTACAGTCGGATGTGACAGTTTCGGTTTTGGTTACAGTGGGCAGTACAACGACAGAATATGAATATGCATTACAGACTCTGCTTACAGACGCCGGAGTGTTTACTTCTGTGACAGATAACGAGGACGGAACGTATACTCTCCTTTATGAGATGACAGAATCGGGCAGCGTTTCTTTTTCCGTTGCGGATGAGATCAACGCGGCGGCTGAGATTTCTGCCTCCGCGGAAAATTATGAGGACGAACCGTCCGTGGAACTGGACTATGCGTCCGGTTCGGAGCCGACGCAGGTGACGGAGAGCGGGATGACCATAGATTACTTTAACAGTGAGAGTATTGAGGATCTGGATGTTCTGGCAAATATCACGGATGGTTCCGGTATTGTTTCCATCGCGTATGAGATTACCGTCAGTACGGATGAGTCATTTGATGAAAGCGGAAGTAAGACATACGATATTTCCGTTTACGGCCAGGAGGATTATACCTCGTTTACGGATCAGAGCCTGGCAGTTCTGTCCGGGGATGACGAGATACTGAAAGAACTGGATGACGGAAGCTACACAGTGAAGTATACCGTGACGAATGTGCTCGGCAATACGGCGACAGACTCGATCTCTTTCAGCGTGGATACGGCCGCGCCGGATGTGGATCTTGCATACGGAACTTACAGTGCGGAGAGCGGGTTTACCGAGGCGGATCCTTCCGCGTTCTACGATGACGATGATTACAGCTATTACAATGAGACGAACGGCACCTGGCTGCAGGTTTGTGTTCAGGATGAAAATATCCGTTACGCGGAGGTCCTGGATTACCTGATCGATTCGCTGACGGCGACGGATATCAACGGCGATGATATTACGGAGGATACGGCCGCATATCAGTATCTGCAGGCCATGATGGAACAGAACGCAAGCCTGGCGGTGCGGGGCACGCTGATGCTGTATATCCCGCTCACCGATGACGCATATTATGATCTGGATGCCGGCACGGTGACAGACCTTGCGCAGAATGTCTCCGGCACGGTGGCAGAACAGCATATCTGTACGGACGATACCATGCCGGAGGACGATATCCTGGTGGAGTATGCCGCGGATATCGGAACCGGTTTTGAGGATACGTTCCACGGTCTCGCACTCTACCGGGAGTACCTGTTTGGCAGAGAGTCCATGGACGTGACGCTTTATATCCGGGACAATCTGTCCGGCGTGCAGACGATTTCTTACCAGTATGACGGCACAGCGGCGAAGACCGCTGTGCGCGACGGAGAACTGGTTGATTATAAGGGAGACGGCAATCTCTATGCGAAGTTTACGCTGTCCCTGCCCGTGACCGCGTACAGTGAAGGGGACGATATCCAGATCAATGAGAATCTGATCGTCTCCGTGATCACGGACCGTGCCGGCAATGTGCGGACGGAGAATGGCACTGCGGCTGCATACACAGGCGATACGGATCTGATCATCGACAATGTAAATCCGGATGTACAGGTGGCTTACCCGGCATCGAATGACGACGGCAGCTATGAGAACTATTATTTCTACAGCCAGGATGGGACTCAGTCGGACGAGGTAGTGACTCTGGTATATACGGAGCGCTATTTCATGGAAAATGTTGAGACAGACGCGGACGGCTATGCCGTTTATACAGACGGGGAGATGTCCCCGATCTATCCCGTGATCTCCGTGGAGATGAACGGAGAAACCATCATCGTGTCTGAAACGGAAAGTGATATGCAGCCCTACGTCAAGTGGTATGACTATGATACCTCTGATTATACGATCAAGGCGGATTTGCACCTGCCGTACAGTACGGATGCGGACGGCGCGGAGATCGAGTACGTGATTGAGACGGAATACACGGACGGCTCCGGCAATGTGCTTGTGAGAAATACGGATGATTTCTTCTCGACGATCTCGGAGGACGGCGTATATCGGAGCGAGACTCTTGTGCTGGATAATAAAGCGCCGGAGCTTCTCTCCTACACGATCTCAGGAACGACAGACCGCGAGGTGGACGGCGTTCCTGTATACAGGAGCGTGGACGGCGACAACGTGACGATGACCTGGGTGATCGATGACAACGATAAATACTGGAATCCGTCTGATCTGACCTTTACGATCCGGAATGTGACGACCGGGGAGGTGTCCGTGCAGATCAGCGGGGATGACGCCTCGATCGAGTGGAATCCGGACGACCAGGCGGGTGAGCGCATGCATACTGGAAAGCATACCTTCGACGGGGACGCGGATCCGGCGAACTACTATGTGACAGTCTCCTATGCTGACCGCGCGGCGAACGCGCTGATCAGCGGAAATGAAGAACTGAGCGTGGAAAACGGGATTTATCAGAGCGCAGAGTTTATCCTGGATCACACGGCGCCGGTCTTCAATATCAGCTATACAAAGGCATACCGGCTGGTAAAGGATTCTGATACGGCGCAGAGCAATGACAAAAAGAACACGGTTCCGACGACCGGCTATACCGCGTACTACAGCACCGACATTGACGTGACGATCGAGATCACTGAGGATTACGCGGTGGTGCAGAACGCGACCGGCACGGACGGAACACAGAGCATCATCGACCTGACCGACTGTACGATTCAGGTCGGCGGAGTCCTGACGGCGTCCTATACGCCGGAATACACATGGACATATGATGAGAGCACAAAAACCTACACGATGAGCTTCACACTTTCGGCGGAGGACTATTACCGGCTTTCCGTTTCCTATACTGACGCGGCGGGCAATGTCATGACAAAGGGCAGCGCGGTGCAGGGCTCCTGCACAAGCCTGGACAGCACGGATCTGAACGGCAGTTACGGCAGTACGCTGCTGGTGATCGATAAGACGGCTCCGCAGATTACGGGTTCCTACAGCAGTACGGTGATCGATGAGACGGCCGGCCGGTCTTATTTCAACGGCAGTACAACGCTCTCGCTGACGGTGACGGATTCCAATATCCGGAACCAGGAGTTAAAAGACGCGATGAGTGCGGACAGGGCATACATGATTGAAAATGCGGGGACGAATATATTTGACAGCACATCCGCTTTCTCTTCGCTGAACGCCCTGAACGGGAGTACGATATATACCAGACAGGGAGAAACAGAGTATACGCTCAGCCTGAGCACACAGGCCAACTACAACCTGCTGATCACGGGATATGAGGATCTGGCGGGCAACCTGGCGGTTATCTCGGATTACAACCCGTATGTCTGCGTGGATACGGCCGGCCCGACTAATGTGACATTTACCTATTCGGTGGATTCGGCGGGGACATGGGAGGCAATCAACTATGCGAAGCTTGGTTATGTCTTCGCAAATTCAAAGCTGACTGTTAAGGCGGCCACGAAGGACACGACGGCAGGGCTGAAGCAGTTTACCTTCTATGTGACGGATGAGAACGGGACAGTGACGACTATTGTGAGAACTGTCGATCCGGCCGCGAGCGCGTCGGAGTCCATAACGGTACCTTTAAGCGAAAATGATTTCAAGGGCTCGGTTGAGGTGGCAGTTACAGACTGGTCCGGAAACACAAACAGCAAAACAGAAGGACAGATCGTCCAGAGCGCGTCCAGACATGCGAATGCGGGCAGCGCAACGATTACGACGCTCACTGATCCGAGCCGCACGGTAAACGGTGTGGATTATTATAACACGGATGTGACATTTAATCTGACTATGAAGGAAACCTACGCGGGTCTGCGAAGCTGCAGCTATACGGCGGGCAGCCTGATCTGCGAGTCGTTTGATTACAGCGCCCAGGCCGGATACGATCTGACGCAGAATAAAAGCTATGAGATCACGGATACTTTCTCCGCGAATCTGACGCTGGCGGCATCCGCGAATAATCAGAACGATGTGAGCGTGGAGGCTTCTTACATTGATAATACGGGATACGCCGGTTTTGTGAGTAAGACCTATAATATTGATATCACAAAGCCGACCATAGAAGTGACCTATGACAACAACAGCCCGACCAATGAGACATATTATAAAGATACGCGGACAGCAACCGTGGTAATCACGGAGAGGAATTTTGACGCGGACGATGTTGTGTTCTCCATTACGAATACCGACGGCACGATGCCGGCGATCAGCGGATGGACGACGAGCGGAAGCGGCGATGCGGCAAAGCACACGGCCACCGTGATATTCAGTGCGGACGGCGACTATACCTTTACGGTAGCGTTTCAGGATCTGGCGGGAAATAAAGCGGACTACAGCACGGTAGATGAATTTACGATTGACAAAATCATTCCGACCTACACGGTCACCTATGACAATAACAGTTCACAGAACGAGTATTATTATGACGCGAACCGTGCGGCGACCATTGACATTCTGGAGCATAATTTCGACACTTCCGCTGTCATGATTACGGTGACCAGGGATGGTTTGGACATTTCGCCGGTGATTTCCGGCTGGACGAGAAATGGCGACCACAATATCGCGACCGTGAGTTTCAACGCTGACGGGGATTATACCTTTACCATCTCCGGCATGGATCTGGCGGCAAATCCGATGGACGAGTATACAATGAATCATTTTGTGGTAGACACGGAGGTTCCGGAGATCGAGATCTACAATATCGAGAATTATTCGGCGAATAACGGAGTCGTACAGCCTGGCATCCGCTACAGCGACACAAACTATGATTCCAACGCCACGGTTGTGGAGCTGGTCGGTTATTACAACGGATCGATCAGCATGGACGGCCAGAAGACCGTCACATCGGAGGGTGTGGAGATCCTGATGGACGACTTTGAGTATGTGCAGGAAATGGATGACATGTACACGATGACGGCCACAGTGTACGACCTGGCCGGAAACAGCTCGGAGGCGTCGGTGACATTCTCCGTCAACCGATTCGGCTCTGTTTACACCTTTGACAACGCGACAGACGCCCTGGTCGGCGAGAACGGCAGCTACTATACGAATGAAGAGCCGACAATCGTGGTGTACGAGACGAACGTAGACACACTGGAATCCAGCGAGATCGCGAAGAATCTGAATGGCGATCTGAACACGCTGGAGGAGGATGAGGATTATACGGTGAAGGTGAGCGGCGACGAGGTAAGCTGGAAGCAGTATACCTATACGCTGGATTCGTCTGATTTTGAGACGGAGGGCGGATATATCCTGACATTCATGTCACAGGACCGCGCGACAAACTACAACACAAATGAGACACAGATCGAATTTGTGGTGGACAAGACGGCTCCGACGGTTCTGATTTCCGGTATAACGGACGGCGAACAGCTGAGAGAAGAGACGCATGACATCGTGATCAGCGCGACGGATAATTTCTGCCTGAATTATGTGACAGTTATTAATGACGATGAATCCACAGAATATGACAGCGAGGATGAGACAGACGGTTTGTTTACACATACCCTGAGCAGTAAGGATGAGCGGCAGACGCTGCAGGTTATTGCCACGGACGCTGCGGGGAATCAAAGCACCGTTATGAGTATCGTAGATGAATCCGGTAATATGGTGGAGGAACTGGAGGCGCTGACCTATCTGCTGACGACGAACCTCTGGATCCAGTTTATATCCAATACGCCGCTGCTCATCGGAGTCATTGCGGTGATTGCGGCAGTTGTTGTTCTCCTGCTCTGGTGGCTCCTCTTCGGGAAAAAGCGGAGAAAGAAAGATGAGGAGAGTGTTCAGGATTTCTCATAAGAAGCTTTTCAGAAATATTTCACGCTTGCCAATGTTCCGCCAATGTGTTATGATACAGAATCATGAGTAATAAGAGAAATGCACAGATGGAGACTCTGGTTTTCAGATACCGACAGGGATATGGCGTCACCGACTGAAAGCGCCGTTCGGCGGAGGAAACACAGGGAACACTCCGGAGCAGACAGACCGAATGCGGAGCGGTTATCCAGAGAACATGGATACGGATGATGATTCCGATGTTGCCGTCTCCAGTAGGTTTGTACGGGGGCGCCCGTTACGCGCACTTGTATGGACGGAAGATAACCTGCCGACAGGTATGTCTGAGGGAACTTTCGGATATACAGGACAAGCGGAGAGCGTAATCGGCTCTCAATACGGGTGGTACCGCGGAACAGGTTTGTTATTTCGCCCCGAAATGTCTCAGAGACATTTCGGGGCGTTTTTTCATTATATGGGAATGAGATAGGAGCATAAGTCATGAAAGTAATCACAGGAGTTGCGAAGAAGGAGACGCTGGAAATCAGCGAGATCCTGGCGCAGGATCTGAACGGCTGCGACATTCGTGTAAACGGCGCGGTACATGCGATCCGCGATATGGGCGATGTGGCGTTCATTGTTCTGAGAAAGCGCGAGGGTTTGCTGCAGTGCGTCTATGAGGAAGGGGTCAGTGAATTTGATCTGAAGGATATCCGGGAGGCGGCCACGGTAGAGTTTACGGGACGCGTGAATCAGGAAGAGCGGGCGCCGCAGGGATTTGAGATTCGCGTCCGAACCGTGCGGATTCTTTCCGAACCGTCGGAATCGATGCCGCTGCAGATTTCCAAAAGGTAGATGAACACCTCTCTGGATGCGAAATTAAATAATCGGGCGGTATCCCTGCGCAATGTCCGGGAACGGGCGAAGTTTCGTATTCAGGAGGGCATTACCAGAGGATTCCGGGATTTTCTGTATGGACAGGGCTTTACGGAGATCCACACGCCGAAGATCGGCGCGAAGAGCGCTGAGGGCGGCGCGAATATGTTTAAGCTGGAGTATTTTCACCGGCCGGCCATTCTGCAGCAGAGCCCGCAGTTTTATAAACAGATGATGGTGGGGGTGTTTGACAGGGTATTTGAGACAGCTCCGGTATTTCGTGCTGAAAAGCACAATACGAAGCGTCACCTGAATGAATACACGTCTCTTGACTTTGAGATGGGATATATAGACAGCTTTGAGGAGATCATGGCGATGGAGACCGGTTTCCTGCAGTATACAATGGATCTGCTGAACCGGGAATACGCCGCGGATCTGGAGATTTTGGGAATCACAACGCCGCGCGTGGACAGCATTCCGCAGGTGCGGTTTTCTGAGGCGAAACAGATGGCGGCGGAGAAATATAACCGGAAGTTTCGGAATCCGTTTGACCTTGAGCCGGAGGAAGAACATCTGATCGGACAGCTTTTTAAGGAAGAGTATGATGCGGATTTTGTGTTTGTCACACATTATCCGTCGAAAAAACGGCCGTTTTACGCGATGGATGACTCGGAGGATCCGGTTTATACGCTGAGTTTTGACCTGCTGTTCCGCGGGCTGGAGATTACGACCGGCGGGCAGAGAATCCATGATTATCATGAACTGACCGCAAAGGCCGCGGCCCGCGGCATGGAGACGGAAGGGATGGAGCATTACCTTGCGGCTTTCAAATATGGTATGCCGCCGCATGGCGGTCTTGGCATTGGACTGGAGCGATTGACCATGCATCTGATCGGGGAAGAAAATGTGCGCGAGGCGACACTGTTCCCGCGGGATTTGAGTCGGCTGGAGCCTTAGCGTTGGCAATGAGCAGTGCTGGATTTGCGGGAAAGGCAGATGCGTCATGCTTGCATGTAAGCAGATGCATTTCCCGCAAATCCGATAGGGCGAAGCCCGGAAAACGAAAAATGCGGAGCATTTTGAGTTTAGCACTGCGGAGCGAAAAAGATTCGATTAACAGTAATAGAAAGGAGACATAAATGAAACATCTGGGAACCCAAATGATGGCGACCGAGCGTCTGACGCTGCGCCGGTTTACCCCGGAGGACGCCGAGCATATGTTTTTCAATTGGTCATGTGACCCTGAAGTGACGAAATTTCTCACCTGGGAACCGCAGGAGAGCGTGGAGAGCACAGCGTCGTTTCTGGAACAGTGGGAAAAGGAATACGAGGACAGCACAGTCTATCGCTGGGCTATCGAGTTAAATGATACGGAGCAGCCGATCGGAGTGATCGAGGTGTGCTCCCTGGACGAGCGGATCGGAAGTGCCGAGGTAAGCTTCCGAATCGGAAAGGAATACTGGCATCGCGGTTATACTTCGGAAGCGTTGGCGGAGATTATCCGCTTTCTCATGGGAGAGGTTGGCGCCGGCCGTGTGTGGGCGAAGACAGACACAGCAAACGTTCATGCCGGTGAGGTGATGGAAAAATGCGGCATGCTTCCGGAGGGCGTTTTAAAACGTGCCGGATGGAATAACACGGGTATCGTGGATCTGGCCGTTTACGGAAAGGCAATCAGTGCTGCTGCAGCAGAGGATGCTCAGACAGAAGACACGGAAATGACAACTCATGTCACAAAGGTTATGGGCGAAGACGGAAAGCTACGCAACGTTATCTCCGATGAGACGATGGAGTACGTAGGCATTCTGGCAAAGCTGGAGCTTTCGCCGGAGGAGGCTGAAGCCGCGAAAAAGGATATGGCGGATATGCTGGATTATATTGATCAGCTGAATGAACTGGATACTGACGGCATTGAACCGATGTCCCATATTTTCCCGGTTCACAATGTATTCCGCGAGGATGTGGTGATGAACGGGGACGGCAGTGAGGCGACATTGGCCAACGCACCGGTGTTGAAGGACGGCGGTTTTAAAGTGCCGAAAACGATCGGAGAGTAGGAGGTGCAGATATGAGTACGGCAAAAGAAATACATGCGGGTTCGGGCGCCTGCTGCTCCGGCTGTTCGGATGTGAACCTGATGAGCCTGACGGCTGTGGAACTCGGCAGGAAAATAAAAGCAAAAGAAGTCACTGTGACGGAGGCAGCAAAGGCGGCTCTGGCAGCAGTGAGGGCAAGAGAAGAAAAAATCAACGGTTTTGTGACTGTCCTTGATGATGCGGATGTTTTGAAACGGGCAGAAGAGGTACAGAAGAAAATTGACAGCGGCGAGTTTACCGGACCGCTGGCAGGCGTCCCTGTGGCGGTCAAGGATAACATGTGTACGAAGGGGGTCCTGACGACCTGTTCTTCAAAGATCCTGTATAATTTCATTCCGACCTACACGGCGACAGCGGTTGAAAATCTGGAAAAAGCCGGAGCTGTAATC
>JAJQFQ010000163.1 GCA_021201035.1 Clostridiales bacterium
GGTCATAAAAGAAATAATTCCACCCCTTGATAATCATAAACCGCCTTGCCAGACGCGCTGAAACCGCCCTCTCATTTCCCGGATTAACCGCCAGGCCATACTGAATATCCTCAACGTCGTCAATCCCCAGAAAATCATACAATTCCCGACAGATCCGATGCTCATCACGGACAAAATCCTCAAACACGATAAACTTCATGTTTTTCCGGTCAAACGAAGGCAGATACTCCCCAATGCAGGCCGCGTAGTTACTCTGTGAGAGAACAAGGTATTTCATCCTTTTCTCCATAATCTCATTTCGGGAAGCCGGGTTATCCAGCACCGTATGTACATAACGGTCAAATCCCGCAGCATGTCCGAGCCGCCGGTCATCCTCGACCGCCTCTTCCGGCAGAAATCCGCGGGCCAGGAAATATTTGTATGCGGAGTAGCTCCGGTCGACCGGATTGCGAAGCATAAAGATCATCTTCGTATCGGGGGAGAAGTTCCTGATAATCTTTTTCGCACAGCCGTTGAACGTCAGCCCTGCGTTTACTTCTCCTTTCAGCCGCGGATCACCTTTTTTCACATATCTGAAATAGCGCACCCGATATCCCACTTTCCCCCAGAAAAGCGTGCTCCAGACAGGAACCCGGTAATACATTGGTTCCTTCACATCACTGCACAGCGCTATCTGCGGATGCTGGTGCAGCAATTCATACAAGGTCGATGTTCCACATTTCTGAAAACCCATGCAGACAAAATCCGGACACCCCATATTGTATCCTCCAATATGTCACCGAACAGACTTATGTCCCTCAGGCAACGCCCGTCCAGGTAACGGTATCGTAACAGTATTGTAATATATTTTTATCCGAAAAGCGAAAAATGTCAACTGTTACTTTGTGAATAATGAGGAAAACACAAAAAAACATATTGAATCGGTGTCTCATAATGAACCGGTACGAAGGATCTCTCACACGGCTTGCTTTTCCCGCGCGGCTGCGCTATACTAATTTGCTGAAACAAAACAGATATGAGTGCAAATGAGGATAACCTATGTACCTGAAGAAACACAGCGCCGTCATCGCACATCACAGCATGGCTATCGTCGGCGGCTTTTTCGGCATATATGCCCTGTTAAACAGAAGTGAAACCTTCGGTTCATCTGAAACGGCAAACCTGATCTTTATGATTGCGGCAGGACTCGGAGGTTCCATGGCGGAATTCCTGATCCGTTTCTGCGCCATGTGGGTCTACATCGGCGGCATTGTGTTTGCTACTCTGATTGCCCGGTGTTTCCGGGACAGAGATTTCCGATATGCGGCTGTCATCATCGACATCGTCGCCTGCCTGATACTGGCCCGGATTCCGGCCGACACAGATCCCGTACTCGCATTGTATCCGATGTTTTTCGCAGCCGCAGTACAATGGCTCGCGTTTACACAGGCTGACGGATTCTCCAGCTCCACCGTGTTTTCCACCAACAATGTCCGCCAGTGTTTTTCCGGTCTGACCGAATACATATGTGACCGGGATCCGAAACAGCTGGCCCGCTTCCGGTTTTTCGGCGGCACGCTGATTTGTTTTCATGCAGGAGTTATATACGCATGGTTCTGTATGAAAACATGGGAACTGAAAAGTATTTACGCCTGCATCCCGCTCGCTGTGTGGGGCGGCATTGCCACCTGGCTGAACCGGCGAGGAAAGCAACCCGATACTATAAAAGATATCCCATAAGAAGTGTCGCAGATTGACACTTCTTGCGCGAACGATTGCATCGCAAAATTCTCTAACCAAATGCCCCTTCCGTCCTGACAGACAAAAGGGGCATTTCTTTTTGTATAACAACACTCGTTATAAGACTGCTTTTACTTACTGTTTTTTTCTATACAGAAAACTTCTGATCAATCTCTGCTGCCTGGTAACTGTAAATCTGCTTACTGCCACATTCCCACGCAGATATCATCCGTGGCTTTTCCATAAGAAACTCTGCCATATGTATCTGAAGTATCTGTCAAAGACTTCTGGAACAGCACCGCATTTCCACGGCGTACTGCCAATGTATCACAACCGTCTCCGTTCCAGTCGCCCGCAAGCGCTTCATCCGATGCTTTTCCGTAGTTCACAACACTGTAAGCCTTTACATCCGTGAGATTCTTCTGGAAATAGAAAGCGTTCCCGCGGCGCACGCACAGGGTATCGCCGCCCTCGGCGTCCCAGTTCCCGGACAAGACCTCATCCGTTGCTTTGCCGTAGCTTACCTGTGAAGCATGCTTCGTATCTGTTATCTCACTCTGGAAATAGAACGTATTTCCGCGGCGCACACACAGTTCATCACAGCCATCATTGTCCCAGTCACCGACAAGAACTTGATCCATCGCTTTTCCGTAGGACACGGTCATATAAGCTGTTGTATCGCCGGAATTTTTCTGAAACCAGAAAGTATTCCCGCGGCGCACACACAGGGTATCCACGCCGTCGCCGTCCCAGTCTCCTGTCAGCACCTCATCTGCGGATTTTCCGTAGCTTACCGTATTCCCGGAAGCAGTCACATCGTACAGTGAATTCTGGAAATAGAAGGCATTTCCTCTGCGTACAGCCAGCGTATCCGCCTTTGTTTCCGCTGTATCAGTCTGATCGCCGGTACTGCTGTCAGAATTATTGTCTGTATTATTGTCTGTGCTGCCGTCCGTGCTGTCTTCCATGCTTCCGCCCGTGTTATCATCCGTGCTGCCATCCGCATCATCGCCCTGATTATCCTCATCCTCTGATGTACGGTTAATGGTAAAGCTGTCCACGACACTCATATCCGTGGTACGATATGTCGTAATTGTAAAGGAATCATCTGTCACATCCACACGGGACACATTTGGCACATTTTCCTGATTCATGACAGCCGCATAAGAAAATTCATAGCTCGTCTGAATCGAGTAATACTTGGAACCGGAAGCGGAATTCGCGGTCACATAGAGGATACCGTCCGGATCCGTTATGGATGTGTAACTGTCATCATCGTACTCAGATGCGTCTGTTACTTCGTTCAGACCGTCCATGATATAAGTACGGCAATACACATGATCATGACCCATCAGAACCACATCTATACCAAGTTCTTCAAAGACAGGAACCAGCTCCTGTCTGCGGTTCAGTATCGCTTCCTCCACCGCATGACTCGCTACTGAATAAATGGAATGATGAAATGTTACAATTTTCCAGGAAATATCCTGATCAGCGGTCTCCGCAATCGCCTGCTCCATAAACGCCTGATGCTCGGCGGTGGAAGTATTGTTGCTGTTGAGCACCATGAAGAGCACGTTGTTATATACATAATAATAATCCGAACCCGCGCTGGTCGTTCCGTACTCCTCGCTCTCATTTGTAATGTTAAAATGTTCGCCATAGGCCGCATCGGTCGCATTGGTGTCATGATTTCCGATCACGGTTGCAACCGCCAGAGACAGCAGCGTGTCATGATTCAGATATCCGTCATACTGTTCCTCATTATTTCCGGTCTGTACCTGATCTCCGGCGGAAAGCATGAAATCAACATCCTCAAACTCTTCTTCTGTCGCGATAACATTCAGCGTGTTGGCCCATCCCTCGATATCCGTATCCGTACTGCCCGCGCCGATCTGAGGATCGCCGACAAACGCAAAGGAGAAATCTCCCTCCGTTCCGGTCGTAAAAATCATCACATCGCTTACGATATCACCGTTTACTACCTGATAAGCATAAGATGTATCGCTTTCAAGGTCAGCCGCCGTCGTCTGATAGCTGTAATAACCGGTCTTTCCTGCCTGTGTTCCTGTCACGGTATAAGCTGTGGCTGTCGAAGGCATTACGCCATTCTCCAACTCACTTTCCTTAGCCACATACAGCGTACCGTCGCCGCTCACCGGCGCATACCAGGTAAAATTCCGTTCCGTCTCATCACTGCCCATGGAAATACTGATATCTGTCTGCTCATCAGCCACAACCTCATCCGTGGAAAATACCAGATACGGCATCGCAAAATAAATATCAGAGCTGGAAGCACGTCCCTGATGAATCTCCACCGCCACTTCATTAATACCGGTCTTTACTGCAGCGGAAATCACGGAAGCGTCAGCCACGTTGATATCACCGCTCTTCGGTGTGCCGGCGTTGGAACCGCCGTACTGCAGGTTTTCCGTGATTTCATCATCGTCAAAACCGGCAATCTTTACGCCGTTGATATACACAATTGCAGCGTCGTCATATGCAATACTGCCGAGAATCTGCGTCACGGCACTTGCGTCCTCTACATATACCTGCGTACGGAAAAAGTATGCCTCGATATCTGTACTTCCGTCCTCTTTATACTGGGTCAGCAGATTGTCCGGTGTATAATCCGTGGAACCGCTGGTTCCGAGGCTGGCGATCGCACCGTTTTTCGCTCCGAAGGAACCGGCCGCACTGCTCCATGAGGATACATCATAAGAAGCAAGCGTCCATGCCGTACGCGCTTCATATCCCTCTGCCGGATCTGTTCCGTCGTCCAGATATGACCAGACCGTCGTCTCATCAATCTCTGAAGGAGCGGCAGCTTCTGCTTCTGAAGTAATCGTTACGGTCACATCTCCGGTCATTTTGCTGACGCGCCATACATCCTCCACACCGGTATCATCCTTGCCCTTCAGATTTTTATAATTAGATTCCGGCTCCGCTGTCACAGTATATTCATATCCGTCCTCCGCGTTGACTCTGAAATTAACCTGACCGCTGCCGGACACATCCGCTTCACCGGTCTCACTATCCCGCGCAATCGAGGATGTCACATTCGTCTCATCCGGATTCTCCGTATTATTTTTTGAAGCATCCTTCGTATAATAGATATCAACAGTTACATGCTCATCCGTGACAAAGGTCACCGTAAAGTTCTCGTCAGCCGCCGCTGTCACAACATCCGCAAATGCGGAAGTCATACAGAGTCCCAGCGCCATCGTCAGGGCCAGAACCATAGAAACAGCCTTTGCCATAAAGCCCTTTTTCTTTTTCATTTTCCTTTCACCTCGCAAAATATTGAAAAACAGATATAGATCTATGTAAACACCTCTTTGTATTGAGGCGATTGTTGTCTGATCAGCGATAAACTCAAATTCATACGCTTCCCGCTTCTGTCACATCAGCGCCGACGGCATGAAGGGAAAAACAGAATCGCTGCCACCGCCGTTGTAACAGGAACCGTCAGCACCACACCCAAAGTGGCACAAAGCCCCCTGCGAAAGCTCTATGGCAAGATAGTTGGAAGAAAGAAGCTGGTTTGCCTGGTATCCGTAAGCCAGCAGACAAAGCATCGTATTCAGAGAAGTTCCGGCAAATGCCAGAATCAGCGTATTGCTCATGGTGCCGATCATATCTTTTCCAATGTTAAAACCGGACGTAATCAGTTCTTTTCTCTCCAGATCGGGATGCACCAGAACCAGTTCCTCCAATGATGCGGCCAGAGAAACGGCGACATCCATAACGGCGCCAAGCGCCGAGGCCAGCACGCCCGCCAGTAAAAGCCATCGGATAGACAGACCGGTAGAAGAAGCCGCCGATATCAATGTTTCCGCCTCGTCCGTATTGTATCCGGACAAATGAAGCAGAGAAGAAAAAATCAGAAACAAAATCGCCGTCATTGCCACACCGGCCAGCGAGGACAAAAACCCTGTTGCTGTCCGGCGGCTGAAGCCGTTAAGCAGAAGAAGACTGACGCCGGCAATCACCGGTACCGCCAGAAATGTCATTCCAACCGGACTGAATCCGTGATAGATCGCCTGCACCAGAAAAAGTGTAACAACCAACAGAGAATAGACCACGCCGAGCAGAGCTCTCAGCCCCTTGCTGCGCCCCACCAGAAGCATCGCCAGCGCAAATATCACAATCAGTAATACCAGGGGAAATGTACGGTCATAATTATAAAGTGAATAATAGGCCTCCGCATTTTCCGGGGTGTCCGCACACACGATCACCCGCTGTCCTTCCGTCACAAAAATGCTGTGAATCCGGGTCAGGTAATTGGTAAATGCCACCTCTTCCCCTTTCTGATCTCCTTCCAGAATCCGAACCGTCAGATCCTGACTGCCCAGATACAGCCGTTCATCAGAGGAATCCTTCTCCAGTTCTTCCGCGTCAATGCCTGTGACTACGCCGCGCACATAATGCATGGTGGAAGTGTTCAGTGATGTATAACTGTTGACACTGTTCCAGTCGAACAATACCGCTGCCGCCAGAAAGACAACCGCAAGAACAAAAACAGCAAGTGAACACGCATGTTTTTTCATAAAGCTCTCCATCTTTATTTCCTGATACGAAAACCATGAACACAGCATATTATCCGCTTTTTTCACGGAACACCTGATTTCATACAGGGAACGAATTTTATATAATGATAAACAATCCATGTCAAATTCGCTTGCAGAGAGCCGTAAAATGTTCGTAAAAATACGATAAAGACGCCGCTTGGACATATAAAGCCGAACAAAACAAAAAGAGCAGACCGCCTGAAAATCAGGAATCTGCTCTTTATTTCTATTTCGCTCTAACCAACCCTGCCGCAGCAGTTCTTATATTTCTTTCCGCTGCCGCACGGACAGGGATCATTCGGATAGACCTTCTTCTGCGCTCGTTTTTTCGGCGCTTTCTGTACGGATTCATCCTTATTCGTACCGGTCACCTTCGCAACCTCCTCGCGTTCCACCTTCTGCTCCACCTTCACATGGAACAGCAGCCGGACGGTCTCCTCCTGCATGTTGGCAATCATGTCGTCAAACATATCAAATCCGGCCATCTTGTACTCTACAAGCGGATCTCTCTGTCCGTAAGCCTGCAGGCCGATACCCTCGCGCAGGATCTCCATATCATCGATATGATCCATCCATTTGCGGTCGATACTCTTTAACAGGATCACACGCTCCAGCTCGCGGATCATATCCTCCTCCGGGAACTCAGCCTCCTTCGCTTCGTACAGCTTGACTGCCTTCTCCTTCAGCATATGCTTGAGTTCGCTCTTGCTCATGCCGGAAACTTCCTCCTGCGTGACAGGCTCGATCGGAATCACAGGAATCAGCAGCTCGTTCATCTCCGTCACATCCCAGGTCTTCTGCCCCTCCTCATCCTCGGCCAGGCAGTTGTCCACGGTATTCTCCACGCGGTCCGTAATCATCTTATAGATCACACTGCGCATATTCTCGCCATCCAGCACGCGTCGGCGTTCGCCATAAATAATCTCCCTCTGGTCATTCATCACCTGATCATATTCCAGCAGGTTCTTTCTGACACCGAAGTTATTGCCTTCAATCTTCTCCTGCGCTTTCTCAATCGCACCGGAAAGCATCTTGTGCTCGATCTGCTCTCCCTCCGGAACGCCCAGTGCGTTGAACATATTGATCAGTTTCTCTGAGCCGAACAACCTCATCAGATCGTCTTCCAGAGAAATATAGAATCTGGACACACCCGGATCTCCCTGCCGGCCGGAACGACCGCGCAGCTGATTATCGATACGTCTGGACTCATGGCGCTCGGTGCCGATGATTTTCAGTCCGCCGGCTGCCCTCGCCTCGTCGTCCAGCTTGATATCCGTACCACGGCCCGCCATATTCGTAGCGATCGTAACCGCCCCGTGTACACCGGCCTGTGCGACAATCTCCGCCTCCAGTTCATGGAACTTCGCATTCAGTACGCTGTGCTGAATGCCTTCTTTCTTCAGCATCCTGCTCAAAAGCTCCGAGGTCTCGATCGTGATCGTACCCACCAGAATCGGCTGTCCTGTCGCATGCGTCTCAACGATATCCTTCACAACCGCCTTAAACTTCTCATCCTTCGTCTTATAAACGGCGTCCTGCTGATCATCACGGATGACCGGCCGGTTCGTCGGAATCTCGATGACATCCATACCGTAGATATCACGGAACTCCTTCTCCTCCGTCAGCGCCGTACCGGTCATGCCGGCTTTTTTCGTAAATTTATTAAAGAAATTCTGGAAGGTGATGGTCGCCAGCGTCTTGCTCTCACGCTTCACCTTCACATGCTCCTTCGCCTCGATCGCCTGATGCAGGCCGTCCGAATAACGGCGTCCCGGCATGATACGCCCGGTAAACTCATCGACAATCAGGATCTGGTCGTCCGCCACCACATAATCCTGATCCCGGTGCATCAGATTATGAGCGCGCAGCGCCAGAATGATATTATGCTGAATCTCCAGATTCTCCGGGTCGGCAAGATTTTGTATCTTAAAGAAACGCTCAACCTTCTCCACACCTTCCTGCGTGAGGTTGACGACCTTATCCTTCTCATTCACAATAAAGTCACCGGTCTCCTCAATCTCAATACCCATGATGGCATCCATCTTGGAAAACTCCTGACTTGCCTCCCCGCGGTGCAGCTGACGCGCCAGAATATCGCAGGCCTCATACAGCTTCGTCGACTTGCCGCTCTGACCGGAAATAATCAGCGGTGTGCGGGCCTCGTCGATCAGCACCGAGTCGACCTCATCGATAATGGCATAGTGAAGCTCGCGCTGCACCAGCTGTTCCTTGTAAATCACCATATTATCACGCAGATAGTCAAAACCGAGCTCATTGTTCGTCACATAGGTGATATCGCATGCGTACTGCTTTCGGCGCTCGTCATTCTCCATATCATTTAAAATAACGCCAACCGTCAGGCCGAGGAACTCATGAACCTTCCCCATCCACTCCGCGTCACGCTTTGCCAGATAATCATTGACCGTTACAATGTGGACGCCTCTGCCTTCCAGTGCGTTCAGATAAGCCGGGCAGGTAGAAACCAGCGTCTTTCCTTCACCGGTCTTCATCTCGGATATACGCCCCTGATGAAGGACAATACCGCCGATCAGCTGCACGCGGTAATGCTCCATACCGAGCACACGCCGCGCCGCCTCCCGGACAACCGCAAACGCCTCCGGCAGAATGTCATCCAGCGTCTCGCCGTTCGCAAGCCGCTCCTTAAATGCCGGCGTCTTCGCACGAAGCTCCTCATCCGACAGTTCAATCATCTCCGGGCGTAGCGCCTCGATCTTATTCACGATCGGATCAATCCGTTTCAACTCACGCGCACTGTGCGTACCGAATATCTTTTCCACAAAACTCATATATCCATTCTCCTGTAAATCTTTCATGAATGTCAGTAAACGGACATGACTGCTGACGCAGTCATCACCATGTATGAAAGTCGATTGCTCCGCTCTGCGAGCTCCCGCAATCGCCGCCATTATTCGTATTCCGGCCTATCGGCCTACATACTCATACCGGCTTGGTCATCCAATA
>JAJQFQ010000114.1 GCA_021201035.1 Clostridiales bacterium
GCAGCACATACCTCTCGCCGACAATCCGGCATAACTCCTCATATATACACGCACTCATCTATATTTCCTTTCCACACAGATCCGCTGTATCCCGATCCTGTAAACAGGACCTCACGCATCCTTTAAAAATTCCACATATCCGCGCTTTGCCTCATACAGATCCGCCTTGCTGATGATTTCCCACGGCGCATGCATATTCAGGACAGCCACGCCGCTGTCGATCACCTGCATATTATAATTGCCGAGAATATACGCGATGGTGCCGCCGCCGCCCGCATCTACTTTTCCGAGTTCTGCCGTCTGAAAGCTTACATTTCCCTCATCCATAATGCGCCGGATACGCGCCACATACTCAGCTCCCGCGTCATTAGAACCGGATTTTCCGCGTGCGCCGGTATATTTATTAAACACCAGTCCTCTGCCGAAATATGCCGAATTCTTCTTTTCCATCACAGCCGGATAATTCGGGTCGTAGGCCGCGCTGACATCAGAAGACAGCGCACGGGAATTCCGCAGAGCACGGCGCAGCTTCAGTTCATCATAATCTCCGCACGCGCTCATCACCTCCGCCGTGGTATTTTCAAAAAAGCGGGACTGCATGCCGGTTGCGCCGACACTTCCGATCTCCTCCTTATCCACCAGCAGACACGCGCTCGTGCGCTCCGGGACATCCATTTCCAGCATGGCAGCAAAAGACGGGAACGCGCAGACACGATCATCATGCCCGTATCCCATGATCATACTGCGGTCAAACCCGTAGTCTCTCGCCGCTCCTGCCGGAACCACCTCCAGCTCCGCGGAGAGAAAATCCTCTTCCTCTATATCATATTGTTCCTTCAGGATTCTGAGAATGTTAGCCTGCACCTTTTTCTTTTCTTCTTTCGTCTTCTGATCATCACTCTCCGCAAAACGCATCGGCATACTGCCGATCAGGACATTCAGATCTTCCCCTTCAATCGCCCTGGCCGTCTTCTTCTCCATCTGTTCTGCGGACAGATGAATCAGCAGATCACTGATGCCGAAGATCGGATCCTCCGGCTTCTCGCCGACATTGATCTGTACAACGGAACCGTCCTTTTTCGCAACCACGCCGTGCAGAGCCAGCGGAATTGTCACCCACTGGTATTTCTTGACACCTCCGTAATAATGCGTATCCAGAAGAACCATATCCGTATCCTCATACAGAGGATTCTGCTTCAGATCCAGACGCGGCGAATCAATATGCGCTCCGAGAATATTCATGCCTTCCTCAAACGGCCTGCTGCCGATCACAAACATGGCCATATTTTTCCCCTGATTATCCGCAAAAACACGATCTCCCGGTTTCAAAACAGTTCCTTTCTGCAGCACATCCTTCAGATCCGTAAAACCGGCCGCCACTGCCCGGGCTCTCAATTCTGCCACACACTCGCGCTCCGTCTTGCAATCAGACAGGAACATCCTGTATTCCTCCGCAAAATCAAACACGTCACGAATGTCCTTCTCACTGTATTTTTCCCATGCGTTCTTTCTCTCCATCATGAACTCCTCTCTTATAAAATCTGTCTATTGATGACACTTTCATTGTACAATATTGTTTTGGACACGCCTGTACAGTTCCTCCGCCGCGTTATATCCCATCTTTTTCTGTCTGTGGTTGACCGCAGCCGCCTCACAGATCACAGCCAGATTCCTTCCCGGACGAATCGGAACCGAATGGCAGACGATCTTGGTACCGAGAATCTCCATATACTGCTCATCCAGTCCGAGACGATCATATTCCTGCTCTTTGGTCCATGTTTCCAGCTTGATGATCAGATCAATGGTCTGTTTTTCCTTAACAACCTCTATGCCGAACAATGTTTTCACATCGATGATGCCGATGCCTCTCAACTCAATAAAATGCTGGGTGATCGCCGGAGATTTTCCGACCAGCGTGTCATCGCTCAGCTTATGAATCTCCACAACATCGTCCGTGACCAGACGATGTCCGCGGCGGATCAACTCCAGTGCCGCCTCACTCTTTCCGATCCCGCTTTCACCCATGATCAGGATTCCTTCACCGTAGATATCAACCAGTACGCCATGAATCGATATACCGGGCGCCAGTTCACCACTGAGATACAGAATCGCTTCTGACAGAAAATTGGATGTCGCCCTTCTGGTACCCAGAACAGGAATCCCTTTCTTTTCAGCAATCTCAAGTCCTTTCGGTTCCAGCTGATATCCACGGCACAAAACCAGACACGGCATATCCATGTCCATCAGCTGCTGAAACCGCTGCAGACTGATTTCCTTCGGTAAATGCTTCATATAAGTGGCTTCCACCTTCCCAATCACTTGGATTCGTTCCTTCGCAAAGCAATTATAAAATCCGGTCAACTCCAGTGCCGGCCGGTTAACCTCAGATTTTGTAATGTACCGTTCTGATAAATTGATCCCCGGCGTCAGGCAGGTAAGTCTCATTTTTTCCGCAAACTTCTGTACACTGATTTTCTGCATAATCTCCCCCCTCTGTAAAAATCCCTTTGCTTCGCAAGCGCTCCATTCATGACTTTTTGCCCCTGGTAAAAACCTTTACTAATGATGATACCTGCGGATTGCTCCGTAAAAACCACTCCCGCAATCCTAAAAACATTCGGAATCCGCTAAATTTGACTAAAAACAGTCAAATTTGCTCCTTCCTCATGTTTTGGCGGGTCCCAAAGTCATGAATCGGACCGCAAGCGCTCCATTCATGACTTTTTGCCCCTGGTATCATCATGAAAAAAGTTATAAACCGACTCGGCCGCGCGCTCGTTCATGGAATCCACCTGCTTTAACGCCCCCACATCCGCCTTGCGAATCGCCTCAATCGACTGATAATGCCGCATCAGAGCTTTTCTCCGTTCCGGTCCGATCAGCGGTATGTCATCCAGTACGGAGTGAACCTGCTCCCTGCTCCGCAGCGAACGGTGGTACTCTATGGCAAAACGATGCGCCTCATCCTGAATTCGGGTAATCAGCCGGAATCCCTCAGAATGTGTGTCGATTGCTATCTCCTCATTATCATAATATAAACCGCGCGTTCTGTGATGATCATCCTTTACCATCCCGCATACCGGAATGCACAGTCCGAGCTCATCCAGCACCTGAAGTGCAATATGAACCTGTCCCTTTCCTCCATCCATCAGGATCAGATCCGGGAAACGGGTAAAACTTCCGTATTCTTCTCCCAGCTGTTTTTCGCGATTCTGTTCCCGCTCCTCCATCCCGTGTGTAAACCGGCGCGTCAGCACTTCCCGCATGGAAGCGTAATCATCCGGTCCGGTCACCGTGCGAAGCTTAAACCGGCGGTAATCACTGCGGCAGGGTTTCCCCTTTTCATATACTACCATAGATCCCACAGATTCGAAACCATTTGTGTTGGAAATATCATATGCCTCCATCCGTCGGACATAACCGAGATGCAACAACGCAGATATCTCTTTGACCGCTCCGATCGTCCGCCCCTCCTCACGCCGGATCTTTTCTCTGTCCTGCGTCAGAACCATCTGCGCGTTCTGCGCCGCCAGAGCGACCAGTTTTTCACGGCTTCCCTTCTTCGGAACCCGTATCACGCTCTTCTGCCCGCGCCGTGCGGAAAGCCAGTTTTCCATGATCTCAACGTCATCTATCTCCATCTGCAGCATGATCTCCCGCGGGATAAACGGTGTACCCGCATAATACTGGCGGATAAAAACAGACATAACCTCACGCGGCGTATCCTCCGCTCCGATCGTAACATGAAAATGTTCGCGCCCGATCAGCTTGCCCTGGCGGACAAAAAACACCTGTACCACCGCGTCCCGGTCGTCCATCGCCAGCGCGATGATATCTCTGTCCTCACCGTCAAAGCTGGTGATCTTCTGTTTCTGAGCAATCTGTTTCACACTGCCAAGTAAATCCCTGTATTCCGCCGCTTTTTCAAAATCAAGCGCAGCAGCAGCAGCCGTCATCTTCTCCTCCAGTTCACGGATAACAGGCGTATATTTACCGCCCAGGAACTCCATCGCCGCCTGTACTACCTTCCGATATTCTAGCGGAGAAACGCAGCCGCGGCAAGGCGCCGTGCACTGATGAATATGATAGTTCAGGCAGGGTCTCTCTTTTCCGGCATCCCGGGGCAGAACACGATTGCAGCTCCGAATCTGATACAGTCTGCGGATCAGATCGATGGTATCCCTCACGGCGCCCGCGCTGGTATACGGACCGTAATAACGTGATTTATCCTTTTTCATCTGACGCGAAAAGAGAACTCTGGGATATTCTTCTCCCAGAGTCACCTTAATATATGGATATGTTTTATCGTCCTTCAGCATCGTGTTATACTTCGGACGATGCTCTTTAATTAGATTACACTCCAGGACGAGCGCCTCCAGTTCAGAATCCGTGAGAATATATTCAAACCGCTCAATCTGCGTCACCATTTTTTCAATCTTTGCCCCCTTATTCCGGCTCGATTGAAAATACTGCCGCACACGGTTCCGAAGACTGACTGCTTTCCCGATATAAATAATCGCATCCTTAGCGTCATGCATCAGATAGACTCCCGGCTGATCGGGAAGCTTTTTTAATTCTTCCTGAATATCAAACATATACAGTCTCCCCGAATAGTCAGTAGAAACACGCAATAGTCCGACAACTCGTTCCGGTAACAGAGCGATCACCGCTTCACCGGTAATCTTACTCTCCCGTATCGGAATTCGATTCATCTGCGGGCGGAATCATATCCACCGTACGGGTTTCCACCGTCACCGGTGTATGTGCTGTCCGCATCTCATTAAAAATATCCATGAACTCCTTGCCGGTGATTGTCTCATGTTCATACAAATAATCGGCGATCCGCTCTAAAATGTCAATATTGCTGTAAATCATCTGTTTCGCGGTATCGTAGGCCTTCTGGAGCATGGCCTTCACCACCTCATCCACCTTTGCGACCGTGGACTCTGCAACTGTCGGCATAGCACGGCCATCCAGATACTGGCTCTCCACTGTCTCCAAAGCCATCAATCCAAACTCATCCGACATACCCAGCCGGGCCACCATGGTCCGGGCGATCTTCGTTGCCATCTCAATATCATTCGCCGCTCCCGTCGTAACGGAATCACACTCGATCTCCTCCGCGGCACGACCTCCCATGTATGTTACCAAACGTGCCTCAAGCTCCGCCTGCGTTTCGAGGTATTTTTCCTCCTCCGGCATCTGAAGCGTATATCCGAGGGTTCCCATCGTCCTCGGAACAATCGTAATCTTCTGTACCGGCTCCGCATCCTTCTGAAGCGCGCTGACAAGCGCATGCCCTACCTCATGGAAAGCAACCAGATGCTTCTCCTTTGGTCCCATGATACGGTCTTTTTTCTCTTTGCCGGCAATAACCACTTCCACTGCCTCAAAAAGATCTGACTGACTGACAACCTTCCTGCCGTGCTTGACAGCATTGATCGCAGCTTCATTTACCATGTTCGCCAGATCCGAACCCACGCAACCGGCTGTCGCGAGCGCCAGGGCATCCAGATCAACCGTATCGTCCATCAGAACATGGCGGGAATGTACCTTCAGCGTCTCCACGCGTCCCTTCAGATCCGGCTTGTCAACGATCACGCGCCGGTCAAAGCGGCCCGGACGCAGAAGCGCTTTATCCAGGACTTCCGGTCTGTTCGTCGCAGCCAGAATCAGCACACCCTTGGAGCTGTCAAATCCATCCATCTCCGCAAGAAGCTGGTTCAGCGTCTGCTCCCGCTCATCATTTCCTCCGCCATATCTGCTGTCACGGCTCTTTCCGATGGCATCCACCTCATCAATAAAAATAATGCACGGTGCCTGCTTCTGTGCTTCTTTAAACAGGTCTCTCACACGGGATGCGCCCACGCCGACAAACATCTCTACAAAATCAGAACCCGCCAGAGAGAAAAACGGCACGCCCGCCTCTCCCGCCACGGCCTTCGCCAACAGGGTCTTGCCGGTACCGGGAGGTCCGACAAGGAGCGCCCCTTTCGGCAGCTTTGCTCCGATATCCGTGTATTTTCGAGGATTGTTCAGGAAATCCACCATCTCCTGCAGCGTCTCCTTCGCCTCGTCCTGTCCGGCTACATCCGTAAAATTCACGCCGGTGGACTTCTCCACGTACACCTTGGCGGTCGATTTGCCGACACCCATGATGCCGCCGCCGCTGCCGCCGCCCATCCGTCTCATGGCAAACGCGAAGATCGCCCATAAAATGACAATCGGTATAACAAAGCTGAGAATACTGGAGAGCAGTGCGGAACTGCTGCTGTTCTTTCCGGTATACTCCACCTCATTTTCATTTAAAAACTCGTATAGATTCTCATCTCCCAGATTCACTGTATAATAGGTGATCTGATACAGCGCATCCTCATCCTCCACAGGCGTGATCTCAATCTCGCTGGAGGTAATGACAACGCTCTCCACCTTGCCCGACTCCACCATCGTCAGGAATTCCGAATAGGTGATCTCCTGATTCGTCAGACTGCTGACCCGGTTCGTCATGGCCGAGACAAGCAAAAGAACGATCAGAGCCAACATGACAAACCATAGTATACTCTGCCCGTTCCTTCCGTTTTTATTGTTGTTATTTCCACCGTTGTCCAGTTTTTTATCATTCATATAAAGTATTCATCCTGTACAGACCCTGACTGTACATTCCTTTCTCTGACTTCCATAAATAACAATGCCTCTGTATCAAATACTAATTATATGGTTATTTTACAGAGAAATCAATATTGTAAATGTGAACTTTTTACGATTTTTATAAATTTTCTCTTAAAACAAAAGATGGCAAAAACCGGACAGGAAAATCTGCCCGGTCTGTTATGTATTTATTTGTCCTGATATACCAGTGCCGCGCCGATAAATCCGACAAAGAGAGGATGCGGACGGTTTGGCCTGGACTTCAGTTCCGGATGCGCCTGTGTCGCGATAAACCACGGATGATTCGGCAACTCCAGCATCTCCACGATACGCCCGTCAGGAGAGAGTCCGCACAGATTCATACCATGCTCCGTCAGAACCGCCCGATAGTCATTGTTCACCTCATAACGATGCCGATGACGCTCATGGATTGTCTCCTGACCATATACCGTATATGCTCTGCTTTTTTTGTCAAGAATACATGGATAAGAACCGAGCCGGAGCGTCCCGCCGATATCCTCCACGCCGTTCTGATCCGGCATCAGCGCAATAACCGGATATTTCGTGGAGGGATCCAGTTCAATACTATGTGCATCGGTCAATCCGCAGCAATGACGTGCAAACTCCACGATTGCCAGCTGCATACCGAGACACAGACCGAGATACGGAATCTGATTCTCACGCGCGTAACGAATCGCCTCAAGCTTCCCGTCGATACCGCGATCACCAAAGCCGCCTGGAACCAACATACCCTGTACACCGGCCAAAACGCTGCCAACATTCTCCTCATTGACCTGCTCGGAATCCACCCAGCGGATGTTCACCGTCACACGGTTGGCAATGCCTCCGTGCTTCAGCGCCTCAACAACAGAAATATAGGCGTCGTGAAGCTGCGTATATTTCCCAACCAGCGCGACCTCCACCTCACCGGTCGGATGACGCAGTGCGTCCACCATTTCCTTCCAGTCCGTCAGATCCGGTTCCGGGCACGCAAGGTTCAGACACTCACATGCCGCCTGCGCCAGATGCTCCTTCTCCATGACAAGAGGAGCTTCATATAAATACTCTACATCCAGATTCTGCAGAACCCGGTTCTGCGGCACATTACAAAACAACGCAATCTTATCACGGATACCGCGGTCAAGTTCATGCTGTGTCCGGCAAACGATCATATCCGGCTGAAGTCCCATGGCCTGGAGTTCCTTAACGCTCATTTGCGTCGGCTTTGTCTTCAGTTCCCCGGATGCCGAAAGATACGGGACGAGCGTCACATGGATGATAATCGCGTTCTCATGACCGACTTCATGTTGAAACTGGCGAATGGCCTCCAGAAACGGCTGTCCCTCCATATCTCCCACGGTGCCGCCCACCTCGATGATCGCGATCTGCGTCTCATCCGTCGTGTAATCACGGTAAAACCGGCTCTTAATCTCATTCGTAATGTGCGGAATCACCTGTACCGTGCCGCCGCCGTAATCGCCGCGGCGCTCCTTTTGCAGCACCGTCCAGTAAACCTTCCCGGTCGTGACATTCGAGCGCTTTGTAAGATTCTCGTCAATAAATCTCTCATAATGGCCCAGATCCAGATCCGTCTCCGCGCCGTCATCGGTAACAAACACCTCACCGTGCTGGATCGGGTTCATCGTCCCCGGATCAATATTAATATATGGATCAAACTTCTGCATCGTCACCCGGTATCCGCGCGCCTTCAGCAGACGTCCGAGCGATGCCGCCGTAATTCCTTTTCCGAGTCCCGATACGACTCCTCCGATTACAAATACATACTTCACAGCCATTGGCTTTTCCTCCCTGATCTGTCTCTTAGCCGGGCAGATCCCCGCCGGACCGATTCTGACTCAATACGATTCTTTGTAACTGTTCAGTACCTTCACAGTTACGATTCTTCGAATATGATAAAAACAATCCTTATTATACAACCTGGCAGAAAAGAAATCCACATTTTTCTGTAGAAATATTTTCTTATTTTTCTCACTTACTACAATGCGATCGTCATGACCAGCGGAACCGTGACAATACTGAACAGAGTCGTGATAAATACTGCTCTGGACGCGGCCGACGTATTGGTATGATATTGCTCCGTGATCATGGACTGTGTGGAAGCCGAGGGCAAAGCTGCTGTCAATATCAGAATATCCCGCGTCAGAGCATCCATCTCAAACGGAAGAACAGACAGCACAGCCATCACCAGCAGCGGCAGGACGAGCAGACGCAGCACCGGCAGAAAGAACATCCGTTTATCCCTGAACACTTCCCTGATAGCCAGGCGGGACAATGACAGTCCCACCACGATCATGGACAGTCCGCTGGTAGTGTTGGAAATGTAAGCCAGCAGCTGGTCCGCAATATCCGGCACAGGAATGTTACCCAGCAGGAAAATGAATCCCACCACAACAGCGATATTGATATTGTTGACCAGCATCTTTCGGAGATTCAGCTTCTCCTTAATCGGGAAATGCCATGTCAGGAGTTTAATTCCTACAGAAAAAATAAGCAGGTTTCCGATCACATTCCCGAGCGCCATCAGAAACATTCCCTCACTCCCGAACAC
>JAJQFQ010000001.1 GCA_021201035.1 Clostridiales bacterium
GGGATCGGCATCTTTATATGAGACGCGGCCGCGGGGGCGGGTCGCTTCAATTCTTATGTGTGTGTTCGGAGCAATTTTTACGGTTATATTCGGTATCTGTTTCATTGTGTTTCTGACCGTTGTTCTTGCGGGTGGCTTCCCGGCGCTGGCCGGCATGATCTTTTTTTTGGTTCTTACGGTGCTGGCACTGATCCCGACGATTCGCGGAAGCGTTCGGTTGGGGCTACTCAACCGTTATCGGAGTTATATTCGCGTTTTGCAGAGAAGGGTTAATGTCCCGATTCGTGAACTGGCGGATCGTACCGGTAAATCCCTGGAATACACGACGCGCGATCTTCTGAAAATGATTGAATTGCACTGGTTTTTTCAGGCACATGTGGATGAGGAACAGCATTATCTGATTCTGTCGGATGAGGCATATCAGGCATATCTGACTGCGAAGAGTGATTATGCGGCTCGGGAGAGGCAGGCGGCGAAGACGCAGAGGCAGACGGATGCATCAAAGACAAAAGATGACGGTCTCTCTCCGGAATGCCGTGCACTGATTGAAAAGGGGGAGGAATATATCCGACATATCCATAAGAGCAATGAGCAGATTCCCGGAGAAGAGTTTTCGGCGAAGCTGAATCAGATGGAGCAGGTGGTGGCGAAGATTTTTGATGTGGTCAGGGCTCACCCGGAGGTGGCGTCGGATCTGGATAAACTGATGAGTTATTATCTCCCGACGACGCAGAAGCTGCTGGATGCTTATCAGGAAATGGATCGTCAGCCGGTGGCCGGAGAGAATATTTCCGCTGCGAAGCATGAGATTGAGGAGGCTGTTGACACACTGAATGTTGCTTTTGAGAAGCTTTTAGACAGCCTGTTTGAGGATAAGGCATGGGATATTTCCTCGGATATTTCTGTTTTGCACACGGTTCTGGCGCAGGACGGGCTGAAAGAAGATGTCTTTAAAAAATAATCATACGCAGATTTTGAGCGATATGGCATAATCCAATCCGGCAGAAGCGTATGCCGGCTTTGGGATTGGAATATAAAAGGAGGACGTAACTATGAGCGTGGATGTAATGGATTATACGACAACACCGACCCTGTCTTTTGATGTGACTCCGGATACACAGGAACTTCCGGCAGATACGAGCAGTGCATCCGGAACGGATGCAGCGCCTGATGCGGCTTTTTCGGAGAACAATCTGACGCAGGAAGAGCTTAAGATGGTTGATGATTTTTCGAAGAAGATTGATATTCATAATTCACAGGCCATTCTGCAGTACGGTGTGGGTACGCAGAAAAAGATGGCGGATTTTTCCGAGAGTGCGTTAAAGAATGTCCGCACGAAAGATCTCGGTGAGGTTGGCAATATGCTGTCCTCTCTCGTGACAGAGTTAAAGAGTTTTGAAATCGAGGAGAATGAAAAAGGGCTGAAAGGTCTCTTTAAGAAATCGTCGAATAAAGCGACAGCTATGAAGGCGAAATACGCGAAAGCGGAGACGAATGTGTCTGCTGTGTGTGATGCTTTGGAGAATCATCAGAAATTGCTGTTGAAGGATATCGCGGTGATGGATAAGATGTATGAGGTGAACCTGACTTACTTCAAGGAACTCTCCATGTACATTCTGGCCGGCAAGAAGAAGCTGGAGGAGATTCGTGCCGGCGAGCTGGCGGATGCAGTGGAGAAGGCAAAGCGATCCAATCTGCCGGAAGACGCGCAGGCGGCGAAGGATCTGGAGAATAAATGCGAACGATTTGAGAAGAAGCTGCATGATCTGGAACTGACCCGTATCATCAGTATTCAGACGGCGCCGCAGATCCGGCTGGTTCAGAACAATGACACGCTGATGGTGGAAAAGATTCAGTCGACGATTGTCAATACGATTCCGCTCTGGAAGAGTCAGATGGTGCTTGCCCTTGGTATCGAGCATTCGAATCAGGCGGCAAAAGCACAGCGTGAAGTGACGGATATGACGAATGAACTGCTCAGAAAGAATGCGGATATCCTGAAGACGGCGACGGTTGAGACGGCGAAGGAGTCGGAGCGGGGCATAGTTGATATCGAGACATTGCAGCATACGAATGAATCCCTGATTTCGACGTTTGACGAGGTGATGCAGATTCAGAGCGAAGGCCGTGAGAAGAGACGCGCGGCAGAGCAGGAGATGATCCGGCTTGAGACTGAACTGAAGGATAAGCTTCTGGAGATTCAGACGAAGAAAAACTGATATATGGTTTATGGTTATATGTCTCTGTACGCTGCTGAAAGTATTTGATATACAGTCAATATGCAGTCAGCCGGTCAGTTGTTTGCTTTCCCATGAGTGATTTTCCGGATTGAACTGACATACAACCGGTACAGACCTGACGAGTTCTTTCTTGTATATGTCATGTTTTAACTTATAATAAAAGGTTTTTTTGGCATGGTCTGCAGCGAATCTTGCACCCAGAGCGCCGGCGTGGGCGAAAAATGCCAGTCCGAGTCTTCGGACGGCATATCCCCAACCGAAAATTTTTCCGATACATAATGACGAGGAAATGTCATAAAAATATGTGACTGCATGGTAAAATTCATTTTGCAGCTCCCAGGCACCCATGTTAAACGGTTCAAATGTGACATTCATCATGTCATATTGCTCCCAGTCGGGGACGAGCATACGGTTTTCGTTCTGAAACTGATGATAAACCGGTGTCCCCGGGTAGGGTGTGAGAATGGCAGGCTGCAGCTGATAGGCATCCAGCTCCTTGGCAAACCGGATGGATTTTCGTATATCGTCACGTTTATCTGCATCGATGCCGAGGACGATGCTCGCGATCAGACGGATCTTGTGATTCCGACAGGCCCGGGCGGCACGGATGATGTCGTCCCGGTGCTGTCCTTTGTGTATCTGTTCCAGTGCTGTTTCGTTCAGTGATTCGATGCCGATGAGTACGCGGTTTAAATGAGCCTGCTCCAGCAGATTCATCAATTCCTCATCTTCGGCCATATCGGTGCGGCCGAAGAAGAAGGTTTCTCTGAAGATCAGATTTTCTGCTATCATCCTGCGGCATATTTCTTTTGCCCGTTCTTTGTCTGCTGTGAAATTGTCATCCTCGAAATTCATATATCTGAATCCCATGTTTTTGTAAATTCGAATCTCTTCAATGACACTGTCCACACTGCGTTGACGATAGGGAGCAAACATTCGGGAGGTAGTGCAGAAGGTGCAGCGGTAGGTGCAGCCGCGGGTTGTCATGACGTTCGCGCTGTCACAGGGTGTTTTTAAAATGCTGTAGTCAGGCAGCGTCAGTGCGTCCAGATTTTCAGGAGGGGCAGTGTAAATGATTTTGTCGATCAGCCGTCCTTCCACAACGTCCAGAATGACGGATTCTCCTTCACCAACGATAACCTGATCGGCATATCCGGCAGCTTCTTCCGGAAGCGCGGAGGCATGAATGCCGCCGATGATGACTTTGGCGTCTGAGCAGGCGTGAATGATGTCAGCCAGTTCATAAGCCCGCGGAGCGGTCGAAGTCATAGTGTAGATGCAAAAGACATCCGCTTTTTCCAGACATTTTTTAAGCGGCAGTCTGCCGTTTAATTCTTCATACACTTCTACGGTGTGTCCGGCTTTTTTTAATATCCCGCCCAAAATGAGCGGACCGGTGATGGCGTTGGGGTGACCGTAAAAGCGGCTTCCCAGACGGTATACGGGAAATCGCCGTAAGGCGCTTGCCGGGGTAATAAAAACTATATGCATCATAATCTCCATTCTGCCGCCGGGTTAGCGGCATATCACAGGGGCATACATATTTGCCCGCAACATCATGTTATGAAAACCATTGTAGGATGATAATGGTTTGTTATGAGTATGTATCCGTAAACCCGGAATCATTCAAAAAATATATTGAAATTGTATCTGATTTGTTTTAATATTAATTTGTTCCTGACAATTCGGTTGTCAGATCAGATTTGTCTTTATCATATTACTTCTGAGATTCTGTATTGGATTCCGTATGAAACAAATGGCCGGACTTTACATCGATAAAAAAATCCACTATAATTATGACAATATGAATAAGGTGGTGGAAGAAAGTGAGTGACAATGTGACAGAAAAAGAAATGTTAAGTAATTTGATTGACAGTTATGCGAATTTACAGCGCATTATTCAGTCTGATGATGCAAAACAGGAAGCGGCATATCAGCTTCAGCTTATCAAGGCCAAACTGGAGCCGTTTGGCGTAATTACCAGTGATTTAGAACGAAAAAATAACTAAGCGACTTGGTAAAGAACCGGCCTTTGTTTTATTGACAAAAATCTTCCGGATGAAAGAGAGGAAGTGTATCTATGTACCGGGAAATAGCAAAATTGATTATGTACGGAGATATGGAGGAGGATTGCCTGCTGTATCAGTTCGGTGAGATTTTCCGTGATTTTGAGGCGGGAACGGAGAGCAAAGCTACTCTGACACGACGCGTGTATACGCAGATTAAGCGGCTGCTGACCGTCGCAACGGATTACGGATTTGATGAGAATCTGTGGCACAACTATCTGGCATATTTTCTGATTACAAATGAGAATCCCTTTAGCATCACCTGTGAAAAGGTGGGAGCGAATGAGGGAAGTGTCAATCATTTCGCACTCAATGATTTTCAGGCGGTGAAAGAGCTGTTCGATTATGATTTTTCAGAGATCGAGGATGCGCTGGGCATTGACTGTTTTACCCGCATTTCGCATTATCAGGCGATTGAGAAAAAAGAACTGATGTACAATAAAAATGTCAGTGAAAAGGTGCGGGAGCTGAGCCGTAAGCTTGAAAAAGCTTCGGATGCGGAGGGATTTTTTGACGCGGTGACCGGTTTTTACAGGGATTACGGTGTCGGCATGTTCGGCCTGAACAAGGCCTTCCGCATTGCCGGAAACGGCGCGGACGAACTGCAGTTTCTGCCGATCAATAATATGGAGATGGTTATGCTTTCCGATCTGGTCGGCTATGAGATTCAGAAGAAGAAGCTGGTGGATAACACCCGTGCGTTTGTGGAGGGCAGAAAGGCAAACAATGTACTGCTTTTCGGTGACAGCGGTACCGGCAAATCGACCAGTATCAAGGCGATTGTGAATGAGTTTTATGCGGACGGGTTGCGCATGATCGAGATTTATAAGCACCAGTTTCAGGATCTCTCTAATGTGATTGCTGCGGTAAAAAACAGGAATTACCGGTTTATCATTTATATGGATGATCTGTCCTTTGAGGAGTTTGAGATTGAGTATAAATTTCTAAAAGCAGTCATTGAGGGAGGCGTTGAGACGAAGCCGGATAATATTCTGATCTACGCGACGTCAAACCGCCGTCACCTGATCAAAGAGACCTGGAATGACCGGAACGACATGGAGCAGGAGAATGGTCTGCATCGCTCGGATACGATGCAGGAAAAGCTGTCTCTGGTCAACCGCTTCGGTGTGACAATTAATTATTCCAGACCGAGTCAGAAGGAATATTTTGAGATTGTGATCGAGTTGGCGCGGCGTGCAGGCATCACGCTGTCGGATGAGGAACTGAAAGCGGAGGCTAATAAATGGGAACTGGCGCACGGCGGTATTTCCGGGCGCACGGCGCAGCAGTTTGTTAATTATCTGGAGGGGACTTACTGTGAAAGTGTCGTGAATAGACAGACAGATGGGGCGCTAGACGTCTGGGGGACGTCTGTTTAGCGCCGACCGGAGCGGAGCAGAGACGCTTGCTTGCACAGATGACTGGATATTCGACGACTTTCATGGAAGTTGGCGCGCTGCATCAGCAGCGTATGTAAGCTTATTGTGAAGGTTTTTAAGGAGGAGGAACTATGCGAATAGAGTTTATCGGAGCGGCCCATGAAGTGACCGGGAGCTGTCATTATCTGGAGTTCGGAGAGAAACACATCCTGGTGGATTGCGGCATGGAACAGGGGGCGGACATCTATGAGAACCAGGAGATCCCGGTCAATGCGGCAGCGATTGACTATGTATTTGTGACCCACGCGCATATTGATCATTCAGGTCTGCTGCCGCTGCTGTACGCGCGGGGGTTCCGGGGCAGGATTTACGCGACAAACGCGACGACACAGCTCTGCGGCATTATGCTGAAGGACAGCGCGCATATTCAGGAGTCGGAGGCAGAGTGGAAGAATCGTAAGGCGCGGCGTGCCGGACATCCGGAGGTTGTTCCCATGTATTCGATTGAGGATGCGGAGAGTGTGCTGACTCATTTTGTTCCGTGTCCTTATGATTCAAAGGTGGAGGTCTGTGACGGGCTGACGGTTTCATTCCGCGATGCCGGACATCTGCTCGGCTCTTCCTTTATTGAGATGTGGATTACGGAGGGAGAGAATAGCTGCAAGCTGATTTTTTCCGGAGACCTCGGAAACGGGAATCGTGCGCTGATCCGGGACCCGGAAATTCCGGAGTCGGCGGACTATCTGATTATTGAATCCACCTATGGGGATCGTCTCCATGAGGTGCCGCCAGATTATGCTACGGAGCTTGGGCGGGTTCTCTCAGCTACATTCTCCAGAAGCGGTAATGTGGTGATCCCTGCTTTTTCCGTGGGGCGCACGCAGGAGATGCTTTATTATCTGAGGCAGATCAAACAGGAGAACATGCTGCCGACATTCCCGGATTTTGAAGTATATGTGGACAGCCCGCTTTCGGTGGAGGCGACCGGAATATTTAATGAAAATGTGAGTGAATGTTTCCGGGAGAAAGACCTGGAGATGATACGGGCGGGAGTAAATCCCATCCAGTTTCCGGGTTTGAGGAAATCCGTTACCAGCGCGGATTCTCAGGCAATTAATTTCGATAAAAAGCCGAAGGTGATCATCTCCGCGTCCGGTATGTGTGAGGCGGGACGGATTCGCCATCATCTGAAGCACAATCTCTGGCGTCCGGAATGTACGATCGTGTTTGTAGGCTATCAGGTGCCGGGTACGCTTGGGCACAGCCTCTTAAACGGAGCAGGAGAAGTGAAACTGTTCGGTGAGACGATTCAGGTGCGGGCGCAGATCTTAAATCTGCCCGGCATCAGCGGCCATGCGGATCGGGATCATCTGACTGCCTGGGTACAGGGAATGAAGGAGATGCCGAAGCGTATTTTTGTCGTTCACGGCGAGGATGCGGTGACCGATGAGTTTGCCGCGCATCTGACCGCTTTGACCGGTGTGGAGGCGACTGCGCCGTACAGCGGAGATATTTATGATCTTGCGCAGAATGCCTGTGTTGTACTCAGAAGCAGAAAGCGCGCGGAGAAGAGAGTGAAAACGAAGCGCGGCGGTTCCTCGGTATTTGAGCGTCTGCTTGCGGCGGGGCAGCGGCTTGCGGCTGTTATTCAGAAAAATAAAGAGGGGGCAAACAAAGATCTCGCGAAATTTGCGGATCAGATCAATGCGCTCTGCGACAAGTGGGACAGATAATAGTTACCTGAAATTGGGTGATAATCAGAAACATTGGTAAAAATTTACCAATTTTACAGATGTTTTTCTTGCTTTATCTGTCAAAATATTTTAGAATAGAGTTCAGAAGTGAGGGTATGGAATTCTGAAAGGGGCAGAGAATGAACATTGGATTGATTGCGCATGAGTCAAAGAAGAAGCTCATGCAGAATTTTTGCATCGCGTACCGCGGCATTCTCGGCAAGAATGCTTTGTATGCGACGGGTACCACGGGGAGATTGATTGAGGAGGTTACGAATTTATCGGTGAAGAAATATCTGCCGGGGCATCTTGGAGGCGTGCAGCAGATCTGTGCTGATGTGGAGAGCAATCAGATCGATTTGATGATTTTTCTGAGTGATCCGATGACAACAAACGCAAAGGATATTTCAATCGCGAATATTTTAAAGCAGTGTGATCTGCACAATATACCGATGGCGACGAATCTGGCGACAGCGGAGATTCTGGTTCTCGCTCTGGAGCGGGGAGATCTGGACTGGAGAGAGATGTATCGGTAGTCTGCTGCAGAGTGTCATTTTTGAACCCGGTGTGTGCTGTTTCACGGAGGTTCTGTTGTAATTTCTGAATAAAACCGGTATCAGTATTCTGAAAGAGAATTTTGATGCCGGTTTTTGTGTTTCAAATGTTTTTAATATAAATGTAAAGAATTATTTGTCGAATTATGTTATCATATGTTTGATATACATATTGATATAATGGGAATCAGAAGATGAAATGGTTAAGTGAGATCTGGAATCGTCTGGATCAGAGAGTGAGAAACAGATTTTTGTCCCTGGCGGGCGTGTGTGTGCTGGTCATATTCTGTCTATTTGTCACGATAGCCTGGCCGCAGATCAGCGGGAAACCGGAACTGACCCTGACGGGTGAGGCGGAAATCACGATTTCTGCCAGAGAAGCTTATTGTGACGAGGGAGCGAGCGCTATGCTGATAAGGAAGGATGTCAGCGACCGGATTTATGAAACGGATAATTTGGACATATCTGCACCGGGTACATATGAGATCAGTTATCATGTGGACGGGCGATGGCAGACATATACGGTGACACGTACTGTCACGGTGGTGGATACGACGGCGCCTGAGATTATTTTAAACGGTGATTCGCCTGTGACGGTCGATCAGATTGAAGCGTATGAGGAGCCGGGCGCTGAGGTTACAGATAACTGTGACGGAGATTTGAGCGGTGCGCTTTCGATACATATGGATCAGATCAATGATTATACGTATCAGGTGACTTATGAGGTGTCTGACAGGGCGGGGAACGCAGTCTCCTGCAGCAGGGAGGTGATTATCCGGGATCAGGTGGCACCGGAGATCTCTCTGGTCGGCGATGAGTCTGTGACGATTCAGGAGAGGGAAAAGTTTGATGATCCGGGCGCCGCAGCCACGGATGACAGAGACGGCGACATCACGGATTCCATCAGCAGGGAAAGATATGTTGATATTTACCGGCCGGGTACCTATACCGTTACCTATACGGCTACGGACGGCGGAGGAAACCAGGCGCAGGTCAGCCGTACTGTCTGTGTGGAGCGGGTCAACCATAACCCGGAAAACGCGATCTATCTCACGTTTGATGACGGACCGAGTCCGGATGTGACTGCTCAGATTCTGGATATTCTCGCGGCGAATCATATAAAAGCGACATTTTTCATCTGTAATTACGATGAGGAGACACTCCCGTTGATTCAACGAATGATCGCGGAGGGACATACAG
>JAJQFQ010000160.1 GCA_021201035.1 Clostridiales bacterium
GACTTATTTCCACCGGGAGTTGAGAGAGTGGAATTTAAAATTTCATTTTTCGTTTTAAAAAAAATTAGCACTCACCTCTTGACAGTGTTAACAATATGTGCTACAACATATGCAACACATAAAACAAATATAGCACTCAACCTGCCGGGCAGGTAATTCAAACAGAAGGAAGGAATACGATATGTTAAGACCAACAGTTTTCACAGACGGCTTTGTAGACAATGTTTTTGATGATTTTTTCAACGACGCATTCTGGAGAGGCACGGAGATTAATTCCGTTAATAAGATGAAGACAGACATTCAGGATCTGGGCGAGAGCTACCTGATCGAGATGGAGCTGCCCGGATTTGCCAAAGAAGATGTACGCGCGGAGCTTAAGAACGGTTACCTCACGGTTCGGGCCGCACGCAGTGCACAATCTGAGAATAAAAATAAGAAATATATCCGCAAAGAGCGCTACAGCGGCCATTATCAGAGGAGCTTTTATGTGGGTGAGAAGATCACTCAGGACGATATCAGCGCCAGATTCAAAGACGGCATTCTCATACTTACGGTTCCGAAACACACAAAGCAGCCGGAGGCAGAGGAATCCAGATTCATCTCCATTGAATAAAAGAAAGCATGTACACAGATTTGTATCATACAACCATTGACATTCTTTCTCTCCATACAAAAGGACAGATGTGACTCCTGCGAATCACATCTGTCCTTTTCTGATGATTTGAGCGGCAAAAGGGTATGATACTACGGATTGTTCCTATTCAATCCCGTCAAAAACACCTGTCAGATCAACGCCCCACAGTTCGGAATACCCGGTCAGATAGATCTCCTGCACACCGTCGTAAGCGTAGCTCGCTTCTCCGGTTTCCGGATTAATATAATTCTCCACATTTTCCGTTGTAATGAAATACATGGCAAAACCGGAATCATTATAGACATCCTGGCCCGCGAAATAGCGCGCCATGCAATCTGCCGCATGGCAGGCGCACCAGCCGATACTCTCACCAAGGTCAAAATCCATGCTGCCGTCGCTGACATAATCGATCAGACCGACATTCCCGTTGAAGGAGCCGACGACGATCTCATCCAGGTCCATTCCAAGTTCCTCCAGCACCGGAACCACATACAGGCACATATTATCATAGTACGCAATCACCGCGTTATAGGTACTGTCAGCAATAAACGCGTTGCGGACCGCATCTCCGATGCCCTCGGTCCAATCGGTAATCGCCACCTCCGCAACGGTATAGCTGCAGTCGTACTCATCAAACACATTCGCGATTCCTTCTGCGACACTGGCATCCGCGCCCCAGCCGACATCCGCTACAACCAGACAGTTGATTTCCTCTGTGCCGCCGACTTCACGAATCGCCTCCATCGCCATCAGTTCACCGGCCCGCTCATAATCACAGCCGATGGATACATCGGTATTGGAACTTGTGTCGGATATATCGGTGCCGTGCGTATCCTGTACATATACACCGGCCGCCTTTGCCTCTTCGATCGCGCTGTCCAGCTGTCCGATATCGGAAATGCCGAACAGGTCGATCGCGTCATATCCCTGATTGACTGCGTTCTGAATCGCCTGAATCCAGCTGTCCGTCGTACCGTCGCAGTAAGTAATCTCCGCTTCCGCTCCTATCTTATCCAGAACTGCCTGTGCCATCAGCACATAATTCACACACCAGTCGTTGGTGGAATCATAGGCCACCAGCATCACTTTTTTCCCGGCCAGCACACTGACATCCACGGAACCGAATTCTTCTGCGTAGAATTCCGGATCTCCCGTCACGGCATCCAGCGCCTCCGCTATCTCATCTGGAAGAGCTCCCGCTGAAACAGATTCCGTCTCTGTATCCTCAGAAATCTCCGTGTCAACAGAGACCACTGATTCTTCCTGAACTGTATCCGCATTGTCATTACTTCCGCAGGCTGCCAACGAAAGCGCCAGTCCCGCACTCAATGCAACCGCCATGAACTTCATCCACTTTTTTCTCATGATACTCCTCACTTTCCCTTTTTACAAACCTTTTTTCGGTCTCTTTTCTATGCCTTTGCCTGTCAGCTGAGATTGTTTTGGTTTACCGACAACCGCTGTGTCCCATCCTCATTCAAAATCGTTCCCGTCAGCTTTTCCGCCGCCTGATTTCGTTTCTTCGCCGCCTTTACCTCTTTATTTTCCTGTGACTTCTGTGCCACCGCGGAGAAAACAACCGCCACGATCAACGCGATACCGTAAAACAGATCGGTCACATAGGACTGCGCGCCGTGAAGCTGCAGACCATTCGTTCCCGTCGACAGAAAATACACCGCTATGATCGTGCCCGGTGCATTAAAACGCCCCGGTTTAAAACAAGTCGATCCCAGAAAAACCGCTGCAAAGGCCGGCATCATATAAGATAATCCGCCTGTCGGACTTCCGCCGCCCAGCACGCCCGTATAGACAATGCCTCCGAAAGCCGCGATCAGACCGGAAAATACAAAGCACAGGAATCTGGTTTTTTCCACATTGATGCCGGACAGCCGCGCCACATTTTCTCCCCGTCCTACGATCAGAATCCGTTTGCCCGGCATCGTCATAGACAGAATGTACGCAATCACCGCAGTCAGAATCAACGCGTAAAAGAAGGACGGTGAAATCCCGAAAATCTTATTTACGTAAACCGCGTTTTTCAGAACCTGATCCACACCGGTCACGGTCTGCAGACTGACCAGCAGCGCAATACCGGACAAAAATGTGTACATGCCCATCGTGACAATAAACGCGTTCAGTTTAAATCTTGTGATAATGAATCCGTTTGCCGCACCGATGCCGAGACCGATCGCCAGTCCGATCAGGATGCAGACACCGATTGGAAGACCCACGCCTACATTCAGCTTCGCAACGGCAATATTGACCACCGTCAGTGTCGCCGTGACCGACATATCATAATCGCCGGCAATGATCGGTATCAAAACCGCCAGCGCCGCGATCACCAGAACCGACTGGGAGCCCAGCAACGTACGGATGTTCAGAAGACTGTTAAAAGTTCCCGGCATCCAGATAGAAAACACGATAAACAATATGACCCATGCTATGATGACCGCGTATTTCTGAAGGATATCCGTAAGCCCGATTCGTTTTTTTCCTGTCATCTCTCTATTCATATTCTCAGCGCACGAAAACGCCTGCCTCCCTTCTTATACTCCGCCCGCATAGCAGTATTCCGTGATGCGGGCTTTTGTAATCTCATTTCCCGTCAGTTCCTCAATAATCTGTCCGTTGACCAGGATCAGCACACGGTCACAGATCTGTTCAAGCTGTTCATAATCCGAGCTGGAGCAGATCACGGTCATCCCCGTTTTCTTCACAGACTCCTCAATCAGGCTGTAAATAGCCTGCCGCGCGCCTATATCGATCCCCTGCGTCGGCTCATGCAGAATCAGCAGCTTCGGATTTTCCTGAATCCACTTTGCCAGCAATACCTTCTGCTGATTCCCGCCGGAGAGCATTCCGAAATCCAGACGGATATCCTTCGGGTGTACGGTGTACTCCTCCGTCAGTTCCCCGGCCTTTTTCCGCATATTTTTCCGATCCAGACAGAACGGATGATACCGGTACATGGACTGCATCATGATATTCTCCTGCACCTCCAGCGTCTGCACGCCGCCCATATTTTTCCTGTCCGCCGGAATCAGAGCCATCTTCGCTTCCACTGCCTGCTTCGGCGTAAACCGCCCGAGATCAAATGTCTCCTCGTCCAGAACCATCTGTCCCTGCCGGCCCGCAGCATCTCCGAACAGCAGATACGGGATTTCCTCAAACCCGGATCCCACCAGTCCGGTCACCCCCAGGACCTCACCGCGGTAAGCTGAAAAATCCATCGGCTTGACAATCCGCCCGGAAACACCCTGCACCTGCACAAGCACTTCTCTGTTTTCCAGAAACTCTTCCGTCTTTGTCTCAACATGATATTCCTGCAGACCCTCGCCAAGTATCATTTCGATTACACTGTTCTTATCCGTCATATGTGTGGTTCCGTTGCCGACATTCTTACCGTCCCGCAGGACGGTAAAAGAATCCGTCAGCGCCATCACCTCGTCAAGATCATGGGAGACAAACATCACGCTGATACCCTGATGCGCAATGGAACGCACCAGCCGAAACAGGATCTCCACCTCTGTCTTCGGAAGAAATACCGTCGGCTCATCCAGAATCAGCAGCCCGCGTCCCTTTTCCTGCGCATCATGCAGATTAACCACCGCGCGAAGGATGGCAAGCATCGCCTTCTGTACAGGTCCGAGAGATGATACCGGTTCATCAGGTGAAATAGTCAGACCGTAATGCTCAAACGTACGAGTAATATCCTCATTCGCCGCCTTCCAGCTGATCCACGGTTTATTCTGTGTCGCTATATCGGACAGAATCCAGTTTTCCGCCACGGTCAGGCTGTCCACCAGACCGAGATCCTGATGTACAAAACTCATGCCGTATTTCACAAATTCCCCCGGCGCGACCGGCAGCTTCACCTGTTCCCCGTTGACATACAACTCTCCGCCGCTGTCCGGCTCATGAAACCCGGACAGGATCTTGATCAACGTAGATTTCCCGCATCCGTTCTTTCCCAGAAGCCCCATGATCTCCCCGGGCATGATCACCATATCGACGTGATCCAAAGCCCGGTTGCTCCCGAATGTCTTGGATATCCCTTTCATGTAAAGCGTCGTCTCCTATATGAATTTCTTCTCCTCCTGTGTCATGGCAATCCCTCCCTCACACAGATATTCCGCAACTGTTCAGTACCTTCGCAGTTACAGACTTTCCGGTTATATTTACAGTGCATCCTGTCCGCGCTCTCCGGTGCGGATCCGAATGCTCTCTTCCACCGGATAGATAAAGATTTTTCCGCCCCCGATTTCTCCGGTGGAGAGTTCTTTTAACACCCGCTCGATCATCTGATCAGCCGTCTCCTCATCCACCACAGTCTCTACTTTCGTCTTCAGGAATATCTGCTCATAATACGGTTTCCCGCGAAATACATACTGCTCGCTTTTCTGATTTCCGTAACCGGACACACTGGTAAACATGGCGCCGTGCGCCCCGCACTCACTCAGGATCCGTTTCATCTGAGCCACCTTTTCCGGTCGAATTACGATCTCCAGTTTTTTCACGAAAATCACCTCCCCGCACGCAGCTGTTCTGTCGCTTCATAATCAATGGTCATCTCCGGCGTAATCACAACGCCGTAGCTGACTCTGGCATCCTCCGCCGTAGTAAAATCATCCAGCACATCGCTGAGCACTTTCTCCGGGTCCCGCTCAAACGGATTGCCGTATCCGCCTCCGCAAGGCGTCCGGATCTGGAGTACATCGCCCTTTGCGAACTCCTCGTCGGAAAGCTTTGATTCCAGGCTGACCGGGTGATCGGAATACGGATTCTTTGTCATACTTGCGGAACTTCCGTCCGCGCCGCCGAAGATTCCCTTCGGCGCTTCCTTATGACGGTCGCCCTCGCAGGTCACCGTACCCTCCTGCAAAAAACGGGTCTCCCGGACAATGCCCAGGCCGCCTCTCCATTTACCCGGCGCCACCTTCTCAGGATTCAGCTCATAGCGTTCGACACGAAGCGGATAATGCCACTCGATTTCCTCAATCGGCACGTTTCTCGTATTCGCCACCAGCGCGTCGCAGGAATCGATGGCATCCTTGCCGTACCGGCCGCCGTAGGAGCCCTCATCCACTTCCAGATACACCCAGTACTCGCCTTTTTCATCATCGAAGCCGTTGTAACTGACAAAATGAATATGGGCGCTGGTTCCGGCGGACACCCGCTCCGGCATAACATCCGCGAGAGACCGCATCACGCAGTCAGCCAGCAGATTGGCCTGATTAAACCGGGAAAAGGATGCCCGCGGAAAGTTCGGATTAAAGATACATCCCTTCGGAGCGATGATCGTAACCGGCCGGGACATGCCGTCATTCTGCGGAATATACTGCTGATATACATCGTCGTCCAGAAACAGCGCATGCATAATATAGTTAATGGAGGTCTTCGTTGTTCCTTCAAAAGAAGCGTTAAACGCGGTATAAACCTCATCCGCGCTTCCGGTCAGGTCGATCGTAACCGTATCGTCTTTCACGGTCGTCGTCGTGCAGACCTTCAGCATTTTATCCAGATGCTTGCCGTCATTGTCCAGCCATCCTTCCGCATAGTACACGCCGTCCGGCACTTTTGCGATCGCGCTTCGCAGCATCCGCTCCGAATAATCCATCCAGTCCTCAATCGCCGAGAACACTACCTCCAGGCTGTATTTGTCGATCAGTTCCGTAAAGCGCTGGATGCCGTGCCGCGCGGACGCGATCATGGCTTTCAGATCATTCTCATTCATGGACGGCGTCCGCACATTGTCCAGAATCATCCTCCAGAGCTGTTCATTGCGCTTGCCTTCCTCATACAACTTCAGCGCATAATAGATTCTCGTCTCGGCGTAAACATCTCTGGCATCAACATCCATACCTGCCGTATGGGATCCGTTGTCCAGCAGATGCGCCTGTACACAGGAAAAGCTGATCAGTTTTCCGTCGTAAAAGATTGGAATGCAGATATGGATATCCGGCGAATGCGATGTCCCATAATACGGATGATTGTGGATAAAGATATCTCCGTCATGAATATCCTCCAGATTCCATCTGGTCAGGATACCCTTTACATTTCCGCCGATAGAACCTACATGCATCGGCGTACTCTCACTCTCACAGAGCTGGCGTCCCACGGTATCGACAATGTCGGCTCCGATATCCTCTGATTCACGGATGATGCTGGAGTAGGACATTCGGTAAAGCACCATGCCCATCTCCTGCGCAATCATTTTAAATGAACCGCCCAGGACCTGTAGTGTAACCGGATCCACCTCCACTCTCGGAATATTTAAGCCTTCTATCATTTTTTTCATTTTGTTCATCCCTTTCTTTTAAGCCTCCGGAATATCAATCACAATAATGCCGAAATCATTGACATGACCGACACAGTCCGGCTCTATCACAATCGTCGTATCCATCTGATTCACGATCGCCGGTCCCTGGATTTCATCACCTGATCGGAAAAGACTTCTGTCATAGATCTTTGTCATCCGGTGTTCCGGTTTCCCGTTCACTTTAAAGGTAACATTCCGCTCTCCGGTCACGGCACGGCTGACATCGCCGTCTCCATGTTCGATCCGGATCGGCTCCAGATCCTCAATTTTACCCGTTCCGATCACACGGATATTGACAATTTCCACTGCGACCTGACGATATGACCGGCCAAACTGCTTTTTATGTGCTTCATGAAAGGATTCTTTCATTTTTTCAATGGTATCCTCCGTCACGGAGCCGCCGATCACCGGCACACGCATCTCATATCCCTGTCCCTCATACCGGCAGTCTGCCACACGCTGGATCACGATCTCTTCCGCCGACATACCGTCCTCCAGAAGCTTTTCCCATGCCTCCTCTTCCAGAGCCGCATAATCACGCTGCAGTGCGGCAAGGTCTGCCTTTGTGGATAGCTGCATCTCCGTCTTGGAATAGTCATACATCAGATCCGTATTAACCAGACCGACCGCACACAGCGCCCCCGGATTCAGCGGGATGATCACATGCTTCATGCCGAGTTCGCGGGCCACACTGCAGGCGTGCAGGGAACCGGCGCCGCCGCAGGCAAAAAGAGCAAACTCTCTGGGATCAAATCCGCGCCGGACACTCTCCTTTTCAATCTCCTGAATCATGTTATTATTCATAATTTCGATAATGCCAAGAGTCGCCTCATCCAGAGTCTGTCCCAATGGCTCTCCGATTTCCTTCATGATTGCCTGCTCGGCGAGTTCCGGATGAATCTCCATACGTCCGCCCAAAAGCTTCGTCCCCAGTCTCCCGAGAATAATATTGGCATCCGACACCGTCGGTTTGTCGCCGCCGCGGTTGTAGCAGGCCGGTCCCGGCACCGCTCCGGCACTCTGCGGACCGACGCGGAAGAATCCTCCCTCGTCAATATAGGCGATGGATCCGCCGCCGGCTCCAATCGTACCGACGTCGATCATCGGCACCATGGCCGCGTAACCGCCCACCTTTGTATCCAGCAGATGCTTCATACTCGAATTCAGATCCGCCAGTACGGAAATATCCGCCGATGTTCCGCCGATATCCAATGTGATGACATTTGTCAGATCCGTCAGCTTCGTTGTCCAGATCGCGCCGAGCACGCCGCCGACCGGTCCGGACAGCAAAAGGTTTACCGGCTTCTCCTGTGCCGCCTCCGCGGACGCCACCCCGCCGAAGGACTGCATCAGATGTACCTTTGCACGGTAGCCCTGGTCCTTCAGCGTGTGAAGCAGCTGTTTGATATAACGCGCGGTGGTCGGTCCGATGTACGCGTTTAAACCGGTTGTGGTAAAACGCTCATATTCCCGGAACTGGGGGAGAACTTCCGAGCTCAGGGAGATATATACCTCGGGATATTCCTCTTTGATAATTTCCTTGACCCGCTGCTCATGCGCCGGGTTCAGGAAAGAAAACAGAAAACAGACGGCAATGGCTTCCACCTGATCCTCTTTCATCTTTCTGACCGCAGTCCGTACCTCATCCTCGTCCAGCGGGATCAGCTCCGCGCCGTCCGGAGCGACCACGCGCTCAGAAACTCCGTATCGGTCTCTTCTTGCACAGACCGGATATTTCTGCCAGGGAATATCCTCCACAATGGAAAAATTGGTCGGCCGCTTATGGCGGGCGATATGTATAATATCCCTGTACCCTTTTGTTGTAATCATGCCGGCTCTAGCGCCTTTGTGCTCCAGAACCATATTGGTCGCAATGGTTGTTCCGTGAAATATCTCATCGATCTCATCATGAGCGATCTGAAGCTTCTCACAGATGGCATTGATACCCTCCATCATACCGACGGACGGATCCGACGGCGTTGTGGAAGTTTTGTACACTTCGATTTTCCCGTTGTCGTCCACATAGATAAAATCCGTAAATGTTCCGCCGACATCGACACCCATTCTTTTCATTCCTGTTTCACTCCTTTTTCCTTTTATCAAGATACAATTGATTTCTGTTCACCGGAAACGCTGTCGGCACTTCCGCTTCCCGAAAG
>JAJQFQ010000099.1 GCA_021201035.1 Clostridiales bacterium
AGAAATGGATCCTTTTTGCGCGGCAGCCGGATGGCTGCCGATACAAAACATTACATATTGTAGCACAAAAAAAGAATTTCGCAAGAAATATTTGATGAAATATGGTTATTGACATAAAGTACGTGTATTCGATACTTTTTTGTGCTATGATGTGCGCAAGCAATGTGCCTTACAATCGCAAAACCCGCATGTGTTTTTGTTTATCAGGAAGCAGCAACGGGCGATTATCTTTGCACAGAGAAAAGTACATGTGAAGAAGGGAGCATACGATATGACGGATAAAATGTTTGAAAACAATCAGGTGTCTATGATCGGAGAGGTCGTTTCGGATTTCCGCTATAGTCACGAGGTGTACGGAGAGGGGTTCTATATGGTAGAGATTGCGGTAAACCGGCTGAGCCACAATGCTGATTTTATACCGCTGATGATATCAGAACGCCTGATCGATACGGAACGGAATTATATGGGACAGATTGTCCATGTGACCGGTCAGTTTCGATCTTATAATCGGCATGAGGAGAGGAAAAACCGACTGGTGCTTTCGGTTTTTGTGAGAGAACTGGAATTTCTGGGGGAGATAGAGGACGGGGAGAACACCAATATTATCTGCCTGGAGGGATTTATCTGCAAGGAGCCGGTTTATCGGAAGACGCCGCTCGGAAGGGAAATCGCGGATGTGCTGCTCGCGGTCAACCGTTCCTATAGGAAATCCGATTACATACCCTGTATCTGCTGGGGAAGGAACGCCCGCTTTGCTTCCGGTTTTGAGGTTGGCAGCCATATTTATCTGGAAGGTCGCATTCAGAGCCGGGAATATGTGAAAAAAATCAGCGAGGAGGAGACGGAGCGGCGGGTGGCCTATGAGGTTTCTGTTAATAAGCTGGATCTGATACCGGAGGATTAGTAAATCTGATGCCGAAAGAACAGACTTGTGTTTTTTCTGTGAATATGGTATCTTGTAGTGCATCAGATAGGAATTGTCCGCAGTCACGGATTGGCGGCATATATTGTGAATCATGTTTTTGATGTAAACTCAGGGATAACTATGTTCCGCGAGTTCATACAGTCAGAAGGAGAAAACCATGAGCATGGGAAAGATACAGGTATATTATGGAAGCGGCAGGGGAAAGACGTCTGCTGCTCTCGGATGTGCCATACATGAGGCGAGCATTGAGGGATCCGTCATTATCATTGAATTTTTAAAAAGAAAAAATGAGGATGAGACTGCATTTCTGCAGCGTCTGGAGCCGGAGATCCGCGTTTTTCGTTTTCAGAAGTCCAATCGGAATTATGAGGAACTGGATGAGCAGGGACAGTTTGACGAACAGATGAATATGAAAAACGGCATGAACTTTGCGAGAAAAGTGCTTCAGACCGGAGAGTGCAGTGCGCTGATCCTGGATGAAGTGCTGGGACTGGTGGATTACGGCATTATATCGGAAGAAGATCTGCTTGCGCTGCTTCGTCTGCGTTCGGAGGAGACGGATATCATTTTAACGGGACGGGTGCTGGGAGACGGTCTCAGGGAGTATGCCGACGCCGTTTATGAGATAAGTGTCAGAAAGGATATATGTGAGTCATAACAGAACAGAATAATTACGAGTCTTGTGATATGGCACAAAACAGCGATATGAAGTGGAATTAAAATGAGCGAAAATGCCTGTTATTTCACTTTTTGTCGCTGTTTTTTTGTCGTTTTCTGTTGACTGTATAGTAAGAATATAGGCTAAAATAATTATGCTGTTTTTTGTGAGTAGAGACACAATTTTGCAAAAGAAAGGAGATTTAAAAATGGCAAAAATGGCAGCAGCAGACAAGAAAAACTATATTCATTATCTGATTGCGCTCATCATCGGTATTGTGATTTATGCCGTGCTTCAGCCGACGAACGGATTGACGGATCTGGGTGTTCGCGTCATCGCGATTCTTATCCCGATTCTGTACCTGTGGCTGACGGTGAATACGCATTGGGTATCCATTCTGGCACTCGGTCTGATGGTTATGACGCAGGCAATGACGGCAAACGAGGTGTGGGCCGGATCGCTGGGACATTTTGTTGTGATCACCGTGCTGGTTTACATGGTACTGAACGTATGTCTGAGTGAGACGGGAGTCATCAACAAGATCGCCATGTTCTTTGTTACGCGGAAGTTTGTACAGGGCAGGCCTTACGCGTTTTTGGCGATGTTCTTTGCGTCCAACATTATCATCGGTCTCTTTATGGATAACCTGTCTCTGGCGGTTATTTATATTGGTATCGCAGAGGTGCTTTGTAAGCAGATGGGAGTGAAGAAGGGAGAGCCTTTTTATACCTGTATTTTTACGGGCGTTATGCTTGGCAACGTGCTTCTTTCCGTCTGTTCCCCGATTGCGCATGCGCTTCCGAACATTATCATGGCTTCTCTGGAGACACAGTTCGGTATCACGATTTCTTATGCACAGTGGTTGGCCATCGGTGTACCGTATGCGGTAGTTATGTATCTGGTTATCATGCTGATCTGCCGTATCTGGCATCCGGATATGAGCAAATTTACGAATTTTGATGTGGAAGAGGTAAAGGCTCAGCAGAAACCGCTTGGCAAGGACGGTATCATTGCGGCAGTTGTATTTATCTGCGTGATTTTCTTTGTGCTTGCTCCGTCACTGTTGTCCGGTGTATCCGGCTTCTTCAGTTATCTGAATGATTGCGGCGTTGTGGTTCCGGCTATTCTGGCGATTGCGTTTCTGGCGATTTGCCCGGCGAACGGGAAACCGATACTGAATGTACCGAGCGCGTTAAAGCAGGTACCGTGGCCGCCGTTGATCTTTGCGGGTACCGTGTCCATGTTTGCAACACCGCTGTCTTCTGAGGCAACCGGTATCCAGACCTGGCTTGGCAATATCCTGCAGCCGGTTCTTGGCAATCTGCTGGAATTCGGTATCATCGTTATCCTGTTCCTGTTGGCAATCATCATGACGAACTTCCTCTCGAATACGGTTACGATGGTTCTGTTCTTTAATATCGGCGCCGTACTTCTCGGAACTGGTAATACGAATATGGCGGCTTTCACCGTTATGGTTGCGATCGCTGCAGGTATGGCGACGGTTACGCCGTCCGCAGCAGTTCCGTCACCGTTCTTCTTCGGACCGGGACATGTAAACATCAAGGATACCTGCAAATATACGATTATGTTTGCGGTAATTTCCTTTGTAGTGTGTATCGTGTTTATGCCGATCGCTACGGCGTTCTTCAGTTAAGGTTACATATAAATCTTACTGTTTCTTTTTCCGCGGCGGGAATTTGTTTCCCCGCCGCGGATATTTTGTTTTATAGGAGAGTTCGTCCTATAAAACAAAAAACGCTCCGCGAGGAAGCGCAGCTCGCGGCAGTGAAATTATTGCTGACGCAACCGCTCGCGCGCGAAGTGTCGCAAGCGACACTTTATTTTTTTCGTGAAGAATTTTCATGGTATGTTTGGATCTGCGGTTGTTTATACCAGTTTTCGGCTCTACGGAACATCTTTGGTCAGCCATCCTGAAAAAATGCCGACCAGACGTCCGGTCAGTAGGACGGACAAGGCCGTGCCGAACCAGACGGATTCCGGATGATGGAAAAAAATCAGTTCCAGTATGAGCGCTATGGTGACATAGGCGCCGTCGCCTTCCATTTTTACACGGGAGAGCGGCTGCGTGTATCTGAGGCTGATGGCATGAATCAGAGCATCCGGAGAGGGGAGCATCAGATCGGCTTTGACAATCAGGGAGATTCCCAGTGCTGTGCCGCAGATTCCTGCGAGACAGATGGCGTAAGCTAACCACAGCGGAAGATCACCGGACGGCAGCAGGAACATGTAGAGGTCAATAATATAACCGAAGGCAATCGCTGTCGGAAGAATTAATACGGACTTTATGTCTGTTTTCTTCTGAACAGCAAAAACCAGAATAAAACAGGCCAGCTGGAACATGATGGTTGTATTGCCAAAACTCAGGGGCAGCAGATCCGCCAGGACAGAAGGAATGGCGCTGACGGGAGATACTCCGACCCCGGCTTTTTTTGATCAGCACAATACCGAAGGCCATGACAAACAGGCCGGCGATATACAGCAGGATATGACGTTTTGTATACATAATATATCTCATTTCTGTTTTTCAGGACAGTTTCTGTCAACTGTCCTGAATGTTTATCTGTTGTATATTATGTCATTTTTTATTGTTTTACAGCTTCGATGCATTCTATGGCCTTGTCGTAGATGGCCTGGCCGTCATAGCCGAGTTCGGTCACTTCTTCAATCCAGTCAGCGGCCGTCTCTTCCGCAGCAGCCTGCAGCTTTGCCTCTTCCTCATCGCTGAAGGTGTAGATGGCTCTCGGATCAACCAGTGTGATCAGGTTCCGCACTTCTTCCTCGTATACATTCCAGATGGAGGCATACTGGATCGCCTCGGCGCTCGTCTCATCCAGAATTTCCTGCAGATCCTCCGGAAGACTGTTGTAGCTGTCCAGATTCATCACCATGAAATAGGTAGAAACTCCCATGTTCTCGTCCAGATAATAATCACAGACGCCGTTCAGCGCGAAGGAACGGATCGCGTGCCAGTCGGTGATCGCCGCGTCGCATTCCCGGTTCATCAGAGACGAGTACAGGTCGTTGATCGTGACGGATACGGGTGTCGCTCCGAGGTTTTCCGCCATGAGGGCGGCGGGGCCGTCATTTGCCCGGATATTCAGGGCGGCGAGTTCCTCCGCCGTGGTAACCTTCTGATCGATCAGAGCGATGGGAGACTGGCAGTTTGTGTGAAGCAGGAGTACATGTACCTTGCTGTACTCTTCATCCAGATAGTCGGTCTCGTTGTAGAATTTCCAGAGCGCTTCTGATCCCTCGACCGCGTCGTCGATGTCGAGCATCGGCAGGGAAAATACCTCGGTGATCGGGAACTCATCCGCGTAGGCGGACTGCAGTCCCCAGGCGATATCTGTCTTCCCCTCCAACACAAAATCATAGGATTCGTTTGCGCTCGCCAATGTAGAGTTGTGCTGGATGATGATATTGATGCGCCGGTCGGACGCCTCCCGCACGGCTGCCGCCCATGCCTCGAGGAATTCTCCGGTGGCGGACGTTCTCGGGTCATGTGAGGTCACGACCAGTTCGTAGGTCTCCTCCTCTGCATCCGCGCTTTCCTGTGCGGCGGATGAGGATGCGGAGGAAGATGATGCGTCCGTGCCGCTTTCGCTTCCGCAGCCGCCCAGCAGAGCGCCGGCGAAAGCAATACATAATGTGATGCTTAAGATTCTCTTCTTCATGTTTTCGCCCCCTTTTTTGCCCCGGATGTATTTTTATTTGTTTTTTCAGGGAAATTTTCCGGTTATACATCCTGTTTTTCGTTCATGTTTTATGCACCCTTATTATAAATCCTGTGAAAAACAGTGTAAAATACGCAGTTTTGACCACGTCATTCACAGTTGAATGGATAGGATTCAGGTGTTATAATGAGCGTAGGCACGGCTCATGGTTCAATAAACAGAAGGAATAACTATGGTTGGCAATTTTGACTCTTATATGATTTTTTACAGCACGGCAAAAAATAAAAATATGACAGTCGCGGCGGCGGAGCTCTATCTGTCCCAGCCTACGGTCAGCCGCGCGATTCGGGAGCTGGAGAACCAGCTCGGGTGTACGCTGTTCATCCGTTCAAAGAAGGGCGTGGAGATGACGCCGGAGGGAGAACTCCTCTATCGACATGTGGAGACGGCGTATGAGCATCTGGAATCCGCGGAGCAAAAACTGAAACAGTACCGTGATCTGGAGAATGGCATGATACAGATCGGCGCGACAGAGATGGTGATGCAGTATTTTCTGCAGCCGTATATTGAGCGTTTTCGGACAGACTATCCGGGCGTCCGCGTCAGACTGTCGCTCGACGCGCCGGAGAGCCTGTATGCACAGTTGAAATCGGGTCTGATCGATTTGGCGGTATTTCCCGATCCGCTCCATGTGGATGAGACGGTACTGCTGACTCCGCTGGAGGATTATGATAATATCCTGATTGCCGGAGAAAAGTTCCGGCATCTGGCGGAGTGCCCGCACCGTTTGTCCGAACTTGTCGGGGAACCGTTCATACTTCTGTCTCAGGGGACGGCGATCCGCACAGGCATCGATCAGTTTTTTTCGGAAAATCATGTGTCCGTCAGTCCGGAATATGAGATTTCAACGATGCAGATGATTCTCTCCCTTGTCCGGTCCGGTATGGGAATCGGTTTTGTGCCGGCACTCTATGTGCGGGAAGAGCTGAAAAAGGGAACGGTCTTTCAGATTGACCTGGACGAAGTGCTTCCCGGGCGTCAGCTCTGCCTGTGCACAAGCCGGATTTATCCGCAGAGCGCCGCATGCAAAGAGATGACAGATCGCCTGATAAACAGAAAAACATTATGAAAATTATCGTATTTTGTTAAAAAGCTTCAAATTCACGGTAATTCACGGTAAAACCGGATGATATGTTCTTTTAGGAGCCGGACGGCGTCCGACAGATATCCGTCCCCGGTTTTCAGGATAATGTTCCGTGAGGCAGGTATAGTGAGAGGCAGCATGGAGATTCTCCATCCCTGCAGCATGTTTTGCCAGGTGATGTCGGGGAAAACCGCGACGCCGAGCCCGGCGTCGATCAGGGAAAATATCGTCGGGTGGCTGTCGCATTCCAGAGCTACATGCGGCTCAAATCCGGCGATGCGGCAGAGATTCATAGTAATGTCAAAAAGCGGCATGTGACTCTGGATCACAAAGAAATCATCCTCCTTCAGGGTGGCCAGATCAGCGGCTGTCAGAGGCACTTTGCGTGCGGCCAGAGGATGCGCGGACGAGACCGCGAGGGAGCAGCTTTCTGAGAGGAGCAGTGTCTCGCTGCCGTCCTTCGGCTGTTCCAGGGAGGAGTAGATATAGAGGTCGGCATATCGCTCTTCTCTTGAGAACGGCTTCTGGTTTATCTTGATGTCAATCTGAGGATACAGTTCTTTAAACGATAAAACAATGCCGGACAGATAGCTGGTTGAAGCGGTGAACGATACGGTGACTTCGTGCTCCAGAGTCTGTTTTCGGTCGCTGATCATTTTTTTCATATCTTCCGCTCCGTTAAAAACGGAATTGGCGTAATCCAGCAGTATCCGCCCGTACGGATTGAGTTTGATTTTGTTTCCGGTACGGTCGAACAGGGAGACGCCAAGCTCTGTCTCGAGGGAGCGGATCATTTTGCTCAGGGCAGGCTGTGATATGTAGAGTTCCCGCGCGGCTTTTGTCGTGTGTTCGTACCGGGCTGCAGTTCTGAAATAGTCCAGTTGAAGAAAATCCATTCTGTGCCTCCGTCTGAATCAGCATAACCCGTAGGTTATAAAAACATAAACATATATATATTTGTAATTATAGCTCAATCTGATATGATAAATCAAGAAGAAATCGTAATGTGGCGAAGGAGGGCATTGCATGGGATTTGTTATCAATTCAGATTACACAAAACAGGAGTATCTGGAAATGAGCCTGGCTCACTGGAATCCGGGTAAGACACAGGAGTGGATTGATCGGGAAATGCCGATTGTGATGGGCCGGAGGGAGGGCTATTGTTTCTGGGATATGGACGGACAGAAATATCTGGATATCCATATCAACGGCGGCACCTACAATCTCGGCCACCGCAACCCGGAAGTGATCCGGGCTCTTACGGACGCAATGGAGGAGCTGGATATAGGCAATCACCATTTTACCGGCTCTACCAAGGCACTGTTGGCAAAAAGAGTGTGCGAGCTGTCTCCGGAGGGACTGGATTACGCCTGTTTTTCAAACGGCGGGGGAGAGGCGGTCGATCTGGCAATCAAGTCAGCCAGATTTGCGACGAAGAGGAAAAAGGTCGTCTCCATTCAGGGATGTTTCCACGGCCATACCGGTCTGGCCGTCTCGACCGGGGACGCGATGTTCAAGGATCCTTTCCTGTGCGACGGCGAAGGCCAGTTTGTGCAGGTTCCGCGGGATGACCCGGACGCGATGGAGGAAGCTTTAAAACGGGAGGATGTCGCTTGTGTCATTATGGAATCCATTCTTGCGACCTACGGATTTCCGATGCCGGAGCCGGGATATCAGGCGAAAGTAAAAAAACTATGCGAGAAATACGGAGCGCTCTTTATTTCGGATGAAACACAGACCGGCCTGATGCGCACGGGAAAAATGTGGAATTTTGAACACGAGGGATTTGTGCCGGATATGATTGTGGCGGCAAAAGGATTCGGCGGCGGGATTTATCCGATCTCCGCCACCATCATGAACCGGAAAGCCGCGTCATGGATGTTTGAGGCCGGGAGGATGCACGGTTCGACCTGCGCAAACTCCGAACTCGGATGCGCTGTGGCCCTGAAGGTGCTGGAAATCACATCGCGGCCGCAGACCGCCGCAAATATCGAGAAAAACATGAAGATACTGAGTGAGCGCGTGCGGGATCTGGCGGATCGTTACAATGGCTTTGTGACCGGTTTTTCACAGAGGGGCGTGATCATGGGCATTGATTTTGACGTGGAGGACGCAAGCAAATCTATATGTAAACCGTTGTTTGACAACGGCATATGGTCTCACAATTCAAGGCTTCACCCGAATACGCTTCAGCTGAAGCTGGGACTGCTGTGCGACGACGCGTTTATGGACGAGTTTTTTGAGAAGATGGACAGAGGAATCGCGGCTGCTTATGGGATATGACGGATTTAAAGGACTGGATGATGAGAAACTGCTGGCGTCCGTGAGGAAATGTTACGGGTTCGGCGATACGATGCGGATGGAGCTGCTGAAATATTCGGAAAATCTCACGTACCGGCTGAGGGATGGGAAGACAGGTGAGAAATACGTGCTGCGTGTGTTCCGCCCCGGCTACCACAGAGACGAGGAACTCGAGGGTGAGCTTGTCTGGATTCACAGGCTGACGCTGGACACGGATATCCGGACGGCCGACGTCCTGCCTGGCAGAGACGGGGCGTTCGTCCAGTCCGCGGACGGATTTCATCTGGCGTTATTTCGATTTATTGAGGGATACGAGCTGACAGAACTCTCACGCAATGAGTGGTACTGTTATATGGAAAAGATCGGAG
>JAJQFQ010000129.1:0-4211 GCA_021201035.1 Clostridiales bacterium
TTCACAGATTGCGTTTGCTCCGGCACGCGAAATAACCAGATCCGCGGCGGCTAACAAATCAGCGAGCTCCTCATTAATATATTCATACTGTACATAACCGGCGGTGTCCTTGAGCGCCGGATCCAGATTGCCTTTTCCGCAGAGATGGATAATCTGCCAGGAAGTCAGGAGTGCCGGAAGCAGCTTGCGCACAGCCTCGTTGATTACATGGGAACCCAGACTTCCGCCGATGATGAGGACGATTGGCCGGTCCGGTGTCAGCCCGGTGTATGTACAGGCTTTTGCCTTATCGCCGGACAGCAGTTCCCGGCGGATCGGGGAGCCGGATACAACTGCTTTCCCTTCCGGAAGATGTTTCAGCGTCTCGGGGAAGTTGCAGCAGATTCGTGTGGCTGACGGTATGGCGAGCTTATTGGCGAGCCCCGGTGTGATATCCGATTCGTGTATGATCACGGGTATTCCGGCGTGTTTGGCTGCCAGGACGACCGGAACACTGATAAAGCCTCCCTTGGAAAAAACGATGTCGGGTTTCAGCTTGCGCATCAGATGCCGGGCCTGCAGATAACCCTTCATCACTTTAAAAGGATCTGAAAAATTCTTCGGGTCAAAATACCGGCGAAGCTTTCCGGAGGAAATGGCATAATATGGAATGTTTTCTTTTTCAATCAATCCCCTCTCAATGCCCTGATAAGATCCGATATATGAAATTTCATACCCCAGCTCGCGAAGACGCGGCAGAAGGGCAATATTGGGGGTTACGTGTCCGGCGGTTCCGCCGCCGGTGAGAATGATTTTTTTCATGTGTAATAACCTCTGATATAATATGATAGTGATGACTGCGTCAGCAGCGCATGAGTGTTTAGAATCAGTTTGCTCCTATCTATAGTATATGTTTACAAAAAAAAGTCAACCACTCTTTTTGCGGTTTAATTAAAATAATATTATTTTATACCAGATGTAAAAAGACGCAAGACGACGGTTTATCTTACAGGTCATTGTAAGCGCAGTAAAACGTCGAAACTTGCGGCGAAAAACCGTTCTGTCCCTCTTTTTCCGCCGGGAAAATTCTGCTAAACTGTATAAGACGGACAAGCCGGTCCGGCAGAAAGGAGACGACAAATGGAACAGATACTTCATTTGCTCTATTCATGGTACATGCTGTATATGAACGAACTGATGCCCGGTATTCTGGTATGTATGCTTTTACTTATGATAGTTGCGCTGGCTGCAGTGCGAAGGTGTCGGAAACAGATTCGGGATCTGGCGGAGAAGACAAAAGAGATGACGAAGCTGGCACTGAACCGGAGCAGCGTCAACACGCAGCAGGAGAAAAACCGGATTCAGATGGGGACGGAAGAGAATCGTGATGGGAAAAACATTGTGTCGCCGCAGAACGAGGAAATTTTCGGGAGTGTGATACAGGAGATTTTTCCGTAAAATACATGAAAGATCAGACGGAACCGGAAGTCTTTCTTGAAATAAAGAAGTCTGTTTGATACAATGAGCGTAGGCAATGAGCCGTGCAGCAGATGGAAGAAAACCAGACCCGTCATGCTTGCATGTAAGGGACTGGTTTTCTTCCATCTGATATAGGGCGAAGCCCGGACAGTTCGAGAGCCGGAGGCGCGCGAACTGAGCACGGCGGGGCAGATGACAGAAAACAAAGGAGCAGAACATGGGAAAAATTACATTTGATTACAGCAAAGCGGCTTCCTTTATCAGTGAGGAGGAAGTGGGGTACATGAGCAAACTGGCACAGGACGCAAAAGAAGTGTTGGTATCGAAATCAGGCGCGGGCAATGACTTCGTTGGCTGGATTGATCTTCCGGTTGATTATGATCAGGAAGAGTTCGCCCGTATCAAACAGGCGGCGGCACGGATTCAGAGCGACTCCGAAGTGCTGGTCGTGATCGGCATCGGCGGTTCTTATCTGGGCGCGCGGGCAGCGATTGAGTTTCTTCGTCATGGTTTTTACAATAATATTTCGAAGGAGCAGCGCGGTACGCCGGAGATTTATTATGCGGGGAATAATATCAGCGGTTCTTACCTGAAGGGGATTCTGGATGTGATCGGAGAGCGCGATTTCTCGGTGAACGTGATTTCCAAATCCGGCACGACGACGGAGCCGGCTATCGCTTTTCGGATTTTTAAGGAGCTTCTGGAGAAGAAATACGGCAAAGAGGGCGCGGCGAAGCGTATCTATGCGACAACGGACAAGGCAAGAGGCGCTTTGAAAGGGCTTGCCACCGAGGAGGGGTATGAGACATTTGTGGTGCCGGACGATATCGGCGGACGGTTTTCCGTTTTGACGGCGGTCGGTCTGCTTCCCATCGCGGTCAGCGGTGCGGACATTGATCAGCTGATGGCCGGAGCGGCAGCCGGCAGGGAGTTGGCTATCGGGATGCCGTTTGAGGAGAACGATGCGATGCAGTATGCGGCGATCCGCAACATTCTGCTTCGAAAAGGCAAGAGCGTAGAGGTTCTGGCGAACTATGAGCCGGGTCTTCATTACATCAGTGAGTGGTGGAAGCAGCTCTACGGAGAGAGTGAGGGTAAGGATCAGACGGGCATTTTCCCTGCTTCCGTTGATTTGACGACGGATCTGCATTCTATGGGACAGTTTATTCAGGACGGTGCGCGGATCATGTATGAGACGGTGATGAAAATCGAGTCTCCCGCCGATGCGCCTGTGATCCGGGAGGAACCGGCGGATCTGGACGGTTTGAATTATCTGGCAGGGAAAGACATGAATTTTGTCAATGACTGCGCGATGAACGGAACAATTATGGCGCATACGGATGGCAGCGTGCCCAATCTGCTGGTGAGGATTCCTTCACAGGATGAATATTCTCTCGGACAGCTGTTTTACTTCTTTGAGTTTGCGGTGGGCGTCAGCGGATATCTGCTGGGGGTAAATCCCTTTAATCAGCCCGGCGTTGAGAGTTACAAGAAGAATATGTTTGCTTTGCTCGGTAAACCCGGCTATGAGGATATGCGGGCGGAATTATTAAAACGTCTGTAAAAAATAAAACGATATGATGAAGAAAAAATGGGGCGAATTTCTAAAATTCGCTCCATTTTTCTGTTAAAAACAGGCCGAATTTAGGGACAAATCCCCATTTTACAGAAAAAACGCTTGACATACCAGTGATGCACTGTTATAATTCTTGAAAAGTTTCGTAACAAATCTGTAATATTTTTAACAGAAATGAGCAATATATTGCATAAATGTAATGTTTTTACAGATTTGGAACAAAACACAATATAACAGGGGTTCGCGTTATGCGGATCACACAGGAGGTCAAATGAGATTCAGAAAATTGGTTTTGGAATGCGGCATTATCGCAGCTTCAGTCGCAGTAGTATCCGCTCCATCGGCCGTTTCTGTCAGTGCCGCAGAAATTGTTTCCGGAACGTGGAATGCTGAAACAGAGCAGGACAACAGCGGAAGCAGTGAGCTTATGCAGGATTTACAGGAGAAAAGTGAAGAAAACGCAACTGATGAGGCTGCGGCCGCGGAAGATTCACCTGCGGAGGATATATCGGAGGAGGAATTTTCCGAATGGGAAAATAAATTACTTGTTGTTGTGGAGGAGGACTCCAGCCTGAATATCCGTGCGGAGGCCGACACGAGCTCTGAAGTGGTCGGTAAGATGAACAGGGGTTCTGTCGCGGAAGTGGTTGAGAAGGGTGAGGAATGGTCCCGAATTGTATCCGGAGAAGTAGAAGGATACGTTAAAAATGAATATTGCGTGTTTGCAGAGGATGCCGAGGCACAGGCGGAAGAAATCTGCGATACGGTGGCGACCGTGACAACGGACGGTGTCCGCCTGCGGAGCGAGGCGAATACGGAATCTTCGATCTGTGAGGTGCTTGATACAGGTGACGTACTGATTGTATGGAAGTCCGAAGAAGAAGCGGACACGTCGGCGGAGGCTGAGGTACAGGAAGAAGTTGCTGCGGGAACAGATGAACAGTCTGAGACACAGGAAGAAGTTGCCGCGGGAACGGATGAACAGTCTGAGGCACAGGAAGAAGTTGCCGCGGGAACGGATGAACAGTCTGAGGCACAGGAAGCAGTTACATCGGAAACGAATACAGAGAATGAGACAACAGGCGACATTTCCGCTGAAGAGAATTCAGAGGCGGATGCAGAGGACACCGGTTGGGTTGCCGTAGAGTACGGAGACGCTGTCGCGTATATCTCTGAT
>JAJQFQ010000129.1:4221-9024 GCA_021201035.1 Clostridiales bacterium
GAATATGTGGAAGTAGAGCTTCAGACCGGCGAGGCGCTCAGCATGGAAGAAATATACGCGGAACAGGCGGCGCAGCGGGCAGCCGCACAGCAGGCAGCAGCAGAACAGGCAGCCGCGCAGCAGGCTGCATCTGAGACGGTGACCGCAAGCACAGGTACGGCAGTGAGCGCGTCTGCCGATGATGTGACACTTCTGGCGGCGCTCATTCAGTGTGAGGCCGGCGGCGAGTGTTATGACGGTCAGTTGGCAGTCGGAGCAGTTGTGATGAACCGGGTGAAAAGCGGCTCTTTCCCGAACAGCATTTCGGGAGTAATATATCAGAGCGGCCAGTTTACACCGGCGTCAAGCGGAAAGCTTTCCCGCGTGCTGAGCAGCGGAAGCATTTCTTCCAGCTGCTATCAGGCGGCACAGGCGGCCATCAACGGCGCGGATAATACCGGCGGAGCCAAATATTTCCATGCGGGTTCCGGAAACGGTACCGTAATCGGAAATCAGGTGTTTTATTAAAATACAGATTCTTTTGAAGAATTGACAGATATATCTGGAGAACCGGTATTCGATGATAAAAATCGGATGCCGGTTTTTTTCGGCTTTTTTCTTCCGCCGGATGAATGTTTTTTTATTGTAAAAATGGATAAGATATAGTATATTGAAGACGTATTCAGTGAAAACCATGAAAATGGAATGAGATACAAAAAGAGGAGTCTGGGCATGGGTATGAGTTTTCTGGAACAGCCGCAGATGCTGTGGCTGTTGGTTTTTGTTGTGATGGTGGTTGTGGAGCTGGTGTCTATGGGACTGACATCCATCTGGTTTGCCGGAGGCGCTCTGGCCGCTTTGTTTGTGAGTCTGCCGGATACCCCGATTCAGGCGCAGATTGTTGTTTTTCTTGTTGTGTCTTTTGTTCTGCTGCTTCTGGTAAGGCCGTGGGCAAGGAAGCATTTCAATCATGAGAGAGAAAAGACGAATGTGCAAAGCCTGATCGGACAGTCTGCCGTTGTCATGGAAGAGATTGATAATGTACACGCAAAGGGGAGAGTTTTGATTCGGGGGCAGGAATGGTCTGCCAGAAATCTCACGGAGACGGAACGTATTCCCGTGGATACACAGGTCAGAGTACGGGAGATCAGCGGAGTCAAGCTGATCGTGGAGAGAATGGACAGCTGAGAATATGTGTATAATGTAGGGGAGCTCTGCGCATGCCGTAAACCGGTGTGCCGGCAATTTATTTCAAATAGGAAAGGGGTATCATATGTTCATAGCGGTTATTGTCATTGTTATTATCATTGTGATTATTCTTGCGTCCTGTATCAAGATTGTTCCGCAGGCGAATGCCTATGTAATGGAGCGTCTGGGCGCATATCAGGGTACCTGGGAGGTAGGACTTCATGTGAAGGCGCCGTTTATCGACCGAATTGCGAAACGGGTGCTTTTAAAAGAGCAGGTTGTTGATTTTGCACCGCAGCCGGTGATTACGAAGGATAATGTAACCATGCGGATTGATACGGTCGTATTTTTCCAGATCACGGATCCGAAGCTGTTTGCCTACGGTGTAGAGAATCCGATCATGGCAATCGAAAACCTGACGGCGACAACGCTTCGTAATATCATCGGCGACCTGGAACTGGATGAGACGCTGACTTCCCGTGAAACGATCAATACCAAGATGCGGGCGTCTTTGGATATAGCGACGGATCCCTGGGGCATCAAGGTCAATCGGGTTGAGTTGAAGAATATTATTCCGCCGCAGGCGATTCAGGATGCTATGGAGAAGCAGATGAAGGCAGAGCGCGAGCGGCGTGAAGCGATTCTCCGTGCGGAGGGTGAGAAGAAGTCGACGATTCTCGTGGCAGAGGGTAAAAAAGAGTCCGCCATTCTTGATGCGGAGGCAGAGAAACAGGCTGCTATCCTGCGCGCGCAGGCGAAGCGCGAGGCGACGGTGCAGGAGGCAGAGGGTCAGGCAGAGGCTATCTTAAAGATTCAGCAGGCGAATGCGGACGGTCTTCATTTTCTGAAAGAGGCGGAACCGGATGCGGCGGTACTTCAGATCAAAAGTCTGGAAGCGTTTGCGAAGGCGGCGGACGGCAAGGCGACCAAGATCATAATCCCTTCTGAGATTCAGGGGATTGCGGGTCTGGCAAAATCGGTCGTGGAAGTTGCGACAGATCTGAAGGAAGCGAACCCGGAATGATCGGGCATCCGAAATACTGTTTGCATAGTAATGAAATCTATTCCCGGCAAAGCGCCGGGAATAAAAATGAATGACAGATATGCGGCTACGCGGAAAAGAATATAAGGAGACAAGTGCAGATATGATAAGTTTAAAAAGAAAGAATTTTTTAAAGCTGCTGGATTTTGCTTCCGAAGAGATTACATATTTGATTGATCTGGCGGCAGATCTGAAGAAAAAGAAGAAGCAGGGCGTGATGCATGATACGCTTCGAGGAAAGAATGTGGCGCTGATTTTTGAAAAAACCAGCACGCGGACACGCTGCTCGTTTGAGGTGGCGGCATTTGATCTCGGGATGCATGCGACGTTCCTGGATCCTTCTGCATCGCAGATCGGGAAAAAAGAAAGCATTGCAGATACCGCGCGTGTTCTCGGCCGTATCTATGACGGAATCGAGTATCGCGGCTATGGTCAGAGCATCGTGGAAGAAATTGCAAAGTATGCGGGAGTCCCGGTTTGGAACGGTTTGACAAATGAGTTTCATCCGACACAGGTTCTGGCGGACGCTCTGACAATTCGGGAGCATTTCGGACATCTGAAAGGAATTAAACTGGTCTATGTCGGTGACGCCCGTTATAATATGGGCAATTCTCTGATGGTACTTTGCGCAAAGCTTGGCATGCATTTTGTGGCATGTACCAATAAAAAATATTTCCCGGATTCACAGCTGGTTGACACCTGCCGTCAGATCGCGGCACAGACAGGTGCGACAATTGAACTGACAGAGGATGCCGTTGCGGGAACGAAGGAAGCGGATGTCATCTACACCGATGTATGGGTTTCCGTGGGTGAGCCTGATGCGGTGTGGGAGGAACGGATTCGTGATCTGACGCCGTACCGGGTGAATGCGGCGTTGATGCAGAATGCGGGACCGCAGTGCCGATTTATGCACTGTCTGCCGGCGTTTCATGATTTAAAGACGACAATCGGGGAGCAGATCCACGAGAAATATGGTCTGGATGAGATGGAAGTGACAGATGAGGTGTTTGAAAGTACGCAGTCGATCGTGTTTGATGAGGCGGAGAACCGGATGCATACAATTAAGGCTGTAATGCTGGCGACGTTGAGCGAATAAAGCATGTAGAGATATGAGTACAGGGTTATGCGGAATTCCCCGGTGATTCTGATAGCATGCAGTATTTCCGGTGACAAGGGAAGCGGGTGATTTCTTGAAAGAAAAAATTCTACAGCTCCTGAAGGAAAACGACGGATTTATTTCCGGACAGGAGATCAGTGAGATGTTCGGTGTGACCCGAACCAGCGTCTGGAAGGTGATCCACCAGCTGGAGGAGATGGGGTACGAGATTGAGGCGGTGCGCAATAAAGGCTACCGTCTTTACTCAGAACCTGATTTTCTGACGCAGGAATGTGTTTGTGAATATCTTGATACCGCATGGGCCGGACATCCGGTTCGGGTGTTTGATTCCGTGGACTCCACTAATAATGAGGCGAAACGAGAGGCGGAATCGGGAGCCGGACAGGGTCTGCTCGTGATCGGTGAGGAACAGACCGACGGCAGAGGGCGTCGCGGAAGAGCCTGGGAATCGAAAAAAGGGGAAGGAATTTTTATGTCCCTGCTTTTAAAACCGGATATTGAACCATCGCATGCGTCTATGCTGACACTTGTGATGGGGATGGCTGTTCGTGATGCACTGGAGATGGCGGGGCTTTCTGATGTTCGGATTAAATGGCCGAATGATATTGTTTGTTCCGGTAAAAAGGTCTGCGGCATTTTGACAGAGATGAGTGCTCAGGTGGATTATGTCAATCATATAGTGCTTGGTGTAGGTATAAATGTCCATAATCAGGAATTTCCGGAGGATGTACGGCAGGCGGCTACATCTGTTTTCCTGGAGACCGGCATGCATATCTGCCGGGCAGAACTGGTCGCACAGTGCATGCGGAAATTTGAGGGTTATTACGCACGGTTTATAAAGACGCAGGATCTTGGCGGGTTGATGGAGGAGTATAATGCCCGTCTGGTAAACTGCGGCAGGCAGGTTCGTGTACTGGATTTTAAGAAGGATTTCACCGGCATTGCAAAAGGGATTAACGCGCAGGGCGAATTGCTTGTGGAGACGGAAGACGGATTGAAATATGTTTCCGCCGGAGAAGTTTCCGTCCGCGGCGTGTATGGCTACATTTAAAAAGAAAAGATACAAGAGGACAGAAGCGGTCATGTATGATGAAGAAATAGTGCTTTGCGCGTCCAGCGCCTATACAAAACAGCTTTATCTCAATCCGGAGTTTGAAGGGCTTCCGGAACAGGTGCAGGAGGAGTTGAAGATTCTTTGTGTATTATACACGGAGGATGTCGGCGGCATACTGGTGATGAAGTTTGACGGAGACGGCAGTCTGCAGTTGGAAACGTCGTCAAATGAAGGAGACCTTCTGTATGATGAGATCGGAAGCGTGTTGAAGATCAGACAGATACAGGATAAACAGGCAGAACTGCTGGAGTCTCTGGAACTTTATTACAGAGTCGTGTTTCTGGGAGAACCGGGAGAGGATGAGTGAATATGCTGCTGACAGTTGATATCGGAAATACAAATATTACGCTGGGTGTTTTTCAG
>JAJQFQ010000171.1 GCA_021201035.1 Clostridiales bacterium
GTCCACACCTGTATCTGGCTAATCCAGACAACTTATCTTATAAAAAAACAGATACCATTAAGGAGGATATCTCATGAAGAAAAACAGGGTAATTGCTGTCTATTCCAGGAAATCAAAGTATACCGGGAAAGGTGAAAGCATAGGCAACCAGGTTGAAATGGCCAAGGAATATATTTCCATGCATTACCCTGATGAAGACCTTGACTCTGTCCTTGTCTATGAGGATGAAGGCTTTTCCGGCGGAAACCTTAACCGTCCGAATTTCAAATTGATGATGCAGGATGCAAAAGACGGGCTGATAAAAACCATCATTGTGTACCGCCTTGACCGTATCAGCAGAAATGTCAGCGATTTCTCCGGGCTCATAGAGCAGCTGAATGATTTAAATATTGATTTTGTTTCTATCAGGGAACAATTTGACACAGCTACCCCTATGGGGCGTGCCATGATGTACATCGCATCTGTTTTTTCGCAGTTAGAAAGGGAGACCATCGCTGAACGCATCAGGGATAACATGCATGAACTGGCAAAGACAGGCAGGTGGCTTGGGGGGACAACCCCGACAGGATATACTTCTGAATCGGTTGAAAAGATCTCTGTTGACGGAAAGGCGAAAAAAAGCTGCAAGCTGAAACTCCTGCCGGAAGAAGCCACTATTGTCCAGACCATATTCAATCTTTTTTTTAGAAACAAAATCCCTGACGAAAACAGAGACGAGGCTGGTCCAGGCCGGGATAAAGACCAAACAGGGGAATTTTTTCTCCAGGTATTCCATTAAGACGATCCTGATGAACCCGGTATATGCTTTTGCAGATATGGACATGTATGAATACCTGACTGAGAAACATGCGGACCTGTATTCAGATAAAGAAGAATTTAATGGGAAAAATGCACTGATCGCATATTACAAGACCATACAGAAAAAAGGGAAAGCCTATATCCACAACCCTATTGAGAAATGGATCATTGCAGTAGGGAAACATGAGGGCATAATAGAAGGCAGGAAATGGATCGCTGCCCAGAATGAATTGGAAAAGAACAAAGATAAAGCCTTCCGCAGGGACAGGATCAATGAAGCCCTGCTGACCGGGGTAATCTATTGCAGCTGCGGCTCCCGGATGATCCCGCGCATCACAAACAGGGATACGCCAAGCGGGGAGCGTATTTTCACATACCGCTGCACATTGAAAGAGCGCAGCCGGGGTACAGAATGCAGCCAGAAAAACGCAAACGGCAATGTACTCGACAAAGCTGTTATTGAACAGATCAAAGGGCTGAATGAAAACAGGGAAGAATTCCTTGACCAGGTCAGGAAAGGGAAGCAGCTGTTTTCAGACCACAGCAGGAAGAATAAAAATGAGCTGGCTTCACTAAAGAAACAACTGGCTGATACAGAAGGGAAAATCGCTTCCCTGATCGATTCCATCCCTGATTTTGAAGACAAATCTGCAAGGGCTAAGATCTCTGAAAGGATCAGCGTCCTGAATGAAGAAAGTGAACAGCTAAAAGTAAAGATAAACGAAACCGAAAAGTCCATGATATCGAATGCGGACAGCGGCATGGAATTTTCCCTGCTCGAACAGATGCTTGGTTCTTTTGCCGCAACGATCGATGAAATGAATGTAGGCCAGAAAAGGATCATGGTCAAGAGCCTGATCCGCAAGGTTATCTGGGATGGCAAAAATGCACATGTGTTCCTCTTCGGCGACCCGGAAGGAGATATGGAGTTCCCTGACATTTCCGGGCAGTATGGGAAAGACATCGGCCCAGGGCTGGATGGCGGCAGCGATGGGGGCAGCAGCGGCCCTGACCCACCGGGGAATCATTGTCTCCTTACCGGCAGGCTGCCGGATAATGGCACATTGCCGAAGCCTGCAGGAAGTTCCACATTGTACCCGCCAAACCAGCCCCCATTGGCAGAGGAGGTAGAATCCCCCTCAAAAAGTTTTTTGTGCGAGTATAGCATTTTCCACGCAGCGGCTGGCATAGGAACTGAGACGCGTCGCCTTATCTGTCTGAAACGTAGACACCGCTTTAATCAGTCCGATCGTTCCGATGGAAATCAGATCTTCCATGCTTTCTTCAGCGCTCAGATACTTTTTTGCAATATATGCAACCAGACGCATATTCCGCTCAATCAATATATCTCTTGCTTCCATATTACCCTGACCCAGCTGATCCAGATAATACTTTTCTTCCGACGCATCCAGCGGCGATAAAAATGATTTCTGCAAAGAAAGTACCCCGGTGAGTTCTTTCTTATCAGTTTATGAGCGGGAAAAGCTCTGTGTGCCTTTCCCATTTTCTATTCATCAACAAAACAAAGCCGGAAAACCAAAACGCAGTTTCCCGACTCTGTTTTTATTGCAAGCAGCAGGCATTATATGCAGTCAATACCTTCGTATACTGTAAGGTATACTCATCCACCTGCCGCGCCGCTCCGAGAGGATAGGCATCCGGAAGTACAGACCGCGACACCTCAGGCTCCCAGTAAAAAATCCCCAGTCCGCGGCCTTCCGGAAGCGCCTTAACAGCCTCCGCAGACCGGCGAAGCAGCTGACAGGTACCCTCTTCATCCTCGTCATCTCCTCCGATCTCGACGATCATCACCGGTTTCCCGTATTTTCTTTCATATGCGGAAAGCCAGCCGGACAGGGCATCTTTACTGTCGCAGGCTTCCCGTGCCCGCACAGTTTCTTCATCACCCAAATCTTCCGCCTCAATCTGCTTCAGAACCCAGTACGGATAATACGAAAAACCGATTATATCTGTCTTTCCACCGTTTGTAAAGAAATTATCAAGGAAAGGCACACACCAGGCTTCCCTGTTCACCATAGCCATATGTGTAATCACCTGACAGGCCGGAAAAACTTCTTTCACCGCGTCATATCCGGCGTTCAGGAAACAAACCAGCTGCTTCGGAGCAGTGTACAGATGACCCTTCGGCCACATCATACCGAAATTAATTTCATTTCCAACCTGCACCCATTTGGGTTCAATCTTATTTTTACGAAAAAGAAGAATTACTTCTCTGGTATGATCATACACCCGCTCTGTAAGCTTCTGATCATCATCATCCTTCCATGCCTCCGGGATATCCTGAATCTCCGGATCAGCAAAATGATCACTGTAGTGAAAATCCAGCATCAGATCCATCCCCAACGACTTCACGCGCCCGGCCATCTCCAGAACACGGTACATATCACAGAAACCGAGCATACATCTCTCATTCTCGTTCTTTTGCCAGAAATCTTCCTTCTGGTTCACAAAGAGACGAAGTCTCACCGCGTTAGCGCCCATATTCTTACAGGCAAGAATCGGGTCTGTCCGGTTTCCGCTCTCATCAACCCACCTGTATCCCATCTGTTCCAACTGGCTGACCCATCCCAGATCAACTCCATATGCGAATTTTCCTGCCATATCTGTTACCGTACTTTCTTCGGAAATCCCACCTTTTTCTGTACCTTTCGCAACGTCTTAGAAGCATAGTAATTTGCTTTTTCAGCATTCTCTTTGATGATGGAATCAATGTAAGCCTTATCCTTCGAAAGCCGTTCCACTTCCGCCTGCAGCGGTCTCAGCACGGTCACAACTGCCTCCCCGACACCCGTCTTCAGCTCACCGTATCCCTTTCCGGAAAACTCGGCAACAGCCTCCTCAGGTGTCTTTTCCGTGCAGGCACAGTAAATATTGAGCAGATTTTTAATTCCCGGCTGCTCATCCCGATAACAGATATTCGCCTCGGAATCCGTCACCGCTCTCTTAAATTTACGCATGATCGTGTCCAGATCATCCATCAGATAGATACTCGCATTCACATTCTCATCGGATTTTGACATCTTTTTTTCCGGATTCTGCAGACTGTTGATCTTAGCTCCGACTTTTCCGATATAAGCCTCGGGAACAGTAAATACATCCCCGTAAATCGCATTAAAACGCTGCGCCACATCTCTGGTCAGTTCCAGATGTTGCATCTGATCAATTCCCACCGGAACTACATCTGCCTGATACAGCAGGATGTCAGCCGCCATCAGCACCGGATATGTAAACAATCCCGCATTAATATTGTCTGCGTGTTTTGCCGCCTTGTCTTTAAACTGTGTCATACGGTTCAACTCACCCATATAGGTAAAACAGTTCAGAATCCATGTAAGTTCCGCATGTCCGGACACATGAGACTGATAATAAATGCAGTTTTTCTTCGGATCAAGCCCCGCGGCAATATACAGGGTCAGCAATGCCCGTGCCCGTCTGCGAAGTTCCGCCGGATCCTGGCGAATCGTGATGGAATGCATATCCACCACACTGTAAAAGCATTCATACTCATCGCTCAACGTCACCCAGTTTTTCAATGCGCCAAGATAATTCCCGAGCGTCAAATTTCCTGTTGCCTGCATACCGCTGAATAATATTTTTTTCCCGTCTATCATAATATTTCCTCCCTGATTTCTGTCCTGCTTATGATCTGCAGACTGAAATTCTTTTATTTTTTATTCTTTAACACTTCCCGCCTGATATAATCCATCGTGTAGTCTTCTCCCCTGTCGGCAAGCATATGCAGCAGCCGTTCCAACAATTCCCGCACCTCCGGATGAAGAATATGCCGCGCTTTTCCCATTTCATAATACTCCAGCGCGCTTCGATCCGTATAATTCTCTTTCTGATAATTCTTAGAGGCGGACATACGGTCAATGAACATCTCTACCACATATTTGTCCGGCATTCTCATCCCCTGCAGGGGATACTCACTGTCCTTTGATCCGTAATCAATCCAGTATTCCAGATGATGCTTATTCCTGCCCTTATGATGGAGCCAGGCAGAAGTATAACCCTTATCCTTCCGCTCCGCGTTATTCGGGCTCATATTACCCTGATAATATTTCACACCCACAAAAAACTCTGCCGGTGAATATTTCGAAAGATCATGCAATAAAGCCTGTTTATACAAGCCTACGCGAAAGCACGCTTTCATCACGAGCCATTTATGATGATTAATTGTTTTTAAATGCTTCCAGAAATTCAAGCTTTTTCCTCCGGACAAACTGCCGTTCAGAACAGACCGGCAAATTAAAAAGGACATATCGCGAGCCCGCACTGACCTGTCCGCAAATATCTTTATCAAATAATCTTACCAGTTTAGCATGCTTTACATGTTCATCGACAGGAAATGCAGAATCAGCAGATGAGCCGGATAAAAAACATAAAATAAATACTTTATGAACACCGCGCCTGCTCCGTCTGCCCCGCCTCCGTATATTTTCCCATCCTGCCGAAAACCTCTCTCCCCATTATATAAAAGCAGCGGTATAACGGCAAGCAGGGACCAGCATTCGACCGGTCCGAATATGAATAACGAGATTCCTCCCAGCGCAGCATATGTAATGATCGGCTGTGAACGGAATCTGTAAAAAAAATAAACCAGAAGAATGCCGCCGGCATCATAATCCGTTTTTAACAAAGCGGCCGCAACCACAAAGATAACCAGAATCAAGATGCTTTTCCAGTGCTGCTCTTTTACTTTTTTCATCAGATCCATCATCAACAGCCCCAGAAAAAGAGTAAAAAAAACATTCTGAGACTGAAATTCCAGAACAGCATCATTAAATGCTAGATCATAGGGTATTTCTGAAATGAACGCAAATACAAGCAAACGAAGCTCATATTTTCGAATATTTCGCGTATGATAAAATCCCTCAACGATTAAAAATACAAAAATCGGAAAAGCAATCCTGCCAATATAACGAAATATCATCTGGTCAGGGTACAAAACCGCTCCGATATGATCTATCAGCATGGTCAGAATGGCAATCAGCTTTAACAAAAAGCCATTGATACAGGCCACACTCAAAACAGGCTTATACGACGTATGCATGATAATCTCCTGCATATATAAGGAGTATTTACCCCTATATAATATGATGATACCAGGGTCAAAAAGGTCATGAATCGAATGCTTGCATTCGAATTCATGACTTTGGGACCCGCCAAAACACGAGAAAGTAGCCATTTTAGACGGTTTTAGGCTAAAATGAGCGGATTTCGAGTGCTTTGAGGATTGTGGGAGCACGAAGTGCGGAACAATCCGTAGGTATCATAGGGGTCAAATACTTTTGACCCCAACATCATATGATAAAAGGACACCGCCGCCAGCGATGCCCATATTCAGCGTTGTAAAAAGCTTTTATGATTGTAAAATCAGGTATACCGGTCATCAACCACAGATCATCTGCTTTGTAAACAATATTCCTGCTGCAGGCATCAGAACTGCCGGAATCTCTGATATCTCTCTGCAGCCAGCACTTCCGGATCCTTATCTATATTCTCATAGATAAATTTGCGAATCATCTTGCGCATCACGCGGCAGAGCTCATGACGATTTTCCGCACAGGCCGGTACCGGCTCCTCGATCACCTGTTCCACAATACCAAGCTGCTTCAACTCAGCAGCTGTCACTTTCATGATCCCGGCCGCCTCATCCGCACGCTTTCCGTCCTTCCAGAGAATAGATGCAAAGCCTTCCGGTGAAAGAATCGTATAGGTAGCATTCTCCATCATCCAGACCTCATTCGCCACCGCCAGCGCCAGTGCACCGCCGCTGCCGCCCTCACCGATCACAATACTCAGAACAGGTACCGTGAGTGCAGACATCTCGCAGAGATTTCGGGCAATCGCTTCTCCCTGCCCGTGCTGCTCTGCCTCCAGCCCCGGATACGCACCCGGCGTATCAATAAAATTAATAATCGGACGTCTGAATTTTTCTGCCTGTTTCATCAGGCGGAGCGCCTTTCGATATCCCTCCGGGGAAGGCATGCCGAAGTTGCGCACAATATTTTCCTTTGTCGTACGTCCCTTCTGCTGACCGATCACAGTCACCGGATAACCATCCAGATATGCAATGCCGCCAACCATCGACCCGTCATCCGCGTCATGCCGGTCTCCATGCATCTCTGCAAAATAAGAAAAAATCCCTTTTATATAATCGATAGACGTAAGTCTGTCAGATGCTCTCGCGGTAAGAACCCGTTCCCAGGCCGTTACATGATCATCATGCCTGCGGCTCTGCTCCGGAATGATCAGTTTGTTCGTGAGCAGACCTTCCTCTTTGGACGGCATCCGATGCATATGAAGCAGTCTGGAAAGCGTATCTTTCATGTCGTCGCGATGGATAATACCGTCAATCAATCCGTGATTTACCAGGAACTCCGCACGCTGAAAGCCTTCCGGAAGCTTCTGTCCGATCGTCTGTTCAATCACGCGGGGACCGGCAAATCCCACCAGTGCTCCGGGCTCTGCCAAAATAATATCACCGAGCATGGCAAAGCTTGCCGTAACTCCGCCGGTCGTCGGATCAGTCAGAACCGTAATATATAACAATCCGGCATCAGAATGCTTTTTCAATGCGGCGGACGTTTTTGCCATCTGCATCAGAGAAACCATACCCTCCTGCATACGTGCTCCTCCGGAGCAGGTAAAAATAATAATCGGAAGCTGCATCTCTGTCGCTTTCTCTACTGCTCTGGTGATTTTTTCACCCACAACATAACCCATGCTGCCCATCAGAAATCTGGCATCACAGACAGCAATCACTGTCTCCTCACCGTGAATCGTGCAGCGGCCGGTCGTAACGGCCTCGTCAATGTTCAGCTTTTCCTTCAACGCCGTAATCTTCTCAGAGTAATCCGGATATTCCAGAGGATCCTTGCCCTCCAGATCTGTATCCCACTCCTCAAAGCTGTGTTTATCCGTCACAAGCCGCAGTCTGCGTTTCGTTGTCATCCGAAAATACTTCCCGCACTTATAACAGACGAGATGATTTTTCACCACATCCTCCTGATACAGCATCTCGCCGCAGGAGTCACATTTCACCCACATTCCCTCCGGAATATCAGGTTCCTTTTTCGACGTATTCAAAAAATTCTGTTTTTTAAAAGTTAACTTAGCCATCCGTCATCACCTGTTCAACAAACTGCCTGTATGGTACAGGTACCCTCACATTCAAACATATATGACCGCTATGCAGTCATTATTAGCATTTATAAAATCAATCATTTGTCAGAAGATGACTGTTCTCCTGAAAAATACTCTTCCAGGAAACCGGTCGTTGCTTCACCGGCACGGAAAACAGGATGCGTAATAATATCGTACTGGTAATCAAGATTCGTTGTAATGCCTTCGACGTTCACTTCCCCGAGTGCACTTTGCATCTTGTTCAGCGCAGTCTCCCTATCTTTACCGAACACAATGATCTTTGCGATCATGGAATCATAGTTCGGAGGAACCGTATAACCGGCAAAAATAGCAGAATCAATACGAACACCGTTGCCGCCGGGCAGATAAAGGAAATCAATTTTTCCCGGACACGGCATAAAATTCCGCTGCGGATCCTCCGCGTTAAGCCTGCATTCAATTGCGTGTCCCGAAATCTGAATATCCTTCTGCTTAAAACGAAGCTTCTGACCGTCAGCAATAAAAATCTGCTCCTTAATCAGATCAAGACCGGTAACCATCTCAGTCACACCATGCTCAACCTGAATACGGGTATTCATCTCCATAAAATAGTAGTTTTTATCCTGATCCAGCAAAAACTCAACGGTTCCGGCGCTCTGATAATTCGCTGCTCTTGCGGCGCGCACCGCCACAGCTCCCATTTCTTTTCGAAGCTTTGAATCCAGTGCAGGCGAAGGAGATTCTTCCACCATCTTCTGATGTCGTCTCTGTACGGAACAGTCCCGCTCTCCCAGTGAAACTACATTACCGTGCTGATCAGCCAGAATCTGAAACTCTATATGGCGGGGATTCTCAATATATTTCTCAATATACAT
>JAJQFQ010000229.1 GCA_021201035.1 Clostridiales bacterium
TGACAGATTGGGAAACAAAGAAGTCTGTTGCATCCGTCAGGCGAATATCTGCCGGAACCCGGTCTCCGGCTTCCATACGAACAAGGTCGCCAACCACCAGATTATCCGAACACACTTCCTGCCAGATGCCGTCCCGACAGACAGAGACAGTGGTTTGTACCAGTTGGGTCAGGTGATCGGCAACACGCTTTGCCCGAAGCTCCTGCAAAAGCCGTATAACACCACTCAAAACCAGCATCAGGCTGATGATAAGGACTGAAGAAAGTCCTTGCCCATATTGCTCCAGCATCAGAGTATCTGTGAATAACAGGATAACAGCCAACAGGAAAAGAATCACTGTGAATGGGTTGATAAATGCTCTGCGGATGCAGTGCGGGATAGTATTTTCTTTTTTGCCGCTTACCGTCTGTTCATTTTCGCCATATTCTTTCCGATATTGGCGTACCTGCTCCTGGGTTAAGCCCTTTTCTCCGGAATGGGTTTTCCTGGTGATAGTCGAACAGGAAACGCAAGCGTATTCCCGTATTCGGGGATGAACTCTCTCTTTCATAGGTGAAGCCTCCGTGCTGCGCAAGCCTTGATGCTTTCATTATAGCATAGAAGGCAATGTGCAAATCTTGCTTTTTTCTTGTTTTGAATAGACTACAGTGTCGAAGTACATTGACTTTCAAATGAGATAAGTTCTATCTGTTTTTGCCTCTGTTTATTCAAAGTTTAATTAATATTTTTCTGATACCACCGATTAAAATATAGTTCCTTCGGATCACAATGTGGTTCATAATCCTGACGTGAATTTAATTCCTGGTCGTGAATGTTCATAAACTCCGGGCTGGGTTCGGAGAGGGGAAGTTCCTCCACATCCTTTACATTACGATACTGGACGATCTCAAATTCGTTGCAATCATCAAGATATGCGATGACCTTGTTTTGCATTTTGCTATTGATTTTGCCATGCTTATAAATTATAATGAATTTGCAAACTGCACAAGACTGAAAGAGAATTTGTGCAGTTTGAGAAAGTGGATGATATTATGGAAGAAAACCTGAGAAAAAATTTTTTGAGCCATGGTGGGGTTCTAAGAACGAGGGATCTGCGTCAGTGCGGCTATTATAATCAAAAAATACAAAAATTGATAGAAGATGGAGAGATAGAACAGATTCGTCGAGGATACTATCAGTATATGGACGAGAATGCATATTCTGAGGCAATTATTATTGCTGCGCTGTTCCCTGACGGTGTTGTATGCATGGAGAGTGCCTTGGATTTTTATGGATATACAGACAGAACGCCATCGGCATGGCATATAGCGGTTGACAGTAAAACCTCGCGGAGACGGTTCAATATTTCTTATCCGATTGTAAAACCGCATTTTATTACGGCAGAGCGTTTTGTAATCGGTATTACGGAAGCTGAAATTGAAGGAACGAAGCTGCAGATTTATGATCGGGAACGGACAATCTGTGATTGCCTGCTTCACCGTAATAAAATGGAAGCTGAGGTGTTTGCCGGAGCAGTAAGGGGTTACCTGTCCGACGCAAAGAGAAATGAGTCCAGGCTTGGGAAATATGCGAATGAACTTCGGGTTCAGAAAAAAGAAAGGGAGGTACTTGGAATATGGCTGTAAAAAATAAAAGTGCATCCGCACTTGCGAGACTCGTAATCAGGCGAAAGAAGAAGGTATCAGCTATCAGATGAGTTTGCAGCTGTTCTTTCAGGAAGAGTTTTTGCGGAGACTGTCGCATTCACGATACAGAGATAACCTGATATTAAAGGGCGGGATGTTCATATATGTTCTTACTGAGTTTGACAGCAGGCCAACGAGGGACATGGATTTTATGCTTCGAAGCCTTTCGAATGAACTTGGCAACATAAAAAATGTCATGGAAGAGATATGCAGTATCCAGACGGATAATGATTATATCTGGCTGGAGGTAACTGGGGTGGAGCAGATTACTCTCGAAAAGAAATATCCGGGAGTGAAGACAAAATTTATCGGGCATATCAATAATGTCAGAGTACCATTTTCGGTGGATGTGGGGATTGATGACGTGATAGTCCCGAATGCAGAAATCAGGGAAATTGCAACAAGACTGGAGGGATTTGAAGCACCGGAGATTTATACATATTCTCTTGAGAGTACCATTGCAGAGAAGTTTGACGCGATTTTGCAAAGAATGGATACTACCAGTCGGATGAAGGACTTTTTCGATATCTACTATGCGATTCATCCGTGAGGATGCCATTGAGTGGACCTTTGTTCTGATGATGAATAAGCTTATTTTTGCAAGGGAGAAGGTTCTGCAGGACTTACAGAGGAATATCCGGAAAGAGACACATAAAGAAATATTCCGCAGGGTTGATGAGATTGATGCTGCGCTGGATAAAAACCGTGAAAAGGGAGAGACACTTACAACAATCATGACAAATATAAATATTGTAAGGCCCATGAGTTTAATTCTTGCTCAAGGGCTTTTTAAGTAGCGCTGCGTCAAAAAAATAAAAAATTGACGCAGCGCTTGCTTTTCCCTATGAAGTGTGCTAATATAAGCGCAGCGTCAAAAAATAAAAAAATTGACAAAACGCTTGAAGGGAGGCGAGGCACATGTGGACTAATCAGGCGTTAAGAAATCTTTCAGATAAAAAAATATACTCTCGCAAAGAACTGTTTCAAATTTTTTGTGCCGAAAAAGAAGATTTAAGTGAGAGTGCGTTTCGATGGACACTGTACAATCTGCAAAAAGAACAGCAGCTCTTTCGCGTGGATTACGATGCATATGTAACGGTTCAGCAGGAGGAGCTTCCTGTGTACAGACCGGTTTATTCTGACAGAGGTATGGAAGTCAGAGAAAAGCTGGAAGATAAATTTCCGGAGCTTACATTTGTCATTTTTGAAAGTGTTCTGCTAAATGAGTTTTTGAATCATCAGATAGCGCAGAACACAGTATACGTGCAGGTGGAAAAGGATGTGAGTTCCTACATCTTTGATGAATTACAACAGGAATATACCGGAAGTGTGCTTTACAAACCGGGAAAAAATGAATTTGAGAGATATTGGACGAGAGATTGTATTGTTGTTTTGGAGTTGGTCAGTCAGGCTCCGATGTCAGATGAGAAGCCGCATGAAATGACCGCAGAGAAGCTGCTGGTTGATATTGTGGCAGAAAAAAGTATTGCCGCAACATTTAGCCCATCGGAGGTTCCCCTCATATATGCGAGCATGATAGAAAGCTATCAGGTGGAGCGCAGAAGATTGAATCGGTATGCGGGACGCAGAGGAAAAACAGAGTTGGTAAAGAAATATGCGGGAGGAAGAACGTAAGATGCTATCAAGAGCTATGTACACATCAGAGTATATCAACGACCTGTACAAGAAAACTGGGAATGACCCCACACTGATTGAAAGAGTGGTTTATGCGTTTGGCCTTTTGGAAGCGATTAAGCGGGCAGGACTTCCGTTTTGTTTTAAAGGTGGAACCGCTCTCATGTTGTTGCTTGAGCGTCCAAGGAGATTGAGCACCGATATCGATATTATCGTGGAACCTGGAACTGATATTGATGAATATATCCGCAAGGCAGGAGAAATATTTCCATTCCTGGATGTGGAGGAACATGTCTGAGTTGGCAAGAATGAGATTGAGAAGAGACATTTCAAATTTAAGTATCGCTCACCAAGGAGTGAGCGGGATGTCACCATTTTGCTGGATGTTCTTTTTGAAAAGATACAGTACAAAACGTGCATTTTGAAGCCGATAAAAAATGAGCTACTTTTGACAGAGGGAGAAGACCTTTCCGTCAGCATTCCAAATGTCAATGGCATCCTTGAAGATAAGATGACGGCATTTGCACCGCATACAACGGGAATTCCATTTGGAGTGGATAAGGAATTGGAGGTAATCAAGCAGCTTTATGATTGCGCTTCTTTGTTTGATGCAATGACAGATTTTAGTGAAGTTTGCGAATCCTACCATCGGATAGTCTGTTCGGAGATGGCATACCGAGGGCTTTCCATTTCGGCAGAGGATGTGTTGAAGGATACAATTAACGGGTGCCTCTGTATCGCCAGCAGGGGAATTCTTAATGGGGAAGATTATACATATTTCAAGGATGGTATTTCCAGAATCAGGAACCACATTATTGGAAGCCGATTTGGCGGAGATGTTGCTGGGGCATATGCTGGAAGAGTGATGTATCTTGCGGCAGCGATGCTGACCGGGCAGGAAACTCTGATTAAAATTAATGATCCTGGAGAATATGTCGGACAGAAGCTTGAAATAGAAAAACCAAAGAGATTCTCTTATATGCGTATTGTGGACCCGGTTTCTTATGGGTATCTTATTGAGGCTAGCAAGCTCTTGCAGGGAATCGAATTCGTTTCATAAAATCTGTTAGGTGATAGTCGATATGTTTGCGCATACACCCGAGCTGCATGTGACATCAATATCGTTTTCTCGTGCCATGTGGAAACCGTGTGCCTTTTAAGCCGCAAAAATAAGGGTTTATAGGGCTTTATGGCGTCGTATGCAGATTTTATACATTCTCAAAATCCCTTGTAATATCATTCAGCCATTTTTTGCTCCGATAATGCCGTACGACAACCGGAATCTTCCAGAATTCATCCAGACAGAGAATAAAATAGACCGCCATGGGAGGCAGATCAAACACAAAAGCGCTCAAAAATCCGAGAGGAACAGAGATAGCCCACATCGTAATTGTATCGCAGATCAGGCCAAAGCGTGAATTACCGCCCGCGCGAAAAATACCGGCGATGAGCAGGGTGTTCATGGCCTGTCCGATGACATAGTAGGAGCTGATGCAAAGCATGATACGCATGTAACGGGTCGCCTGATCTGTCAGTTCGAACAGGTGCGGAATGAGCGGATTCAGAGCCAGAACGACGCCGGCCGTTGCGAGGCTGATCAGAAAGGTGATCCGACAGAGGCGCCCGGCCATGATCCCGGCTTCTTTGATGTGCTTTTCCCCCATGGTTTTTCCGAGTAAAACGGAACCTCCGCCGGAAATACCGAAGCAGAGGATCGTGCACAGGTCGCGTACATTGGTGGTGATTGCGTTGGCTGCCACGACATCGGAGTTTAAGTGCCCGAGAATGATGGAATAGCTGGAAAATGCCAGCGTCCATAAGATATCATTTGCCAGTGCGGGCAGGGAATATTTTAAAAAGTCCTGAAACAGCAGGCGGTGTCTGCCGAATAAAAGCTTCCATTCAGGCTGAAACAGCTTTCCGGAGAACAGATCCTTCAGACACAGAATACACTCCACGCTCCGGGCAATCAATGTCGCGATGGCAACGCCGAGTACGCCGAGCTTCGGCGCACCGAACAGACCGAAGATAAAGACGGCATTCAAAAATACGTTCAGAAGCAGTGCCGTACCGGAAATGATGGTACTTGTCCGGGCACGTTCGACACTTCGCAGGGTACTTTCATATACAGTCGAAAAACTCATGATGAAATAGGAGATTCCGATTATGCGCAGATAGGTGATACCGATGCCAATCAACTCGGCATCATCCGTATAGACCATCATGAGCTGTCCGGGAATAAACAGTGTGAGCAGTGCGATAACGGCGGTAACAGACAATGCGATCTTTAAAGCGATGCCCATGATTGACTGAATCGCCCGCATTTCTTTTTTTCCCCAGTATTGTGAGCACAGCATCGTAATTCCGGAGGATATTCCGAAAAAAGTCCCTGCAGGATGAACTGGTACTGGTTTGCCAGAGATACGGCGGAAAGAGCGTTCTGTCCGACAAAACCCAGCATAAAAACGTCCGCGAAATTGACGGCCGAGTTTAACAGGTTTTGTATCGTGATCGGAAGAACCAATGCGAACAGAGCGCGGTAAAAAGATCGTTTTTCAGTCATCATTCAAATCTTCTTTCTGTAAAATTTCGGGAACCGTGATTTTGCGGACTGCGGTCCATGAGGCACGCTGTCCGAATTTTGTGCGGCTCTGCATAAGTTCGATAACAGCAATCGTAGATTCCTTATCTTACATATTCCGCAGTCTCTGTATCATATTATAATAAACAGTGAAATTCAAGAGTATATGGCAGATGATTTCGTGCAAAAAAAAGCAAAAACGTATGTTCCGGATGACGAAATTTCAAATGTTTTGTTGCAACTGAAGCGCATAGGGGTTACAATAAATATATTAGATTGGTGCGTATGACATACATGCTGTTTGCGCGGCCGGATATGCTGTTGTAATAAGGCGGGTATGATGATCAGACAGGAGGAGAACAATGGGATTATTCAGTAAAAAAGACATTTGTCCGGTGTGCGGAAGGAAAATAAAAGGGGAAGTTCATGTTAAAATCCGGGATAATGTTTCCGTTTGCCAGAACTGCAGCGCCATGATTAATATGGATGCGGCGATGATTCCGAATCAGACGGTGGAGGATATTAAAGAGCATCTGAAATACAGGGAGAAGAACCTGGAAAAGTTTATCCGGTTTGAGTCGACACAGGAGGCGAAGGCCGGAACAACGATTCTTTATGTGGATGAGCCGGCAAAGCTCTGGTATTGTACGAGAAATAAAAAAGAGAAAAACCCCCCGATTTTTATGTATGGTGAGCTTTCCGCCGTGCAGTATCTGGAGGATGGACAGCCGGTAGAGAATGAGGAGAAGACAGGTCTGCTGGGATCCCTGTTCAGTGATAAAGCCGAGTCGAAGGCGATTCACAGCATGAAGCTGCGAATTGAACTGTCTAATCCATATGTAAAAACTGTTGATATAGAGATGATTGCGCCGAACAGTGAGGTAAAAACCGGAACGATTACTTATAAATCCAACCGGCGTGCATTGGAGAAAGTGAGGGAGATTTTGCCCGGAATACAGGCGAATCAGCAGGGAAACGGACTGTACGGAGCGAATACGTCTGTTACGGATGAGCCGGTGGAGGATGCAGACGGCAGTGCGGCGGACGAGTAAGCTTTATGTGTAAATTTTCTGTCTGTTTTGCATATCCTATCATAAAGAATTCGTTTTTGGAGAGTATGATGGATTTTGGTCAGGAGTATTATCATATGTTTGACGGGCAGGGCAGCGGAAAAATTCCTTTTTACATGACATATCCGGTGCGGAATTCCTTTTTGGAAGAGGCGGAATATGAAAGAGACTGCCGACGTCTGCAGGAAATGTATCCGCGGGATGCCAGAAGGATACAGACGCTGGTGGAACAGGAATGTGACAAAATGGAACACGAGGGGAGCATGATGTTCGATGAATATCCGGATCGCCTTTTGTTTCGTATGCTGTGCAGGCGGATCTGCCGTGCTTTGCAGGATGATGAGGAAATGACCCGGAACGTTATACCGGATCGCGATCATCCGCTTATGCAGCTGATTGAGGTGATGCTGACACAGGAAATGTACAGACGCCGTTGCCGATACCGTCGGTGCAGAAGGCGGTATTGAGCTCTGACGGGAGAGATGATGACATACATTGGGGTGAAAGGACAGAAGTAATATGCGCATATGGAAGCAATGTCTGATTGTGGCGGCTGTGTTCATTGCCGGCCTTTTTGTTTTTGAAAAACTGACGAACCATGAGACACAGGATCTGACCGCAGATATGGCGGAGGCATCGCTTCCGGTGGTATATCTGATCGTGGGAGAGGAGCAGGTCAATGAACTTCACGGTTACACGACACAGATGGATGCTGCTTCTGTCCGCGATACCATCACCCCGGTGGAGTCCGGCAGTGTTTTGCCGATCAGTGTGGATTTGTACGGAAGTGAGATTACGTCGATCAGTTATGAAGTGAGAAGCCTTGATACGACGCGTCTCGTACAGCAGTCTGAAGCCGGGAATCTTTCGGTCTCGGATGATACCGCGACAGCGGACCTGACAATACAGAATCTTCTGACGGACGGTGAAGAATATCTGCTGATTCTGGATGTAACGGTTGACGGGGAATCCTGTTATTTTTATACCCGTATTATTCAGGAGGAGGACAGCCATATCAGTGAGTGTATTTCTTTTGTCAGGGAATTTCATGAAATTACGATGGACAAGGATCGTCAGAGTGAACTGTCCTCCTATATGGAGCCTCAGTCAGGAGAGGATAATACCACGCTTCAGACGGTGACAATCAACAACAGCCTGTCACAGGCCTGCTGGGGAGATTTTGAGGGAACGGAGGTAACGGAACCGACCGCTTCCGTTAAGGAGTTAAATGATTCCTATAATGTGATATTGCTGATATACATTCTTTCTTCCGTAGATGAAGACGGCAACGAAGAGTATTACAATGTGGAGGAGTATTACCGTGTCCGTTACGGTACGGAAAAGATGTATCTGCTGAGTTTTGAGCGTACGGTGGAAGAGATTTTTCAGGGGAATGAGAGTGACCTGCAATCGGATGCACTGGTACTGGGCATTCGCTCTTCTGATGTGGATTATATGGCGAACGAGGCCGGTACGGTCGTTTGCTTTGTGCAGCAGGGCGAGCTCTGGAGTTACAATACGGAATCAAATAATCTGACGCAGGTGTTCAGTTTCCAGACGGACGGCGAGATGGATGTCAGGGAAAATTATGATGAACATGATATCCGTATTATCCGCACAAATGAGAGCGGAAGCGTAGATTTTATTGTATACGGATACATGAACCGGGGTGAACATGAAGGAGAGGTCGGCATCAGCGTATGTTATTATGACAGCACGACGAATACGGTGGAGGAGCGGCTGTTTATTCCTTCTTCGGAATCTTATCAGATCATGAAGGAAGAGATCGGTCAGGTGATGTACATTTCAGATACGGGACTCTTTTATCTGGTGATCGGTGATCAGGTTCACTGTGTGAATATGGAGACACTGGAGGATTCCGTATTTATCTCCGATTTGACGAAAGGTAATTATAAGAGCTCGGCGGACGGCCGATATCTGGCATGGACCGAAGGGGACGCGGCGGAAGCGGTGACTCTGCATCTGACAGATCTGGAGAGCGGGATTACGACGGATATTGAAGCGGAGGAAGGCTCATATATCCGCCCACTGGGATTTCTGGAATCAGACTGTATTTACGGTCTGGCTCCGGAGGAAAATGTTTCAGAAGAGTCCGATATTTTTGCCATGAGCCGGCTGGTGATCGTTGATTCGTCGGATGAGAATCTTTCCGTGTTAAAAACCTATGAGGCGGATGGTGCGTATGTGACAGATGTGACGGTGGACGACGGTAATATTTATCTGCAGAGGATGACATACAGCGACGGTGTGTATATAGAGGCGGAGTCGGATACGATTTATAACCGGGATATGCAGGAGCAGGAACTGGTGTATGTTTCGTCTGTTACATCCGATATAAAACAGACAGAGGTGACACTGCAGATGTCTGTTTCCGTTTCCGGAACACCGGGCCTTCTGATACCGAAACAGATTATTCCGGAGGAAACCGTGACGTTTGAGTTGGCGGATCAGGATGAGGGCAGTGCGTATTATGTTTACGCAAAAGGAAAGGTTCTGCTTGGAACGGATAGTGTGTCTGAAGCGGTGATGAGTGCGGATGAGAATCGCGGTGTGGTGATCGGGAGGAACCAGACATATGTATGGAAACGGGCGAAAGCATCATCACAGTCGCTCACGGTGACTGCTGCGGAAGGAAATTCTTCGCAGTCCCGGGCATTGAGTATCCTGCTCGCGCAGATAAATCTGTCTGCGGATACGGATGGGATGACTGCCGACGGGAGCTCGGCATATGAGATCCTGGAAGAGACGGTAACAGACGGAACGGTTTATAATCTGACCGGCTGCAGTGCGGAGCAGACGCTGTATTTTGTCGGAACCGGGATGCCGGTATATGCCGTACTGAACGGGCAGGCCGTGTTGATCATCGGATATACAGACAGCAGTGTCAGCATTTATGATCCGATGACTGACCTGACGACGGTGAAAACCCTCACGGCTGCCGCAGAGGAGTTCGCGGCGAGCGGCAATGTATTTCTGGCGGTTTCGGCAGAATGATATACGGACAGATCGGGAGAATTATGATCAGGCAGTCATGCACATGTGACTGCCTTTTTGTTTTATAGGGAGGTTCATCCTCTTATACTCTGGAAGAATCTTCATCTCTGGCGCGGTGAAGAAGAAAATGATATCTCATCTGCGCTGATTTTAACTGGTAGATATAACAGTCGATCAGATCAGGATCAAGGGCATGATCCAGATTCATATAAGCACTGTCAAGATCGGCTTTAGCCTGCCGGATGGCTTCTGTAATACCTGTCCGGGGCGGTTCCTGCGCGGGATGCTTTCGTCGTTTCATGTTTAATCTCCATTTCTCCGCCTGTCTGTTCACGACACTTTCATAGAAAACTTCCATTGCGCTGCTTATGCAGCGCGCCAACATCCATGAAAGTCGATGACTCCGCACTTCGTGCTCCCGTCATCGCCGCCGGTATTCGTATTCCGGCCTATCGGCCTACATACTCATACCGTCTTGGTCATCCAATATCCAGTCTCTTAGCCGTGCAAGCACGTCACGAGTCTGTCTATTGTTGACACTTTCATAGAAAGTATATCCTGAAAAATGGAAAATATTCGCAATAGTTGCCTGTCATAAATTTGCACAAAAATAATATATTACAACAAACAGAAAAACCGGAACAGACGTATGGATATGAGAATGGGAATACTGGCGGTCGCCGGGGTGTGCATCCTGGTTCTTCTGATCGGAATTATAAAGAAAAAGGGCGAGTTTCTGCTGAATTTTGCGACCCGGACGGTCGTCTGTCTGATTGTGGCTTATTTTCTGAATTCCCTGTTTGCGGCTCGTGGAATGGATGTTGCGGTCGGTGTTAATCCCATCAGTGTTTTGACATTCGGAAGCCTTGGTTTTTGCGGGATGCTGGCACTTTACGGCATACTTTTACTTCAGTTATTGTGAAAATGCACAAGAAGAAAATTTACGTAAAAATTGGGTGTAGACAACAGGGGAACAGATGGTTATAATCGGAATCACCTTAAAAAATTGAGGAGGTGAGGACGATTGGAAGCTGCATGCATGTTTATGTTACACTGGTGATTCTGTTCATTTCTGTGGTAGAGGATCTTTGTACCGACAGGATTCCGAATCACTGGATATGTACAGGATTTGCGGCAGGTGTTTTTCTGCTGATTCTGCCCTGGACCACGATCGGATGTACCGGTTTTCTGACGGGTTTGCTGATACCGTTTCTGATCGGATGGATACCGTTTCGCATGGGGGCGATCGGAGCCGGGGATGTGAAGCTGCTGCTGGTGGTTGGCTGTCTGAACGGCGGCAGAGACGTTTTTTACTGTATCTTTTTATCTTTCCTGTTTGCAGCAGGAATCTCGCTCGGCAAATTGCTGAGTCTCAGACAATTCAAAAGCAGTCTGATGTTATGTTTTCAATTTTTTCAAAGCATATTTTTGCAGAAGAAGATGGAATTGTATCCGGAGAGGCATAGAAAAGGCCATACCATACATTTTTCAATAGCTGTATTTTTCGGATATGCTGCCTGGTGGGGGGGTGAGCACATGCAGGAGCATGTTATTTTTCTAGGCGGATTTGAGCTTGCTTATATGCAGAAACTGGCACTGTATTTCAACTCGCGTCTCAGTCATGATACAAGGGTTGAAATTATGAATGTGTTATCTGAGCCGTTAGCGCCGGAAGGCAATACGGTGTGGATCGGTTCGGAACATTTTATCGGAGAGGTCAGGCAAAGACGGGAAGAAGCGTCCTGTGTTGTCCTGGCGGAGGATGTTTCCGAGGACGTATCACATGTGTTTCGATATCAGCCATGTGAAAAACTTTATCAGAAAGTGATGTTCCGTTATCGGCAGATGCAGGGATTTCCGGTTGTATCTGTTGATGACATCCGGCAGACATGGTTCGTGATTACGACGGATGCAGCTCCGTCTTCCCTGCTGGCTTTTTCAGTCACCTTTGCGCAGATTCTGGGAGAAAGAGGCGGGGTCTTATATCTGAATCTGTCTGAATGCAGCGGGATGGAGGATGTATTTTTGCTGGAACGGGGAATGGATCTGACGGATGCGGCTGTTGAACTCCGGAAGGACGGTGAGGTCTGTCTGGATGCCTGTATCAGACGGCTGGAACAAATGGATTATATTATGCCTCCCGTGAATCCCATGATTCTGCATGAACTGCGGGAACGGGAGGTGCAGAGACTGATTCGGGCCGTGAAACAGAAGCGGGAGTATGCTTATGTTGTTGTGGCGTTGGGAAGCAGTTGCTGCGGATGTGAGTTTTTTTCCGTACCGCTGCGAGAATCATCCATCTTGCCGGTCAGGGTTATCTTTCCTCGTGCGGCCGAAAGGACTGGGTCAGATTTATTCGTTTATGTCTCGGAGAGAAGCAGACTCCGGTAGAGCAGATCAGTGTTCCGCAGATTTTTGCGGACCAGGGCGGCATTCATCTGATCCATGAATGGCAGGAGGATGCTTTGGGACAGGCGGTCAGAGCCTGTCTGGACAGGGAGGTGGAAGAGTAGTGCCGGAAGAATGGCAGGAGATCCGTTCGCAGATACTGGAAGAAATGGATCTGACCAGAGATGTTCCGGATGAGGAACTTCAGGAAATGATTGCGCAGTATGTCGGGCGTTACAGCAGACAGCATCTGATTTCTCTGGAGAAACGGGCGGAATATCAGAGACGTATTTTCCATTCGTTTCGTCGGTTGGATGTGATTCAGGATCTGCTGGATGATGACGAGATTACTGAGATTATGGTAAATGGTCCGGAACATATTTTTTACGAAAAATCCGGTCGGATTTATCCTTGGAACGGCGGCAGTCTGACCGCTGAGAGACTGGCGGATGTGATTCAGCAGATTGTCGGAGGCGCAAACCGGACGGTTAATGAGTCACAGCCGATTGCGGATGCGAGGCTTGCGGATGGTTCCCGGGTAAACGTTGTATTGTCGCCGATCGCTATTGACGGATCAGCACTGTCGATCCGAAAGTTTTTTCGGGAACCCATGACGCTGGACAAGCTGATTTCCATTGGTTCGATTTCAAAGGAGGCGGCGGATTTTCTGGCGCTTTTGGTCAGAGCCGGCTATAACATTTTTGTGTCGGGAGGTACCGGTTCAGGGAAGACGACTTTTTTAAATGCTCTGTCGGAGTATATTCCTCCGACACAACGGGTCGTGACGATTGAAGATTCGGCAGAGCTGCAGATGAAATCCATTCCCAATCTGGTGCGCCTGGAAGCGAGGAACAGCAACAGAAGCGGTGCGGAGGAGATCAGCATCCGGGATCTGATCCGGACGGCGCTGAGGATGCGTCCGGATCGGCTGATCGTAGGCGAATGCAGGGGAGGAGAAGCTCTCGATATGCTTCAGGCTATGAATACGGGGCATGACGGAAGCTTGTCTACCGGGCATGCAAACAGCAGTGAGGACATGCTCTCCCGTCTGGAAACCATGGTTCTCATGGCGATGAATCTGCCGATGGAGGCGATTCGCAGACAGATCGCATCGGGAATCGATATTCTGGTACATCTCGGCAGACTGCGTGACAGAAGCAGGAAGGTGCTTTGTATTTCGGAAATTCAGGGCATCCATGACGGAAAGATCTGTCTTTCTGCTCTGTATCGATTTGAGGAGACGGAAGAAAGAGAGGGAAAGATATATGGCGTCTGGAAAAAAGAGGGGGATTTACAACATACCCAAAAACTTCAGTTTGAAGGACTGGCAGAAGCGTACGAAGGGCTCCGGAAGACGGAATGAAAAACGGAGCGGTCCGTATCATACCCGCCTTCCTCCGGGGTGGATGGTCAGGCAGATCGTTCCAGGAGCGGTGCTTTCCGCGGGGGCGGCATTTGTATTCTATCGGTCTGCCTGGGCGATGATTCTCGGAATTTTTATCGTTCCGCTCTATATAAAAAGCAGCAGAAAACGATGGATGCAGAAACATCTTCAGGAATTGCGTCAGCAGTTTATTTCCGCTATGCAGATGGTTTCCGGTTCTTTGAGCGCAGGCTATTCCATGGAAAACGCATGGAGAAGAGCAGAGCAGGAAATGAACTCGCTGTACGGAGAGAACGCGGAGTTTTGCATGGATCTGCGGTATATGAATCAGAGAATGGCGATGAATGAATCTCTGGAAAAAATACTGACGGAATATGCAGGACAGAGTGATGTCGAAGACATTTGTCAGTTCGCGGAAATATTTTCTTATGCGAAGCGAAGCGGCGGAGATCTGACTGAGATCATCCGTTCCGTGACGGGACGGATGCAGCAGAAGGCGGAGATCCTTTCCGATATTGAAACAGCTGTCGCATCAAAGAAAATGGAACAGGGGATGATGAATCTGCTGCTGCCGGGTGTTCTGCTGTTCGTGACGGTCAGCTCACCGTCTTATGTCATCACATTGTACCATAATGCTCTGGGAGTTCTGGTCATGAGTGTTTGTCTGGGAGGTTATCTGTGCTGTATTTTCTGGTCGGAACGATTGACAGATATTCAGGTATAAGAGATTGTGGAATGAAAAAGAAAAGAAATACAGACATTAAGAATCATAAGATAATGAAGATGCTGGAAACCCATAAAAAATCCGTACTGATCTTTGGGCTGTTTGCACTGCTGTCGGCGGGCATGTGGCTGAAGGATCAGGCGGACAGGGGGAACTTCGAGGGTATTGTTGAGAGAGAGGCCGGGGGTGTCGCCGCACAGAGCAGGATATATTCATTTCGTCTGGAAAAGGATACGGATGCGGAGACCTCGTCTGAAGAATTGACGGTTTTCGGAGACGGGAATGTTTCCGGCGGACAGGATGATGAACTTGCGGATTCCGGTGAACTGGAGCTTGACGTGTTTCCCGTTCAGCCGGATTCCGGTGAAATTTATTCTCTGCTTGAGGAGGCTGTTGACGCATGGGAGGCGGTTTTTCTGGGGGAAAATGATTCTGTCAATGAGGTGAGGGAGAATCTTGTCCTTCCGTCTGAGATCTGCGACGGACTTGTTCTGATCTCTTACGAGAGCAGCGATTACGGAGTCCTTCAAATCGATGGTACGATTGAGACAGATACGTTGACGGATGAAGGTGCGCTGGTCGAACTGACCGCGGTTTTTTCCTATGGGGAGTATGAGCAGATTGAGACAGTGACGCTTCGGATTTTGCCGCCAGCGGAGGGAAGCGCGGATTGGATTTACAGTGAACTGGAAAAAGCAGCGCAGCAGGCGGAGGAGGAGAGCCGGGAGGAAGACAGTTTTTCGCTTCCGGAATCCATTGCAGGATATCGCATCGTCTGGGAGGAGAATCGGGAATATCAGTGGCTCTATTTCCTGCTGATCGGAGCAGTTCTGGTGATTTGCCTGGAGCAGAGAGAAAAACAGGCGGAAAAGGAAAGAAAGAAAAAGCGGATGGAACAGCTGGAATATGCATATCCGCAGATGGTGGATCAGTTTTCGGTTTTAATTGACAGTGGTATGACGATTCGCGGCGCATGGGAAAGAATATTAAAAAAAGATACGTATGCCGGTTACGGAAATACTGCGAAAAACCGATCAGGGAACAGCGCTTTGCTGGAAGAAATGTGGATTACATATCGTGAGATCAGGGAAGGCCGGGGCGAACGGGAGGCATATGAACGTTTTGGCAGCCGCATCGGTTTGATGTTTTATAAAAGGTTCAGTTCGATTCTGGCACAAAATTTATCCAAGGGAACGCGGGATATGAAGGAGCTTTTGCAGAAGGAATCGCTGGAGGCGATGGAGATGCGGAAGAACCGGGCCCGCAGACTGGGTGAGGAGGCAGGTACGAAACTGCTGTTTCCGATGCTTGTCATGCTGATGCTGATTCTGCTGGTATTGCTGCTGCCGGCATTGACCAGTCTGTAGAGGGACATGAGGTAACTATTCAGGACAGCATTTCGCACTTGCGGCACTTTATTTCAGAGTGCGGACAGGTAAACGTCGAGTGAAAGGACAGGGGGAGTATATGAACGAATTAAAACGGTTTATAACGGAAGAAGATGGTATCGGCACTGTGGAAATCATTCTTATTTTGGTTGTGATTATCGGCCTGATCATCATATTTAAAAGCCAGCTGACGACATTGGTAAACAACACGTTTTCCAATATCAGCAATAAGGCGGGAACATTGTAATGAAAAACAGAGGCAGTATCACGCTGTTTCTGGCCATGCTGCTGACATGTTTTTTTTCGGCAGTCTTCGCTTTCCTGGAGGCTGCCCGTGTCAGCGGTCTGAAAGCAAACTGTCAGATCAGTACCGTGCAGGCGGCAGATACTGTAATGGCATCCTATGACAGGACTCTTTGGGACGAATATCATCTGTTGTTCTGGCAGACTTCGGAGAGCGATGTTCCGAATTTTGATGCAATGGAGAGCTTGCAGCAGGACGCGGTTGAGGGAAACCAGACATCCTCCGCGGGTTCTCAGAAAAATTACTATATGCTTCAGGTTCATCTCGCGGAGGTTACGACGAATACATATCAACTGGCGACGGATAACGGCGGAGCGGCTTTCCGGGAAGAGGCGGCAGAGATGATGAAATATACTGTCGCTGAGGAGACGTTGAATACGATGCTGGCGTGGGTGGCCGGGCAGGATGTATCCGGGGAATCACAGACAGATCTGGAATCGGAAGCCATTGACGCATTGGAAACGCTGGAAACAGCTGTGAGTGCAGATGAAGCGTCATCCGCAGCAGGTGAGGGAGAAACGACCGGAGTATCCTCAGAAACAGAAAATGGAGAAACGACCGGAACATCCTCTGAAACAGAAAGCGGCGAAACGGTTGGAGCCGCGTCTGATACAGAGGGCGGGGGAGCGGGCACGATGGATAATACGGCAGCAGGAGTTTCGGTTTCGGATAATCCGTTGATGTGGGTAAGGAAAATGAAGAAAAACGGAGTTCTGGCGTTTGTGATGTCTGAGGAAACTATTTCACAGAAATCGATAGATACAAGTTCCTGTATCATGAAGCGTACGCTGGAAAGCGGAAATATGAATGTCTCATCAGATCAGACGAGTGTGGAAAAAATGTTGTTTTACCTGTATCTGGAACAGTATTTTACAGATGCCTCGGATGATTCCGCAGACCATGTCCTGGAGTATGAACTGGAATATATGATTGCGGGAAAGGCGGAGGATCAGGAGAATTTAAAAGCAGTTGTGCGGCGCTTGCTGTTGATACGGGAAGCCGCGAATCTGGCGTATCTTGAATCCGACGCGGAAAAACGGCAGGAGGCCGCAGCGGTTGCAGTGTCTTTGGCGGCCGCGGTGGGACACCCGGAACTGGAACCTCTGGTACAACAGGGAATACTGGCGGCCTGGGCTTATGCCGAATCGCTGAGTGATGTCCGTATTTTGCTGGAAGGCGGTAAAGTGTCTCTTGTGAAAACATCGGCTCAGTGGCATACCGATCTGGGGAATCTTTCGACGACAGTTTTTTCTGTAAGCGGAGATGATCAGACAGAAGGGCTCTCCTACGAGAATTATCTGGTTCTTTTGATGTGGATGGTTTCGGATGAAAAGCTGGCGCAGCGGGCGATGGATATGATTGAAAAAAATACGGGCGTCAGGATGGATCTGATGGTCTGTCGTGCGGAGTGTGATTATGTATATGAAGCATCACCCTTATTCTGGAATTATGTCACATTAGGACAGCATACTTTTGGGACGTATCAGTTCCGGGATCAGAACACGATTTCATTTATCGGATCCGGGTAGCGGAGTATATGAAGGAGGCGGACATATTACAGTGCTTTTGCGTCAGTACAGAATACAGAATGGTTTCCGAAAAAAATCTAACAAATCTCTCTCAAATCATAATCGGTTCGTTCCTGGTTTTGCTCACCGTGTTTATCCCGTAAACATTTGCGCAAAAGCACTGCAATATGTCTGCCGGAAAGGAAGTTTCACGGTGGAAGCTGCCTTTGTGCTGCCGCTGTTTCTTTTCGCTGCGGTGGTTGTGCTCGGCATGTTTCCGATGCTTATGATTCAGACGCAGGTCAATGCGGGGCTGCAGTATACGGCCAGAATTCTGGCTGTTTCCTGTCAGGATCCGGATACGGACGAAATGTTGATTTCTTTTGCGGAAGGACAGGTCCTTTTTCGCACCTATATGAATGAACATGGCTATGAGGAGTCCGTCCTGGAAAACGGGCTTGGCAGTATCTCTCTGCTATCTTCTGATCTGGAAGGAGAGTATGTGACACTGACGGCTTCTTATGAGGCAAAATTGCCGGTTTCGTTCTGGACGCTGGATGCATTGCCGGTCCGGCAGAGCGTTAAAATGAAGAAATGGACCGGCGCTGCACAGGACGGGGATGATGAGGATGATACATATGTATACATTACGCCGACAGGGAGTGCGTATCACAAAACGGCGGAATGCTCTTATTTAAAACTGTCCATCCGCAGTGTTTCAGTGGCGCAGCTGGGTTCGTTGCGGAATAAGAGCGGGGGCATTTATTACGCTTGCAGCTGTTATGATGGCGGCAGTCTGGTCTATATTACTGATTACGGAACACAGTATCATGGCGATTTAAACTGCAGCGGGTTAAAACGGACAGTCTATAAGGTGTCGATAGATAATGTCGGAGACCGGCATGCCTGCTCCAAATGCTGTGCCGGTGAGTGATGGGACAGATTGTAAAACTTTTTGACTTTTTGAATTATGGAACATTGATAATTGAATAAGGGTATGGTGTTATGGTATAATACCATCCGGAAGGGTGGTGGTGATATGAAAGTGAGTGAGGATACATATATGACAGACGAACAATTTGCAACATATAACAAATTATTAGAATTGGTTGAGACAGTGATTAAGGAATTGCCTGAAGAAAAGCAGGAAGAGTACAGGCAGAAAAAGAACGATATTCTTTTAAAAAAGTAGTGCGGCAGAGATGTAAAAACAGTAGCAGTATTACAGATATACAAGGCGTAATGTCTATATTCCATGATGCGGATGAGATAGACATTGCGCCTTTTTCCATTGTTAAAAGAGATGATTTATTTTGAGTAAATATATACACTGGCTGTTATGGGTATATGATGAATTGGCGGGCAAATCAAAAGAAGGAATATAAAAATGAGACGGGGGAATTATGTGACGGGAAAATGTTTACTGTTGGTTTTTTTGTTTTTTTTCGCGTGGACGGATCTGAAGAAGCGCGAACTGCCCATGCTTTTGCTGGGAATTTGCGGATTATTTGGAATTTTATTTTTGCAGATGACGGATACACTGGTATGGCAGGAGCTTCTGGGCGGTTTATGTGTCGGAGGAGGCATGCTGTTATTTGCGCTGGCATCAAAGGAGAGTGTCGGCGTGGGTGATGGGCTGTTGTTTTGCGTTACCGGAATTTATCTGGGGTTGTGGCAGAACCTGCTTTTGTTGTTTGGAGCGGTCCTTTTCTGTGCAGCAGCGGGGGCGGTTCTTTTGCTGCGGAAAAAATGTACGCGGAAACAGCAGATTCCGTTTGCCCCCTTTGTTCTTATCGCAGATGTGGCGTTACTTTTCTTTATGTCGTGAAAGGCTTGCCGGAGAACGTGAAAGGAGAGAAGAATGCGGGAATATGCGGGTTGAAAGATTACATGAAGATTCAATTGGAATGACAGGAAGGGAATGTTTCCGAATGGGTAAAAGAAAGAAAATACGGATTAGAATGAATCTTGGAGGAATAAGTTTGAAACGGACAGTAAGAGCTTCTTTTACGGTGGAAGCGGTGTTCCTTTTTCCGATGATTGTTTTCCTGATTGCGTTTATGCTTCATTTGTCCATCGACTGGTTGTCGGATATACAGCAGACAGCCGGGGACGTGGATGTGCTGCGTGAACTGGATACGCGGACGTATTTTCTAAGACAGGAGATGCTGCAGGGTATATGGGATTCTTTGAAGCAGGGCGTCAGCCCGGATTAATAAACAGGTATGGGTAATATGGAAAGGAAACGATATGAATGTTGAATATTTGAGAACCGCAAAAAAGAGTTATATGATCATAAAAGAGGCGGATTATCCGTTTGAAGAATATGAACTGAAGATGATTTTACATAATGATATTCCATGTCTGCTTCCTCTTCAGGTTATTGTTGAAGACGGGCAGGTAGAATACTGGTATGATGTGACCGGGATACAATCGTTGAAAAAACAATTTTCTCTTGCGCCTGCGGGGGAAAAGGAACTTCGGGTTTTACTGCAAAATCTGGCAGAGTTGAAATCAATCATGGATGATTATTTGCTGGATGATGCCAGCATTTGTTTTTCTTCTGACAAGATATATGAGGATCGCTTTTCCGGAAAAATTCGTTTTTGTTATGTGCCGGGGCTTAACAGACAGAAGCCGGCCGGACTAAAGGGGTTGTTTGAAGATGTTTTGCAGCAGTTAAATCACTCAGATCCGATAGCGGTAAAAATGGGATATGAGATGTATGAGAGATGTATGCAGTCTGACTTTGTGATCGAGGATTGTTTTGCGTGTCTGCGGATTCAGAAGCAGAACAAAGAGACGTCGGAACCGGCAGAAATCGACAGGAAGGGAGATGATTTGAAGGAATGGGAAGGAATGGCGGAAAAACGGGAAGTATCGAATCCTTTCACGGAGGAAACTTTCCCCAGAAAGAGATACAGAAAAAAAGCGAAGGAGAGAAAAACGGGAGAAGATTGATTACGGAAAGATACTGGAAGAAAATCGTGAGATATTGTATACGGCGGAAGAGATCGGGAAAACAGGGCTCACGGAGTTTTTTGCGGAGGAGGATCGGATTAAGACGTGGGAACTCATTTATAAAGGCGACGGGATGGAGACAGATCTGCGGCCTGTGTCCTTTCCTTTCCTGATTGGATCAGATGCAAAAAACGCGGATGGTGTACTGCAGTCCAGAACCGTGAGCCGGATGCATGCCAGGCTGTTTCTGGAGGATGAAAAACTGTATGTTGAGGATTTTAATTCCACAAACGGAACCTACCTGAATCGCCGGTTGCTGCCCATGAACACGCCGGCGGAATTACATGAGGGAGACCGCATCGTGTTTGCCACGGAGGAGTATATGGTATCCTCGCAGAAAATAATGAAAAAAATATAAAATTCTCTTTAAGACAGCTGACAATTTTCGTGGTTTAATTTAAGATAAAAAAGACAGAAAATGACCGAACACTCTTAAGGAGAAAAAGAATGTCATATATAGAGTTTGATCATATTACCAAAAAATATAAGGTTGGCGATCAGGAGATTCTGGCGGTAGATGAGGCTTCTTTTGTTGTGGAAAAGGGAGAACTGGCAATCACCCTCGGCGCATCCGGAGCCGGGAAGACGACCGCGGTGAATATTCTGGGTGGAATGGATGTGGCAACCTCCGGACGGCTGATCGTAGATGGAAGTGATGTCACAAAGTACGATAAACGTCAGCTGGTCGGTTACCGGCGTACGGATATCGGTTTCGTGTTTCAGTTTTATAATCTGGTGCCGAATCTGACTGCTCTGGAAAATGTGGAGCTGGCGGCACAGATTTGTGAGGATTCCCTTGACACCTCGGAGACGCTTTATAAGGTGGGACTGTCAGAACGGAAGGACAATTTTCCCGCACAGTTGTCCGGCGGAGAGCAACAGCGGGTTTCCATTGCGAGAGCTCTTGCTAAAAATCCCAAAATACTGCTCTGCGATGAGCCTACCGGAGCGTTGGATTACAATACCGGACGGCAGATATTAAAACTGCTTCAGGATACCTGCCGCGGGGAAGGTGTGACGATTATTCTGATCACACATAATTCCGCGCTGGCACCGATGGCGGATCGTCTGATCCGGTTTCGAAGCGGCAGGGTTGTGGAAATGACCTGCAGTGATCATCCGGTCTCAGTGGATGAAATCGAATGGTGATGAAACGGAATGGAGATGAGACAGAGTAACAGAGAAAATGGGGCGGACAGATGGGCAGCGATATACAGATATTTGCGGTAAACATCTGCCATGTTTAAATGGGACTTTACATATCATGAAAAATGCACTGACAAAAGATATTTTGCGCACCATGAAAAAAGAAAGAAAGCGTTTCTTTTCGATCCTTCTGATCACGGCGCTCGGAGTTGCCATGTTTACGGGTCTTCGGGCTTCCTGCAATGATCTCCGCCATTCGGCTGATGCTTTGTATGATGAACAGGCGCTTTTTGATATACAGGTTTCATCTACGCTTGGTCTGGATGATGATGATATTGCGGCGTTAAAAACGCTGGATGAGGTGAGTGAAGCGGAGGGAGAGTATTCCGCTGCCGTTTATACGGATATTGGCGGTACCCATCAGGATGTTAGAGTTCGAACACTGGGAGAGAAAATCAATATTCCGACGGTTGTGGAAGGCAGTCTTCCGCAAGCAGAAAATGAGATTGCGGTTACCGAGGGATATCTTCTGGATTCCGGCAAGCAGATCGGAGATACGCTGACATTTACAGAAAACGACACGGATGATGAAGACTCCGTTTATGCGGATACAGAGTATTTGATCACTGCCGAGATTCTGGATCCGTTTGATGTAAATAATCGGGAAGGGAGTACCTCTTTCCGTTCGTCTGCCTCGGAAGAATATACATTTTATGTGTTGCCGTCTGCGGTGGATGCGGATTATTATACAGCTGTCTATGTCTCGGTAGAAGGCGCGGATACGCTGATGTGTTACTCAGATGAGTATGTTCAGCTGATTGAGGATGTAAAGACGAAGATCAGCGATACGTTGAAGGAAAAACAGCAGCAGAGCCGGTATGATACAGTATATGCGGAGGCACTGGCTGAATATAATGATGCGCTGGCTGAAGTCATGGAAGAACTGGATGATGCACAACAGGAGATTGACGACGGCTGGACAGAGCTTCAGGACGGACTGGATCAGTTAAATGACGGAGCGGAAGAACTGGAGACTCAGGAAGCGGATGCGGATCGCCAGATTGCGGACGGGCTGGCGCAGATTGAAGCAGGATATGCAAGCCTGTCTGAGGCGAAGACTCAGCTGGATCAGTCCGGACAGAAACTGGCGTCCGGAGAACAGCAGCTTCTTGATGCGCAGGAAGAGCTTGCACAGACAGAGACAGAAACATTTGCGCAGATTGATGCCGGTATTGAGCAATTGCAGGCAGGAAAGCTTCAGGTTCAGTTCGGGATTGATGAGCTGAATGAACAGATTTCCGGGTTGTCAGAAAGCACCGATGCTGATATGACCGAAGATTCCGATGAAGCACAGGATGAGATTTCTTCCACAGACAATAGTGCGACAGATCAGGAAATACTCCTTCAGTCATTACAGGCACAGCTTGCCGCTCTGGAAGATAATCTGGCGGATCTGGATAATCAGCTGGCCGCTTTACAGGAGCAACGCACACAGGCAGAAGCACAGTTTGCTGCAGCAGAAGCTGAGATTGCGCAGCAGGAAGCGGAGCTCGAAGCGGGAATGATTCAGTACGAATCCGGTCTGGCACAGTGGAATGAGAGTAAGACGCAGCTGGATGAGGCAAAGGCGGAGCTTGAAGCACAGGAGTATTCGGCGGCTATACAGTTTGCTAGTGCCTGGGAGACGATCCGTCAGAGCGAGCAGGAATTGCAGGAGGCACGGCAGGAACTGATCGACGGACAGGAGGAACTTGATGAAAATAAAGAAGAAGCGCTTGCTGAACTGGAGGATGCCAGAGAAGAAATTGATGAGATTGAGATGGCAAAATGGTACATCCAGTCGAGGGATTCTTTGAGCGGATATTCCAATGTGGATAATGATGCAGCTTCCATTGAGGGGCTTTCTGCGTTTCTTCCGCTCATCTTTCTTGTGGTTGCGATTCTGATTAGCCTGACAGCCATCACGCGTATGGTGGAGGAGGACAGAGGACTGATCGGTACTTATAAAGCACTGGGATTTAAGAACGGAGAAATTCGGAGAAAATATGTCCTTTACGCGGCAGGCGCGAGCCTGTCAGGAGGAATTGTCGGAAATCTTTGTGGTTTTATCGTGCTGCCGAAGATTATATTTACTTTTTTCGAAATGATGTATGTGATACCTGAGTACATGTTTTTCTTCCAGCCGTTATACGGTATAACGGGTATTCTGCTGTTCCTGGTGGGGATATTAGCGGCGGTGTGGTTTGCAGTGCGCGGGGAACTGGTGCAGATGCCGGCGGCGCTTATGCGTCCTCTGGTCCCGAAAAACGGAACCAGAATTTTTCTGGAATATATACCTTTTATCTGGAAAAAACTGTCGTTTCTCAATAAGGTGACGGCCCGTAACCTTTTTCGCTATAAGAAGAGGCTCATCATGACAGTGATCGGGATCATGGGCTGCACCGGCCTGCTGGTCTGTGCCTTTGCAATCAAAAATACGGTTACGGATCTTATGCCGAGACAGTATGAGAATATATACCGATATGATATTCTGGCGGCGGCGCAGTCGTCGGATAATGAACAGCTGCTTTCTTATATGGATGATGAGGAAAATATTGAGCAGTATGTCAACCTGCAGGTAGAGAGCGTGTCGATACGGAATCAGAACGGGGAATCCGAGACAGTACAGATGTATGTAATTCCTGATGATGCGGAGATTTCCGATTTTATCAAACTGTCGGATACGGACGGAAACGATATTTCCCTGTCGGATGACGGCATTTTTATCACGCACAGCGCATCGGATGTGCTGGAACTTGCGGCCGGAGATGAGGTGGTGATACAGGATCTTTCGCTGAATGAAACAGAGATTGCGGTTGCCGGTGTCGCGGAAAATTATCTGGGTGATATGATTTATGTCAGCGAGAGCTGTTATGAATCCTGTTTTGATATGAATTACGAGCCCAATGCAGTCCTGATCCGGCTGACGGAGAGCTGTAAAGCGGCTGATCCGGTTTCTTACGCGAAGGAACTGGGGACAAAAGACGGTGTTTTATCCACGGTAAGTACGGAGAGCCTGAAGGAGGAATTTTCACAGGCATTTCAGCTGATTAATCTGGTTGTGTATGTGATTTTTGTGATGGCGGCGGCTCTGGCTTTTGTGGTTTTATTTACATTGTCCACCACAAATATTTCCGAACGATGCAGGGAACTGGCGACGATCAAGGTGCTGGGATTTTTCGATCATGAAGTACATCTGTATGTGAATAAGGAAACGCTGATCCTGTCGTGTATCGGAATCGCGTTCGGCCTTCCGACGGGGTGGGGTATCAGTATATGTCTGGGATGGATGCTGAAAATTCCGGGCATGTATTTCGCAATCAGTATTCATCATGTGACATATCTGATCTGTGCCGTGATTGCCTTTGTATTTGCGTTGATCGTGAATCAGATTACAAACCGTCTGCTGAATCAGATTGATCCGGTGGAGGCATTGAAGAGTGTGGAGTAAGCGGAATAATCATGTGAAAATATAGACAAATAAAAAATTTGTGTTATCCTGATATAGGGCGAAGCCTGGAATAAAAATTTTGAGATGACGGAGGAAAAGACATGTATATTACCTGTTTGGATATGGAAGGCGTTCTGGTACCGGAAATCTGGATTGCGTTTGCGGAGGCGAGCGGTATTCCCGAATTAAAGAAAACGACGCGGGACGAGCCGGATTATGATAAGCTCATGCAGTATCGGCTGAATATTTTAAAAGAACACGGACTTGGCCTGAAGGAGATACAGGCGACCATCGCGAAGATTGATCCGATGCCGGGCGCAAAGGAATTTCTGGATGAACTTCGTTCCTGCTGTCAGGTAATTATCCTCAGCGATACCTTCGAACAGTTTGCAACGCCGCTGATGAAAAAACTGGGATGGCCGACGATTTTCTGTAATACGCTTGAGGTGGCGGAGGACGGTTCGATCACCGGATACAAAATGCGCTGTGAAAAATCAAAATATACCACGGTAAAGGCGCTGCAGTCGATCGGTTATGAGACGATTGCCAGCGGAGACAGCTTCAATGACCTCGGTATGATTCAGGCAAGCAAGGCCGGCTTTCTCTTTAAGAGTACAGAACAGATTAAGGCGGATTACTCGCAGATTCCGGCATTTGAAGAATATGACGAGCTGCTGGCAGCCATTAAAAGCGTAATTTTCTGATCCTGATCCTGTGACCCGGGTTTTCGGGAGATGTACGGTACGCAAGGCCGGACACAGAACTTTCACAGAATCTTCAAATTTGTTTAATCCTTTGGAAATATACTGTACCGAGCAGTACAACAGACTGTTATAAAATCGAAAGGATGGACAATGGTTATGAAGAAGCGATACTTAGCGATTCTGATGGGACTAATGGTTGGTGCATCTCTGCTGACAGGCTGCGGTACGAGTCAGAATACAGACAGTTCTGCAGAGGAGGAGACTTCGTCCAAAGCGTACGGAGAGATTACCGCTTTGGGAGAGGATAGTTTTACACTGGACTCCGGTATGGGCGACGCGATAGAGGTGACCGTTACAGACGATACGGAGATTACGACACAGGTTACCGCAGGAACGGGTATGGGCGGCGGAAACATGTCGTTTGGAGATATGGATATACCGGACGGAGAATCTTCCGGCGATAGATCAGCTGCACCGGACAGCGGATCAGGAGATGCAGCTGATGATACCGGCACATCGGCGTCCGGCGATGATTCGGAGAATGATGGGGATGCTTCGGATACCACAGATACAGATGACAGCGAATCAGCTGAAGACAGTGATGGCAGCACTCCGCCGGATATGCCGTCTGACAACGGCGGCTCCGATGAGAATATGCAGGGGATGCCGTCTGGTGACGGTTCTGATGGAGATATGCCGGATATGTCATCCTCCGACAGTGAGGACTTTGGCGGCGGCATGGGAACGAACGGGTCGTCAACGATTGATTTTGATGATCTGTCCGTCGGAGACGTGGTTGCCGTTACTTATGATGCTGACGGAAATGTGACAGCAGTTATGGTGCTTTATTCTGTTGCCGCATCGACGGATACGGAAGGAAGCGGAAGCGATACAGCTTCCGCTTCCGGCATCAGTTACACCGCAGTAAACGAATATACAGCGGATGCGACTGTGGACGGAGAGAATATTTCTTCCACCGGAACGGATGAAAACGCGATTCTTATATCCGAAGGAGCCAATGTTACGGTTACGGACAGTACGGTAAGCAGGTCATCTGCCGATAGTACCGGCGGCGACAACTCAAGCTTTTACGGTGTCGGCGCGGCAATCCTGACCATTGACGGTACAGCATATATCAGCGACACCACGGTTGAGACGGATGCGGCAGGCGGAGCGGGTGTTTTTGCTTACGGAGACGGTATCGTCTATGTGGCAGACTGCACGATTACTACACAGCAGGATACCTCCGGCGGCATTCATGCGGCAGGCGGCGGTACGCTGTATGCATGGAATCTTGCGGTGGAGACAAACGGAGAATCCGCGGCGGCTATCCGGAGTGACCGGGGCGGCGGTACCATGGTGGTAGATGAGGGTACTTACACATCCAATGGAACCGGCTCGCCGGCGGTCTACTGTACGGCGGATATTGTCGTTCATGACGCGACACTGACAGCGACCGCATCCGAGGCAGTGTGTATTGAGGGATTAAATACATTGCGCCTGTATGATTGCGATTTGACCGGCAGCATGGCGGATGACAGTCAGAATGATTGTACCTGGAATATAATTCTGTATCAGAGTATGTCCGGGGATTCTGAGGTGGGAAACAGTGTGTTTGAGATGGTCGGCGGTACACTTACGGCGAAAAACGGCGGCATGTTCTATACGACTAATACGGAATCTACTTTCACACTTTCCGATGTGGATATTACCTACGCGGATGACAGTGAGTTTTTCCTGCGGTGTACCGGTAATGATAACCAGCGCGGCTGGGGCAGCAGCGGTTCTAACGGGGCGGACTGTCTGTTTACCGCTATTGATCAGGAGATGGAGGGTGACATCATCTGGGACAGTATCAGTCAGCTTGATTTTTATATGACGGATGGGAGCACACTGACAGGAGTTGTATTGGATGATGAGACATATGCCGGCGATGGCGGTGACGGATATTGCAATCTGTATATCGGTTCGGACTGCACATGGACGGTGACCGGTGACAGTGTACTGAGCGATCTGCAGAATGAGGGAACCATTGTGGATGAATCAGGAAATACGGTTACGATTCAGGGCAGTGACGGTACTGTTTATGTGCAGGGAACCAGTCAGTATACGATTACGGTGGATTCTTATGAGACGAACGCGGATCTGACGGGCGCGTCTGCGGTATCCGAATGGAGCGACTATGAAGTGGAAAAGCCGGATGAACTGTAGACATTCAGGCGTAGTTTATGAACGGCTTTTGTCGCTTTGAGGAAAAATTGAATGAACGGATGACAAATCCTGAAAAGCGGCCGCTTTCTGAACAGACGGAAAAGCGGCCGTTTTGTCCGGCTTGACATTTTTTTTGTAAATACGTATACTGGCATTATTGTGAAAATATGACAAATTTCAACAGTTGGAGAAAATGAAACATGAACAAAGAAAATGTTGCGTCTGCAGATGCGATTCAGGAGAAAAAGAAATTTCATGGCGCCAATCAGAATAAAAGGAAAAAATATCTGCTGGTTGCGGGAGTGATAATCGTGGCGTTTGCGGCAGCGTATCTGATTGTCTCACTGGTTTTTCAAAACCGTTTTTTGCCGGGTACCACAATAAACGGCGTTGCCTGCGGCGGGAAGACCGTGGAACAGACAGAGGAAATTTTAAAACAGGAGACGGAAAGTTATGTACTGACGCTGGCGGAGCGGGGAGATGCTGAGGAAGAAATCGGCCGCTTTCTGAACAGACGGAAAAGCGGCCGTTTTGTCCGGCTTGACATTTTTTTTGTAAATACGTATACTGGCATTATTGTGAAAATATGACAAATTTCAACAGTTGGAGAAAATGAAACATGAACAAAGAAAATGTTGCGTCTGCAGATGCGATTCAGGAGAAAAAGAAATTTCATGGCGCCAATCAGAATAAAAGGAAAAAATATCTGCTGGTTGCGGGAGTGATAATCGTGGCGTTTGCGGCAGCGTATCTGATTGTCTCACTGGTTTTTCAAAACCGTTTTTTGCCGGGTACCACAATAAACGGCGTTGCCTGCGGCGGGAAGACCGTGGAACAGACAGAGGAAATTTTAAAACAGGAGACGGAAAGTTATGTACTGACGCTGGCGGAGCGGGGAGATGCTGAGGAAGAAATCGCCGGCAGGGATATCGGACTGGAAATTGATTTTGGAAATGAACTGGAGCAGCTTCTGGAACAACAGAATGGTTTTCGGTGGCCGGCTTCTTTTTCTAATGGAGAAGAATTACAGGCAGAGCAATTGATTTCCTGTGATGAGGATGCTCTGCAGGAGATGATATCCGGATTATCCTGTATGGATGAGAGCAGTATGACAGATTCGGTGGATGCCGGGTTGTCAGAGTACATAGAGGGAACGGGATATGAGATCGTAGATGCGGTATACGGCACTCGTATCCGGACATCTGTTTTTTATGCCGCAGTGAGGGATGCAGTGACAAATCTTCAGACGGAATTGAATCTGGAGGAGGCCGGATGTTATGAGGATCCGGAATATACGGAGGATTCCGGGGAAGTGCAGACTATGTTGGAGACAGCGAACCGCTATGTGGGAACAACGGTTACGTATGAGTTCGGAAACAGCAGTGAAGTTGTGGACGGTTCCATGATCAGTCAGTGGGTGGTATTCGGTGATGACATGAGCGTTACGCTGGATGCAGAAAAGATGACGGAGTATGTTTCCGGTCTGGCTTCATCTTATAACACGGCGGGTCAGAGCAAGACATTGGTGACAACCTATGGGACGACAGTTACGGTTCCGGGCGGTAATTACGGATGGAAGATTGATCAGGACTCGACATTCACGGCTCTGAGCGGTTATATTGAAGCAGGTGAAGATTATACGGGTGAAGTCGTATACTCTCAGACAGCGGCCAGCCATGACAGTCAGGATTACGGAAATACCTATGTGGAGATCAATCTGACGGCGCAGCATCTCTGGTTTTATAAAAACGGTTCTCTGGTGGTGGAATCTGATTTTGTTTCCGGCAGTGTGAAGGCGGGAAATGCAACGCCGACAGGTTCCTATCGTATCACATATAAACAGAAAGACGCGGTTCTGCGCGGGCAGGGTTATGCTTCGCCAGTGAGTTTCTGGATGCCGTTTAACGGAGGAATTGGACTGCATGACGCTTCCTGGAGAAGTAAGTTCGGAGGGACGATTTACAAGACGAGCGGATCCCACGGCTGTATCAATCTGCCCTATAACGCGGCAAAAACAATATATGAAAATATCAGTGCCGGCGATGCGGTGCTGGTATACACCCTGTCCGGAACGGAAAACTCAGGCACTTCGTCTTCCGGCAGTACGGACAGTACAGATACATCCTCAGTTAATGCGGTTATAGATGTGATCAACGCGATCGGGACGGTGACGCTGGAAAGTGAAAGCGCAATTTCTAATGCCAGAAGTTTATATGACGCACTTTCCGCAGATAATCAGTCGCAGGTAACAAATTACAGCACGCTGACTGATGCGGAATCTGCTTACGCGGCACTTGCGGCCGAGCAGGAAGCACAGCAGCAGGCGGCAGAACTGCAGGAAGCACAGTCGCAGGCCCAGACTGTTATAGATGCGATTAACGAGATCGGGACGGTGACTGCGGAGAGCGGAACCGCGATTTCCAATGCGCGCGCCCGGTATGATGCGTTGTCTGATACGGCGAAGGGATATGTGTCCAATTACAACACGTTGACGGCAGCTGAGGCGGCATATGCGGCGTTGGGGTAATGATAGAGATTGTAAATTTATATGGTTTTGCGTAAAAAACTGCCGGAGGTAATCCGGCAGTTTTTTGGCGAAAAATACTCTTTTTTATGTGTTCAGCGGAATCCGTTATTCCTCATCTTGCAACAACTCATCACAGCTTATATGAAATGTTCTGGCAATTATTTTAAGTTCAATATCGGTCACATAACGTTCTCCGGATTCTATGCGCTGAATCGCGTTTTTATCCAGATCTAAGCCCTGCAATGTCAGCATATCCGCAAGTTTTCTCTGGGAAGTTTTTTGGGGAAGACTTTTACGAAGCTGTTTGATTTTTGTGCCGCAAATATTATTGGTGCCATTTTCAGCTTTGTTTTTGTACATATCAATGATTTCCTGTCGAAGTTGTGCCTGTGTTGCCTGAAATTTTTTTCATTATATGACAACTCCGGATATGATTTGACATTAAGTGGGTGTCGTAAGGAGAAAAATTATACTACAGGTTCAATATTTCATATATGGTTGTGTACACGTCAGCATACATGTCTGTTTGTTATGGAAACAGGATATTTTCGGCGGTCGGCGGTATCTGTGATTATTCTTCTGGTCTTGTTTATTTTTGACACGAACCTCTTGTCAAAACTTATCGCCCATGATATTATTTAACTATATTTGACATCGAGCAGATGTCATAAATGAACAGGACGGTATGCGGCAGGATTTCCGTACAAAGAAGATATACAGATGAGATGGGATAAATCAGTCGTTATAAAATGGTTTCATAAGCAATGGATTTTAATTCTGTTTATATTGGGGGCTGCATTATGGGGAGGATTCTACCATTTTACGGTTGCGTTGTGGGGATGTGTTTTTTCCGCATGCCTTGCGGTAATTTGCTGCAGAACGGGGCGTTTGCGGTTGCCGGTGGGTACCGCTTCTTTTGGGTTGGCTGTGATGACCGTGTGCTCGGTCATCTCTGTTTTTGCCGCGGATGACAGGGGCAGCACTGTAATCGGAATGATCCGCATGCTTGTGATTGCGGAATTCTGGCTGCTCTGGAATCAGATCTCCGGGGAAAGCCGGGAAAAGGCGTTTGCGGCGGTGCCGCTGAGCGGTACGGTGCTGACACTGTTTTGTTACGCGGCATATTTTATCCCGACGCTTCAGGATTCTTTTTACAGTGCCGGACGTCTGGGCGGTACATTCCAGTATTCGAACACCTATGCGGTATTTCTGTTAGCGGGATTTCTGGTCGCGGCATGTCGGGCTCAATGGAAGAAAACGGACCTGTTTCAAATGGGCATCCTGTTATCGGGCATTGTGCTGACAGGGAGCAGAAGCGTGTTTGTGATGACGGCGGCGGTTCTGGTTGTCGTTCTTCTGCGAAAAAGAATACAGGTGAGAGTGAAAGCATTGATTCTGGCGGGAGCCGCCGCAGTGGTCTTTGTTTTGCAGTTGGTTATGCAGGCGGATGTGAGCCGGCTTTTTAAACTGACTCTGAATTCAAGCACTCTGAACGGGAGGATACTTTACTGGATTGACGCGCTTCCGGTTATATTAAAACATCCGCTGGGACTGGGATATTTGGGTTATTATTATCTGCAGCCTCAGATTCAAACCGGTAATTACATGACGAAGTTTGTACATAATGATCTGCTTCAGTGCGCGCTGGACTGGGGAATCGCGGCGGCCGCGGCTCTGGTGCTCGTCGTGTGTGCCGGATTGCACCGCAATTCTGTCAGGAATACGGCTATTCTGGCGGTACTGGCGCTGCATGCTCTGTTCGATTTCGATATGCAGTTTTTGATGATGGCATGTCTGGCACTGATGTGCTTTAAGACAGATGCACAGCCTTTTTTTCAGAACCGGCGAAAGAAAACGGCGTTTCCGAAAAAAATCGTTCTTTCAGAAGCGGTGGTTTTGCCCGGAAAGGCAGTCCGCCCTGTCTGCTACGCCGCGGCCTGCGTGTTTGTATATTTTTGTATTGCGTTCGGACTGGAATACGCGGGACAGTACAGTGTATCTCTAAAGATGTATCCGTGGAATACTCTTGCCCGGGAATCTCTGATGTATGAGACAGAGGATGGCAGGGAGGAGCTTGCACAGGCGATCATTGACCGGAACGGAATGCTGGCTTCAGCATATGAAGCCATGCTTCTGGTCAGTGTCAATGCGGGAGATTATCAGGAAGCTCTCGATTATGAGCAGAGGATGCTTTCGTGCGCGGGGTATCAGAGCAGCTATTATAATCAGGCGGTATATTATCTGAGTTATGCACTCGATACCGCTTTGCGCAGCGGTGATACAAGTGCCGGACAGGAAATTCTGGAGGAACTTCAGGGAATACCGGTGCGCATTGCGCAGGTGGAAGCGGGGGCGTCCCGCTTCGCGTACAGGATTAATGACGCGCCGGAGATTGAACTGGAGAGTTCTGTGGAAGCTTATCTGGAATCATTGGAAGGAATTTCGATAGAGTGAGAAGTTGAGGCTGCCGTTGAGCGGAGCCAACAGTTGTATGTTCTGATTCACAAAGGAATGCCCGGCGGGGAGTGCCATCAGGTCGGCCATCCTTTTGGGGATAAATAGTTTAAATAAATTATGGAAAACGGGAGGTAACTGAAAATGAAAAGAAAACGATGGTTAGCATTTGCGTTGTCGGCAGCGATGATTTTCACCTGCGCAGGTTCAGCGTTTGCTTCGGAAGTGACGGATGCAGCGGATGCTGAGACGGAACAGACAGATGCCGCGTCGAACGGAAACGGGGAAAGCGCGGCGGTATCAGACGGGGCGGCGGAGGTTAACGCCTATGCTTCGGATGATATCATAGATTTTCCGGATGAGAATCTTTTGAATGCGTTGCTTTCGAACTATGGTCTTGATGCGGACGCAGACGGAGCGATCAGCAGGGAAGAACTGGCTGACTGCTATTACCTATCTTTGTCATATTGCGACATTACGGATCTGACCGGTCTGGAATATGCGGTAAATGTAAGATGGATTTATCTGTCAGGAAATGAAGACCTGGAAAATATTGATGCTTTATTCGATCTGGAAAAGCTGGAATATGTAAGCCTGAGCAATACAAATGTTCCCGCGGATGAGCAGATGCGGCTGGCACAGCCGAAGAGCAACATGGAAATGGGAAAGGGCTTTATGGATTCGATATTTTCCATTGACGTAGAAAATGATGCTCTGATCGTGAAAGTAACCAAGGGAACGGATATTCTGACAGCAGAGTATAATTCCTATGTGCTCGCGGAAGAGGCGGGTGAGGCGCAGATTACAGTGTCCCTCGGCGATTACTCTGAAACATTGAATGTCACGGTCAATGGCATTGATGCGGATCAGCCGGTGGGAGACTCTGTTGACGCTGAGATTACGACAGCCGGTTACGGAGCGATATTGGACAGCAACGAAACTCTCTGGGAAGTATATCCGGAAGCAGGGGAGATCCGAAGCGATGCAGAACAGTATGTCAGCGGATGGGTTTACGGCCTGGGTATCGGAGAACTCTATGGGTATGCCATCGACGCGGACGGAACGCTCTGGTCCGGGGAGATACAGCTCGCGGAGAATATCACGGAGGCAAAGGGTCATTATGCGCTGGATGAAAACGGTGTTCTGTGGGATGTGTACAGTGACGCGGGCGGAAGTATAGAAAACGTCGTGGACTGGACGGAGTCTTATATATATACCAACTATGATTATGAGACCATGGATTACTTCCGTCAGGGGATTACATATATATTAAAAACAGACGGAACGCTCTGGAAGCGCAGCGAGAACGCGAAGGATGCCGACTCATCTGCCGATCTGGAATTGCTTGCTGAGGATGTGCAGGAGATAGGTGCCTATTGTTATCTGCAAACAAATGGAGATGTTTATTATTATGGCGACTCGGTGGCTACGTATACCGGTGCGGCCAGCATATCGTCAAGTGAATACGGATATCTGGGAGCGGATGGGTTCTACAGATATAAGCCGGAAGGAATTGAGACCGTTGCTATTGTGGATTACTTGTATGCACTTGCGGATGATGGAGACTACTATTCCTACTATCTGACAGAGGATGGGGAAGTTGTGCAATATCAATATACTTGGCAGCAGACCGATACCGGGTCTGGCAAGTGGATGACCGAGATGGAAACGGTTGCTGAAAACATAGTGGACATCGATCGGGATTTGAACAGCGGTAAACTGATCTGTCAGGCGGAAGACGGGCTTTACAGGACACTTGCCGGAGATGCGGCTACAGAAGATGAACCGTTCGTGATTGATTTTGATGTTCCAACTACTTCCAACGGCACATATTTTTACCTGGAAAACTATGGAATTGCAGAAGATTACAGTCTTTTGACACAGAATTATATTACGCTCCTCACTCATGTAAAAAGTGTCTGGACGACGGATATCGGCGCGGTTGTCGCGCTTCGTACCGACGGCACGGTGTGGCGCATTGAGGAGAACGGAGTTCCGGAGCAGATATTGACGCTGAGTGCGACCGGCGGCAGTTCAAATACGGATAGCAGCAGTACATCATCCGGCGATTCACTGGCAGTGCGTCGCGGGAACGCGTATTACTTTAGCTATACCATTCATGCGGGGGGTGCTGACAAAGTTATCTATTATGGCAGGACAGCGGACGAGGTTCTGGTTGGCGACTGGGATGGCGATGGTGTGGATACCATCTGCGTAAGGCGCGGAAATGTGTATTATTTCAGCAACAGCTTAAAGTCCGGTGAAGCTGATCGGGTGGTTGCCTACGGCAAAGCAACCGATGAAGTTCTGGTCGGTGACTGGAACGGCGATGGGAAAGATACGTTGGCAGTGCGCCGCGGGAATACGTATTATATCAAAAACAGCATATCCGGCGGCAATGCGGACAAGGTAGTCGCTTACGGAAAGGCAAACGATGAGGTTCTGGTCGGTGACTGGGACGGAGACAAAAAGGACACTCTGGCGGTGCGCCGCGGGAATACGTATTACATTAAAAACAGCATTTCCGGCGGAGACGCAGACAAGGTAGTCGCCTACGGAAAAGCGGATGATGAGGTTTATGCGGGTTCATGGAACTGACAGGATGATTTACTGCTTCCAATGATTCCGTGATTCAGTGGCCGATTGTCAGTGAAGATATTTGTAAGCGGTAATTGTATGCAGACAGGTAATTGAACAGAAAAACCGGCGGCCATTTGTGCCGTCGGTTTTCTATTCAGGACTGACGTGTACCGTATGCGGGTTTTGATCATATCCGGATGATTCGAGAAGATACGGATGTGTATCGGTATATTTATGAATACAGATTTGAAAAAGGAGCAAGGAGATGAAAGGAAAACGTTGGATGGCGTTACTGTTATCCGTAGCGATGACATTCGCTTGCGGAGGAACAGTGTCGGCGAAGCAGTATAATGGATCGGAAGAAAGCGAAATTTCAGTAACGGCTGCCGCAAATGGAAGGGCTGCGGATGAAACTGTTTGGGATGGAAGTGTTGATGTTGACTGGTCCGGACAGGGAACATCGGCATCGCCGTATTATATTACCAGTGCATCGGAATTGGCGGGTCTTGCCGAACAGGTAAACAGCGGGAATGATTATTCAGGAAAATGTTTTCAATTAACGACAGACATTGATTTGGGGGATTCGTCTTCTCAACAGTGGAAACCGATTGGTACGGAGGATGCTTATTTCTCGGGGAACTTTGATGGCTGTGGGTATGTAATCTCAGGTATATATATTGACAGTGACGAGAATTATATCGGCCTTTTTGGAAACACGCAGAACGCGACTATTACAAATGTTATCATAAAAGATTCGCATATATACGGCGGAGAATATGTGGGAGGAATTGTCGGGAAAATTGACACAAACGCCAATAGGAAATCTACATATGTGACAAATTGTATATCATCAGCGGAAATAAACGGAATAGAATGTGTGGGCGGTATCGTGGGCTTTATGATGTCAAGTATGGCAAATTCGAGCGCTTATGTGACAGATTGTATATCTTATGCGACAGTAAGCGGGACAAATTATGTTGGAGGTATTGTCGGATACGGTTCGTCCTATTATCATAACACGGACGGCAAAAATGTCATTGAATATTGTGGTAACGAAGGAGCGATTTCCGGCGATTCCTGTATTGGCGGGATTATTGGAGAATCGTACGCAAATGGTGAGAACATAAAAGAAAATTTTTATATACAGCAATCCTATAATGCCGGAAAAATATCCGGAAATTATAATGTTGGCGGTATACAGGGAGAAAGTTACATGTGTCACTATTCGTATAATTACATAGAGGATTGTTATAATACCGGCGCTGTTAGCGGTGTCGAAAATGTTGGCGGAATCACCGGTTATTCTTCGAATGTAATGGGAACAAAAGAGGCTATCTTATATACTGACAGATGTTATAATGCGGGAATCATAGATGGAACAGATTCAGTAGATGCAATTATGGGTTACTATCGTGTAACAAATGGCAGACATGGGGATAATGACCATTGCTGTGACTGCTATGCCTATAATAATGGTGTGTCCAATACATATGCGACACTGCTCAGTTATGTGAATGTAACAAAACAGTCGTCTTATGGAGAATGGGATTTTGAGAATATCTGGGCGATGGATGCTTATCATAATGGAGGATTACCATATTTGCAGTGGTCATCAGATATTGTTGGCAATAATGCGATTGTTGATATAGAAACAGAAAAAGGCTTTTATATATCCGGAGATGATTATATTATCTGTGGAACCGATGTCAGTATAGGGAATGTGTCTTATTCTGTCATGAACAGTGATGCAGATTTGTTGGAAGAATTGTCGGAGATTCAATGGAACAGCAGTGATGAATCAGTCGCTGAGATTCAATTTGATCCGACCAGCGGAATTTATTCAGAAGATATGTTGTCTGTATCAATGGCAACATTGACAATTATCTCTCTCAGTGCAGGTGTTACAACCATTTCAGGAATAGCTGCAGATGGCAGAACAGTTACGAAAGAAATATCCATAGAACCGGAAATGGAAATATCTGAGATGGAAACCATTGAAGAAGGGTCAGAAATCGTTTGTTCTGTTGCGTTGGATGAAGCGGATGCAGATTATCTGAGCTGGTTTATAAGCAATATTTCAGTTGAGAAAAGCACGGAAGATGGAGGAAGTTTTAGCGACGAAACTGAATGCTCAGTTGCAGAAGACGGCTTATCCGCATCATATATACTTAAGGTTACTGATGTTCAGGCTGGTACTGTACAAATCACATTTACATCATATGGCGGTCAGAAAGTTTCAGAGGAAATTGAGATAGCGGAAGAGGAAAGCGCCGGTTTTCAGCTGGGTGTGGATAATAATAGTTTTGCTCATTCCGATGACTCAGCAGTGTATTCCAATGCCGGTTTTGTCGGGACAACAAATCATGTTTTAGATGAAATATTTTATGAAAGACTGACGCAAAATGCATCTGATGGGGAAAAAAATAAAATTCAGATGGCAATGAGAGAATATAATGGCAGTTGTCATGGCATTGCGCTCACAATGGCTCTTCTGTATGAAGGATATATAGGAATGGATGATTTGAGCAGTGATTCTGTGGATTCTTATTATGAGATGTCATATCCGTACACTGATGAAAAATTAATGAACAATATCAATTTTTACTATCTCACACAGTATTTGAACTGTGCGGATGCCGCAAAGGCATCGTATGTCCGGGATAACGGAATTTTTTCTGGATTGGCAAATCTGGTGTGGGGTTATGATGATACAGAAATTTTTCTTGAAAAACTGATCGCTGCGGCATCGGGCGATCATGTAGTGGTTTTGGGGTATGGAACGAAAGAAACATCACATACGATTCTGGTGACCGGATGTGAGTATTATGAAAACCTGGAAGAATACAGGCTTACAATATACGACGAAAATACGGTTCGGACATATACGGATATGTATGCCGACAGTTATATTTCTTATCCTGTTGGGTATTATCTGACAATGTATGTGCCTGCTGATCTTTCGAGCTTTTGTTTTAAGGACGCAAATCAAAAAACTATTACAAGCAGTAATATAGAGTATATTTACTTTATGGACTATGAATCTATGGGTAATTTGGTTTCCACCGCTGAGATTACTGCTTTTTCGGAAGATGATGCTTCTTCATATACAAAAATAACATTTCCGGTTGGCTCTGTTTTTTTGATTACAGATGATAATGGAAATTGTCTGGCATATGACGGCGATGAGATTTCCGGGAACATGGCAGTATATGGTGTAAATATGATTTCCGGAGAGACAACAGACGATGAGGATGGATGTTCTGAAATTGTCATTTTAACAGATAACTGTAATTCATATGAAATTGAAGAGCTGGAGTCAGGGATTGATATTGAAATATATAATGACTCTGATTTTATGGCATTGGCCGGAAACGGTGTTGATGCGGCGATTCTTTCTTTTGATACAGGTATCGTCATAGAAGGAGAATCGGAATATACCTTTACGGCTTCAATTTCTGCGGAACTGGAGTCCTGCGAACTGGTCAGTGTTTCCGGCAGCACCATTGGAAAAGTTCAACAGACGGCGGATGAAGACGATGTTACACTGATTGCTGAAAATGTGTGTTCTGATGTAGTGGTGGAAACCTATCTGGGTACAGATTATGATTCCGAGACAGTAGATGAAACTGTAACAGGAATTGAGATTACTGACAGTTCCTCCGGCAGTGCAGAGATTACAACGATTAAGATTGCCGACTCAACGGACGACAGCGATACTTCTGGAGATTCTGATAACAGCGGTTCAGACAGCAGTTCCGGAAATAATTCCGGTGAAAGAGGCACATCCGATAGCACAAGCTCTGACAACACCGTATCATCCGGCGCAGATTCCCTCTGCGTGCGCCGCGGGAATGCGTATTACTTCAGCTATACGATTCATGCGGGGAATGCTGACAAGGTTATCTATTACGGCAGGACAGCGGACGAAGTGCTGGTCGGAGACTGGGATGGAGACGGTACAGATACTATTTGCGTACGCCGTGGGAACACTTATTATTTCAGCAACAGTCTGAAATCAGGGAACGCAGACCAGGTGATCGCTTATGGTAAAGCCACAGACGAAGTACTGGTCGGAGACTGGGACGGTGACGGAAAGGATACACTTGCCGTACGCCGCGGGAATACTTATTACATCAGCAACAGCATTAAGTCAGGGAATGCGGATAAAGTGGTAGCTTACGGTAAAACAACGGATACTGTCCTTGCCGGAGACTGGGACGGTGACGGAAAGGATACACTGACGGTAAGGCGCGGGAATGCATATTACGTCAGCAATACCATTAAATCAGGGAATGCGGATCAGGTCGTGTACTATGGAAAGGCAACAGATGAAGTGCTGGTCGGAGACTGGGACGGCGATGGAAAAGATACGCTGGCGGTGCGCCGCGGGAATACGTATTATATCAAAAACAGCATTTCCGGCGGGGACGCGGATCAGGTGACTGCCTACGGCAGAGCGGATGACGAAGTGTATGTCGGATCGTGGAAGTGACAGACCTGGATTTAAATGACGGGGCGACACTTTGTTTTCTGAAAATCCCAAAACCAGGACAACCATTTTTGTATAGTCTTTTTAAATCGATCGTTCATATTAATCTAAAGTTCCTTAAATAACTGATTTAAAGAGACATTGACAGGAGGAATACAAAATGGCATTATTGATTGCAGGAATACTTTTACTGTTATTTATCTGGGTGTTTGGAGAAATTTCTGATCGGACAGATCAGAAGACAAAGCGGACGGGACACTTATGGGATTGACAGAAACCGACAGGCAGATCTGTCTGTGAAATGGAAAACGAGTGAATGGTATGGCGACGGCACAGACACAGAAAATGAAGCTTTTATATCTGATGCGGGTTTTGATGGAACACACGGATGAGAATCATATGCTGACGGCAAATGAGCTCTGTGATATCCTGCAGATGGAGTATGACGTCCCCGCGGAGCGAAAAAGTATTTATAATGACATTGCCGCATTGCAGGAGTTTGGGCTGGACGTGATACAGCAGAAGGGCAGGACGCCGGGATATTATGTTGGTTCCCGTGTTTTTGAATTGCCAGAACTCAAGCTGTTGGTGGACGCGGTGCAGGCGTCGAAGTCCATCACAGAGAAAAAGACGGATGAGCTGATCCGGAAGCTGGAGCGCCTGGCCAGCCATGAAGAGGCCAGACAGCTGCAGCAGCAGGTATTTTTATATAAGCGGACGAAGACGGAGAATGAGACTGTTTATTACAATGTGGACTATATTCACACGGCGATCTATACGAATGTACAGATTCGTTTTCGTTACACTGCATGGACAAAGGACAAGGAACTGCGTCCGAAAAAGGATGGGGCATTTTATGTGGTAAGTCCCTGGGCTTTAACCTGGGATGATATGAACTATTATATGATTGCCTATGACGCGCAGGCGGATCAGCTGAAGCATTACCGCGTGGACAAGATGCAGCAGATGGAGCTGCTGACAGAATCCCGTCTGGGAAAGGAACAGTTCGATCATTTTGATATTGTTGCTTTTGAAAAACGAACGTTCGGTATGTTCGGCGGCCGTCAGGAGAAGGTCACGCTGCTTTGCGAAGATTCTATCGCCGGCGTGATTCTGGACCGCTTCGGAAAGGACGTGATGATGATCCCGCAGGGGGAGCATGCGTTCCGCGTCAGCGTGGATATTGCTGTCAGCCCGCAGTTTTTCGGCTGGGTGGCAGGACTCGGCAGCGGCGTGCAGATTTTGCGGCCGGAAAACGTGAGGGAGGAGTTTCTTGCTTATCTGCAGAATATTTGCGGGAACTATCAGTAAAGCGGAGAGAATTAAGGTGTTAAAGAGTTCCGAAATTTATGATTTCTGACCGTAAAAAGCTCCCTCAGAGAATTGTATATTTTATTTGCTCAGGTAATCCCAGACCTTCAGCGACAGTTCATACAGAAACAGCAGCCTGCTGTCCGTGAGGCGGACGCCCAACAGTTCTTCCATTTTCTTGATCCGGTAAAAGAGCGTGCTGCGGTGGATGTGCAGATATTCCGCGGTCTGCGCGGCGTTTCGGTTATGATCCAGCCAGGCGCGGAGAGTCGTGATAAATTCCGTATGGTATTCACGGTCATAGTCCTGCAACTGGAAAATGTGGTAGTGGATGCCGCTTTCCAGTTCCGCATAGCTGCATTTTGAGAACAGATATTCCGGGAGTGCTTCTGTACTGAAGAATAAATGATGATCCGGATCATTCATGTCGGAGAGCTCCAGTGTGTGCTGAGCCTGTTCGTAGAACATATTTGTCTTCAGAATATCTGCGAACGGCTGGCTTAAGCTTACCTTCAGATGGTTGTGTATCGCGAATTGTTCCAGCGGACCGGTTAGCTCTGCGCGCAGCAATACCGGTTCGTCCTGATTGATCAGGAGTACGATATTGTTCCGGTATACAACAGACATGCTGCCGGAAAAAGTTTTTCGCAGGGCGGCCATCTGCCGCCGGTTGAACAATTCACTGTTATGCGGCTCGGTACAGTACAGAATGGCAAGGCAGAAAAATTTTCCCAGATGATGCTTTAAAACCTGAAAGCGGGTTTCTACCATACTTAAATTATTAAATCGTCCCTCGATCAGATCGCTGAAGAATGTTTCATACTGCAGGCCGGTCTGCCAGACAAAGAAATCATGCTTCTGCATTTCGACGGCACAGATGTCGGAGATGGCTGTCGTCAGCCGAAGCTCATGTTCAGTGGCCTGTTCCTGTCCTGGCAGACAGACGGCGACATAGCCGGACATTACGTGCTGTATGCGGATGGAGCAGAAGATCCAGCTGGTGTCGGGATGGTCTTCTGTCTGAATGAAAAATGCCTGTGTGTGCTGATAGATCTGATGCTCGATCTGAAGTCTGCGCAGGCTTTCCGCTTCCTGTATACTCAGAAAGTTCCCGGCTTCGTTGCGTTCCACACCGAAGGGAAGCTGCAGCATCAGAGGCGAGACGGCCAGCATACTGTAGCCGGCGTCCAGTACCGATATACCCCGCCCGAGCATAGCTTCGGCATGAAGGATGATGTCCTCCAACCCTTTGCCGGTGTGGAGCAGGCGGAAAAGTTCATTGACTTCGTATTGCAGCTGTTCTTCGAATCGCAGCCGGTCGGTGATTTTGTGAAACAATTGGTCGATGTTTGTCGGTTTCGGAACCAACAGCAGCGGAAATGAGGCGCCCGGATCCCGGTTTGTGAGAACCAGGCAGGGCTGTGCGGTATCCGGAATGTGCTGTGTGAGTGTTTCGTTTTGCAGCAGCTGATCCTTTGCGGTAAGATACAGCGTGTCTGTGTCGGGTACGGTATCTTTTGTCAGAATTTCTGCCCGGCTGATCATGCGGTCAGGATGATAGAAACAGGTATTGTCCTGTCCGAACGGATGGCTGGTATTGGTGGTGATTGTGATATTTTCAGATTCGGATATTTTATCTAATAAAGTCTGTAATTTAATCATTTCTGTCGGCCTTTCCCGGTTGGCGATTATTTTATATCATATTTTTCATGACCATCTCTGCTTTTAAGCCTGGTATTATTTGTCACTTTCTCCTATTGAACAAATGTTGAAAATAAAAAACCATACACCCTGTATTTTCAACGTCTGTCGGAAGAAAATCCATATTTATTATGATATAATATGACCAGGAAGTCAACAAACGTTGAAAATAACACGGATATGGTTGACGAATCTGCTGCAAAAGATATGACGGTTTGCAAATGGAGGAGGTTTTTATGGCGGTCATTACGATTGACGGCGTTCGCCTGGAGGTGGCGGACAACGCAAATGTGCTGGAATGTGCCCTGAATGCGGGTATCTACATTCCGCACCTGTGCCATCATCCGGATCTTCCGGAGAATGGATCCTGCCGTATGTGTATTGTGGAGGTGGACGGTATCGAAGGCGTCACACCGTCCTGTACGCTGCGGGCAAAAGACGGTATGGTGGTTCATACAAAGACAGAGCGGGTGAACCGATTGAGAACGCTTGCATTGGAGCTTTTGCTGGCGGGACATCCGGAGGATTGTTCCACCTGTCCGAAATACGGTAACTGCGAGATGCAGACATTGATCCAGTACATAGGTGCAAATAACGCGCGCATGCGTGTCCGCAGCAAGGGCATCAAGATGAACGAGGAGAATCCTCTGCTGATTCATGACATGAACCGCTGTGTG